>DFQD01000011.1 GCA_002377605.1 Gammaproteobacteria bacterium UBA3498 | reverse complement strand
GAGAAAACACCTAGCATGATAGCGTTAGCCGCATAGCCCCCGAACAACCGTTAGCTATTCTGCAACACTTTTATTGACGCCTTCCGATCTTTGTTGAAGCTTGTCATCAATCTTCATCCCTATATACACCACTGCAATAGATAATAGAGCAAAACCGGTACTCCCAATAACATCCATGACTCACCTCTAGATTTGGTTACTGACTTTATCGGCCGAATACAAGATCTATTACTAATTTTTCTAGTTTTTACCTATTTTTGATTAATTTTCCTCCAAAAATTAAATAGCGCAATTGGCACTAATAACTAGCTTGTCTCGGGATTTATGGCGAGCAAATAAATGCCCATTTACATAATTGTTCGTGGGCTTCGACTGTTCAGTTTGTAAAGCCCATGGTAGATTACGCACCTAATTTTTTTATGCACGGACTCTTTAATACCCCATGGATTCCTACAAAGTCGCAATATTAGACGGCGATGGCATTGGCCCCGAAATTATGGCCGAAGCGACCAAGATCTTGGATCTGATAGCTGAACGCAATCAAGTTAATTTTGAATTATTACCCGCACCTTTTGGAGCTTCAGCCTATTTCTCTCATGGCCATTCATTTCCCGAAGAATCCAAGGCTATTTGCGATAAGGCAGACGCAATTCTAAAGGGACCAATTGGGCTCAGCCATGAAGAATCTAAGAAGATTCCATTGGATATGCAGCCTGAACGAGGAGCATTGTTACCATTAAGACGCCGATATAATACTTTTGCTAATTTCAGGCCAGTCTTCTTGCCAAAAGGGCTTGCCCATTTCTCTCCATTAAAACCTGACATCATTGGTGATGGAATCGACTTCATTATCATTCGCGAATTGGTAGGTGGTTTGTATTTTGGCAATAAAGAAACTGGGATTAACGAAGATGGAAAGCGCTTTGTAAATGAAAGCCTTGAATACGATGAAGATCAAATTAGGCGAATCGCCAGAGTAGCATTTGATACCGCTAAGAAGCGCAAGAAAGTTCTGCACAATATTCATAAGAGCAATGTGCTGAAATCCAGCGTTCTATGGAATGAAGTAATAGAGGAAGTTGGAGTAGATTATCCCGACGTAGAGGTTATTCACTTCCTAGTGGATGCTGCCGCAACTTACTTATGCCTTAATCCACGCCAATTCGATGTCATGGTTATGGAAAATATGTTTGGGGATATTCTTTCCGATCAGGGAGGTGGAATTCTCGGCTCATTAGGGCTTATGCCATCAGCCTGTATAGGCCCCAAGAAAGCTTATTATGAACCATCCCATGGTTCGGCCCCTGATATTGCCGGCCAAAGCATTGCTAATCCATATTCTATGATTGGTTCTGTAGCGATGATGCTAGAGATGAGCTTCAACATGGAGGATGAAGCAAAGAAGGTCTGGCAAGCCATGCAAAGTGTCTTCGCTCAAGGGTACTCCACTCCTGATCTTTCCAAGCCAGGTATTAATGCCAAAATGATTAGCACTGATGGTTTTGGTGATCTAGTCACCGAAGAACTAGCTAGACTGTAGCTTGTGCGTGCAACATGATGTTAATCATGCGCAGCGTAGCTTTTACTGCAGCCAATACCTGGTTCGAATCAACACCTCGGGTTTTAAATTCCTGATCATCTGTTTGCCAGGTAATAATACATTCCGTTAGCGCGTCAGTTTTTCCGCCACGAGGAATGTGTACTTCATAGTCTGCTAAAAGTGGCATAACAAAACTTTTCTCACTTAAGACTTTTTCGATAGCGTCCATGAACGCATCGAAGCCCCCATTCCCTGCTCCAGAGCTCTGATATTCATCACCGTCAATAGTTACCAGTAAGGATGCTGTACTTTCAACATCAAGACCCGTGTTGATGAAACAGTTTTGAAGCTCAATGTGCTGATACTCTTTGCTTTCCATTACATCGGCAATAATGAATGGCAAATCTTCTGAAGTAATTACGTGCTTGGAATCACCGAGCGCAACTACCCGTTCTAATACTTTTGCCTGATCTTCAGGTGATAGAGATATACCCAGTTCTTCCAAATTATTTGCAATCGAGGCCTTACCACTCATTTTTCCGAGAGCGTATTTACGTTTACGGGCAAATCTTTCAGGACTCAATCGAGAAACATAGAGATTGCCTTTGAGATCACCATCAGCGTGAATGCCTGCCGTTTGAGTAAATACATCGGCTCCGACTACAGGCGTATTAGCAGCGATCCATTTACCTGAGAAATTTTCTACCATTCGACTTAGCACGTTGATACGGCTTTCATCGATTGAAATCTCAAATCCGAGTTTGTCTTTAACCATAACTGCCACCTCTGCAAGGGAAGCATTCCCTGCTCGCTCACCGAGGCAGTTCATGGTGCAATGAATATTGTTTATGCCAGCATTAATCGCCGCATACACATTTGCAGTTGCTAATCCGTAATCGTTATGAGGGTGAAAATCGAACTCGACCTTCGGAAATTGTTGCTGCATTTCAGTTAACGCATCAAAAACCTCATTTGGCGCAAACAAACCCAGAGTATCAGGCAATAAATAGTGGTTAATGGCCAGATGCTGAGTACCTGAGACTAATCCGAAAACATAGTCTTTACTGTTTTGATAACCACTCGACCAATCTTCCAAGTACATATTGACTTTTAAACCTTGCTCCCGCGCATACTCAACGGTGCGAGTTATATCATTAATATGACTCTCCAGATCCTTGCCCAGCTGCTCTCTACAATGCTTTTCACTTCCTTTTGCTAGAAGGTTGACTACTTTACCGCCTGCACTAGTGATCCAGTCGACACTACGCTTGTAATCAACAAAGCCAAGCACCTCAACACGATCATCGAGGCCTTCAATGGCTGCCCATTCACAAATATGAGCGACCGCTTCCTTTTCGCCTTCTGACACACAGGCAGATGCCACTTCGATGCGGTCTACTTTTAAAGATTGCAACAAAGCGCGAGCTATATTCACTTTTTCGTTTACCGAAAAAGATACGCCCTGAGTCTGCTCGCCATCACGCAAGGTGGTATCCATCAAACGGATATGACGGTTACTGTCAGATTTGCTCATCTTTATCCTAAGTCTTATCAGATTATTAACGCTTCGGCCCATCCTATTGGGGATTAAGGTCGAAGGGGCTCGGATTCTAGCAAAAACTATCGCTCGCAAGAAGCCGAGTTTCCTACGTTTCTATACGTTGACCTCTTCGATCATCGTTATATACTGCGCGCTGCATTGCAGAATTGAACCCTCGGGGAAAGCTATGACGATAGAGATTTGTGTGCCGAAGGAAGTTCGTGAAGACGAACAACGGGTTGCATTAGTACCAGACGTTGTCAATCGACTGGCTAAAGATGGAATCAATGTGAGTATAGAAACACATGCTGGAGAATTAGTTGGTTATACAGATGCCGACTATGGGAGCGCTACTGTAGTTTCAAACTCCAGAGAATTATTTAGTAAAGCCGATATTACCCTAACCGTAAATCCAGCCACTTCGGAACAAATCGAACAATTAAAAGAAGGGTCGATCCTTATTGGGTTTTTAAATCCCCACTCTGATTTGGATCGATTCAAGCATCTGGCTGCTAAAAATATTAGTGCGTTTTCAGTTGAGCTAATTCCCCGAATATCCCGCGCCCAGGCAATGGACGCGCTATCATCCCAAGCATCGATTGCTGGATACAAAGCGGTGCTACTAGGTAGCAATATTCTCGGTAAGTTTCTCCCCATGTTAACTACTGCAGCTGGAACCATTCGCCCCTCCAGATGTTTGGTGATCGGTGCTGGCGTTGCTGGACTGCAAGCCATCGCTACCGCAAAAAGGCTAGGGGCCATTGTAGAAGGTTACGATGTTCGAGCAGCGGTAAAAGAACAAGTCGAATCACTCGGTGCTAAGTTTGTTGATATCGAAATCAAAGCAGAAGGAGAAGGCGGTTACGCCAGAGAATTGACTGAAGAAGAGAAGCAGCAACAACAGGAAATTCTAGCGAAACATGTAGGAGCTTCAGATCTTATCGTTAGCACGGCAGCCATTCCTGGCCGAGCCTCTCCACGCATTATTAGTACTG
>DFQD01000045.1:1187-7918 GCA_002377605.1 Gammaproteobacteria bacterium UBA3498 | reverse complement strand
CAGAAAAAGGTGTGGAAGTTCGAACCGAATTGTTTTCCGCCTGTAATTAGTACACCAATTCTGGAGCTGTTATGCGAATAGCTAAATTAATAATAGGTTCTGTCACGCTCGCTTTAGTAGCGATGAGTCTGCATGCACAAACCGACTTGCTGCCACTAAACGAAAGAAATCGGGCAATGTCCATGGCAGGTGAATTTACCTTCGCCAGTGTCGGGGATTTAATGATTCGAAGACCTGCGTCTCAACTTGCTGATCCTGAAGTGCAGGCAGTTTTTGATCTGCTGCGAAACGCTGATTTAGCTATGGGCAATATGGAAGGGGAATTGGCAAACATTAAAGAGTTTGATGGCCCCATGAATGGGTTCGTAGGAACCCATGAGGTTGCTACAGATCTTAAGGCCATGGGAATTGATATGGTCAATCGTGCTCAGAACCATCTTTTGGATTCTGAATTCGCTGGTATGTATTCTACTAACGCATTGTTAGACGAAGCTGGAATTATTCATGCAGGTTCGGGTAAGAATTTGCAGGAAGCAGCAGCGCCAGCTTTTTATGAAACCACAAAAGGTCGCGCAGCATTGGTTGGAACCCATGCACCTATCTGGCCTGAACATAATCGTCTAGCCGCTACGCCATTGATTGGAAACTTAGGTGGTAGGCCCGGGCTTAACATGCTCAACTACAGCGAGACGATCCTTGTTTCTCAAGATCAGTTTGATGCGCTGGAACAAGTACGGGAAGGGTTTTTGCGGCAGCGCGAAAACTATGACAATCCTCGGCCATTCGCGAATGCATCTGCATCGACAGGCATTAATTTTCCTGCGTCCAGTTCCGGTAGGAATAATCCAAATTATCGTACGGTGAGAGATGGTGAAATCCCTGGAACTGTTGTTTACGATATGAGCGACATCGATCTTAATCGCATTCTGAGAAACATTCGAAACGCGCGGCAACTCGGAGATTTCGTCATTGCCGCCGCACACATTCATCAAAGCCGTTCGATCGTGGAAACTCAACATCTAAGTACACGCCCACCGGCGTTCTACGAAGAGTTAGCTCGCAAGGCGATCGATGCTGGCGCCGATGCCTTTGTCGGTACTGGTGTACAAACTCTGCGCGGCATAGAAATTTACAATGGCAAACCAATTTTCTATGGCTTGGGTGAATTTTTTAGAGAAGCGCAATGGGAATTAGAACTTGCTCTTGGTATTGCAGATGCAAACTCAAACAGAAGAATGCAACAGTTCGCTAGAAATTTTGGTGGCTCAACCCAGTCATTAGAGAGTTTGGTTGCTATTAGTCATTATGAAGATGGTGAGCTCACTGAAGTGCGACTCTACCCGACAGAGTTGGGAATTGATGGGCCTGATTCCCGTTTGGGTATTCCGCGCATGGCGGACTTGCAACATGCTCAACAAATTCTGGAACGAGTAGAGCGTCTTTCTGATGAGTGGGGAACCGAAATCGATATAGAAGGAAGTGTAGGGATTATTCGAGTTAACTGAATTGACTTTAAAATTTTCTGCGAGTGATTATTGGCTTTCCAGCTGGTGTCTAGGTAACTCACAAATTCGATCCATGGTAGTAAGACCACGACTGGGGTATTCCCATCTAAGTTGTCCATCCTCGATATAACGAGTGACAACTGGTACTAGTCCTAATGCTTCAAACTGAAGTCGACCATCGATCCATTCTGTTGTTGCACTGGTACGAATACAAAGGTTAAGCGGCCCAACAGATAGCGGGCGTACATCGTTAGAAGCGCCCGTTAGCAACCCATCTGTGGTCATGTCATGGACAACGCCAGCGGCCGTGACGACATAACGATTTCCACACTGTTCAATTCTTTCCATATGACCAATGGTTCCATCGTTTCTTGTTTCAATCCACAGGCCACGCATATCGGTTGCACCTTCCTGGAGCGGTTCTGTGCATCCTGCAAGAATTGGTTTTGGGAACACTTCATAGCCACAATTCGGAGTGTGTCCTTGTGGGAAGTCATCAGCTAATAAACCTGAGCCATCAAGAACCGGCAGCTCACAATAATTAATACTCTGTTCACTACCCAGATAGATATGGGTAGGTGTCAGATTTTCCGGGCGAGGGTAAAACAGCAGCACGAGCGCAAATAGCAACGGCGGTATGCCTGCGATACCGACTACTACTAATAAAAATCGTTTCAATCCAATATTCATTGCATTCATACAGAAGAAATATTTTATTCACAATCCCGGTTTAACTTTCAAACACTGCAAGATTCATTTGTCCTTCCAGGCCAGAACTGCGATTACCGGCGATTGATTGATACTCATCAGATTGCGCCATCTGCAGCAATGCCTGTGAATTGGGATAGCGGACCATAATCATAGAATCCCATTCGGTCGCACCGATAAAAGTCATGCGACATTCGCCACGAAAAATTATTTCGGCACCAATGCGTTCCAGAATTCTGCCTACATCTTCACCGTATTGAGCATAGTCGCTTGCACCGTTACCGTCACTACTGAACTTGAGCAGGTTCACCATTACCACCGGGCGATCCGGTAATTGAGCAAAGGCCTGAGCCTGCTCTGGTGTTGGGCCCATAGCATTTATCTCTATAGTATGAGCCTGTGCGCTATTGCTAAATAAACCTGCGAATCCTGTTAGTCCGGCGGCCGCGCCAGAATTACTTATAAACTCGCGTCTACTTTGAACTGTCTTTTTTTTACTCATTATTACTCCCCAATCTTAATTGGAAAAATATTTACGCAACTGCTTCGCTAGCGCACTTTATTGTACATGTTACTATCAAAGAGTCTAAACTCGTCTTTGGCTAGTTGTCTGGGTGTATTCAGCAAATGAAACCAAAAACCGAAGTAGCAGGAATTCTGACTTTAGTTTGCTTACTTGTGGTTCTTAACCAGACTCGCTTTAACGATCAAATTCTGGCAGCAGAAAGCGATGTTGGCAGTAAAGATGATTTGCCATTCAGTTGGGAAATAGGACCTGCTTCACCTACGACAGGATCGGAGGCTACACCCCCCAATATCCTACTTATTCTTACGGACGATCTAGGCTGGAATGACATCACCTTCTATGGAGGCGGCATTGCCGGCGGTTCAGTCCCCACCCCGAACATTGATTCCATCGCAAAGCAGGGTATGCATTTCCCCCGGGCCTATGCCGGAAACGCCACTTGCGCACCTTCCCGAGCTGCCATGTTAACGGGCCGCTATGGCCCACGTATGGGATTCGAATTTACTCCCACTTCACCTGGTTTTGCCGGACGCGATATCCCTAATTATCCACCGCCAGAGCGGTTGGGATTGCCTTCAGAAGAAATAACACTCCCAGAAATGTTACGCGAGAAAAATTATCACTCAATCGCCTTGGGCAAATGGCACTTGGGTACTACACCAGGCTTTGTTCCCAATGATCAGGGATTCGACGAATTTCTTGGCATGTTAGGTGGTGCCGGTCTCTACCTCGATGAAGACGATGCAAATGTTGTTAATTCAAAACAGGCTTTCGATCCGATAGATAATTTTCTTTGGCGTGCTCTCAGGTTTAGTGCGCAATACAACAATGGAGAGCGATTCAAACCTGACACTCATATGACAGATTTTCTCTCACGCGAAGCTGTAAATGCGATTGAGTTGAATCGCAATCGTCCTTTCTTCATGTATCTGTCCTATAACGCACCCCATACGCCGCTGCAGGCAGAGAAATCCGATTACGATGCACTCTCCCACATTGAAGATCATACAGAACGAACTTACGCAGCCATGTTACGTGGACTTGATCGTGGTGTAGGACAAGTGCTGGATGCATTGGAAGCGAACGGTTTAGAAGAAAATACAATAGTAATTTTTACCAGCGATAATGGTGGGGCTGGCTATCTGGGATTACCGGATATCAACAAACCGTTCCGCGGTTGGAAAATCAGTTTCTTCGAAGGCGGCATTCATGTGCCTTATTTTATCAAATGGCCGGAGCGGATTGTTGCAGGCAGCATATATGATTCGCCGGTTGCTCATATCGACATATTTTCTACTGTGTTGGCTGCAGCAGGAATCGACCCACCCGTTGATCGAGTCATTGATGGGGTGGACATTCTTGCTAACGCGCTGCAGGATAATCAGCCCCAGCTATCCAGACCACTCTACTGGCGCAGCGGTGGCTACAAAGTGGTTCAGTCTGATGGTTGGAAATTACAAGTACAGGAACAGAATGGTAATGAATGGTTATTTAATCTTAATGAAGATCCTACCGAACAGATCAATTTATCTAATTTGCAACCCGGTCGAGCCGAACTACTGCGCCAAACTCTTTATGAGCTGGACAGTGAGATGATAGAACCGTTATGGCCAACAACTTCTGAGTCGACAATAACGATTGACTATCCTATTAATCAAATTCCTGATGGAGAGTTAGAGTACATCTTGTGGAACAACTAATAATTGTAAGCAGCTTAAAAAATCTTAAACCTTTCGTTTCTATTTGTTTAATAAATCAAACTAGTCATTCTCTACAATATGTCTTTGCTTGCAAAAAAAGCATTAATGAATCGGTTCGAGATTTAGATAAGGAATCCAAGTGAAAATTCTTCGAACCCCAGACTCTCGATTTAAAAATCTTGCAGACTATCCGTTTGCACCGAACTACACCACAATCCAAACTAAGGCTGAGAACGAACTGCGCATTCATCATCTGGATGAAGGCCCGTCCGATGGGTCCCTAGTATTATGTATGCATGGGCAGCCTGTCTGGAGTTATCTCTACCGAAAAGTCGTTCCCTACTTAACTTCCGCTGGAATGCGGGTGATTGCTCCTGATCTAATTGGTTATGGTAAATCCGATAAACCTGCAGCACGTGAGGATTACAGTTACGAGAGTCAAGTCGAGTGGATGGGCGATTGGCTGATGGCTAATGATTTTTCAAGTATCACTTTTTTTGGTCAGGACTGGGGTGGGCTCATTGGGCTACGAATGATTGCGAATCAACCAGAGCGCTTCGACCGGGTCGTTATCTCCAACACCGGCTTGCCCTATAATCCAGATGTCCCCGATTCTGTAATAGAAGAAATTGAAAACTTTCGCCTCAGTGCGCCAACTCCTTCTTTGGCCGAAATGCAGAAAAATATTCGTAGTATGGATAGTGACGGACATCCTGCTTTAAGATTTGCCTATTGGCAGAAATGGTGCTGGGAAAATGAAGACATGCCTATAGGATTTATCATGTCGATGATGATGGAACACACGCCAAAACCTTTGCAGCTGTTAAAATTTCTAATGCACAAACTCGGTGTGACCTCACCGTTTCCTTCGCCGTTAGCGAAAGCTTACGATGCACCATTTCCAGACCCAAGTTACAAAATGGGCCCGCGGGCAATGCCCAGCCAGGTTCCAATGTTGCCTACTTCACCTTCACTGGAACAACAGCGTAAGGCGTGGGAATTTTTTGATTCCTTCGAAAAACCATTTCTTTGTGCCTTTGCTGATAACGATCCTGTGACCCGGGCCATGGAGCCGGTGTTCAGGAAACGTGTTCCTGGGGCGCAAGGGTTATCTCATCGAACAATCAAGAGAGGCGGACATTTTGTGCAGGAAAACGCGCCAGACCAGGTAGCTCAAGCTATTATCGATTTAATTAGATCGAGTTAAATCTGTAAAAGAGAAGACAGATCTGATTCATCGCTCCACCTTTCTTGTAAGCGACCTTTATATCTGACTGTTTGTCCTCAACTTCATGAAACGGTTCCTCTGATATGAATTTGCCTATGAAGGCTACATTACAAAGTTGCCTTTATCTCGCCAGCTGAGAAAGATAGGGGAACGATAACTAAATCCCTAATGAGTAGGCCTGCAAAAGTAGTCTTTAATGTCACCAGGCACTGGGAGTGTGCGCACTAAGAAACGAAAACAAAAGGTCGGAAGGATTTACGTCTTTCCGACCTTTTTACTGCTTGAATTTTCTACTCGGATCCACCGCCGGCATTACCTGCAAGATAAGAGCGAGCTTCGGAAACAAAGCCTTCATCACCTTCCCAAATGTTAACCAGCATCTGGTAGTACTCACCTGCTACGTTAGCGTGCCCAGTAGCGGCTTGCGCGCGGGCCATGCCCAATAATGAATGTGGACGATTAGGCATACGCTCAAGCGAGGTTTCGAATTGCTTGACTGCGTCTTCGTGCCGACCGAGGTCTGCCAGCACTTCACCATACATCTCAAATACTGGTTTAATTGGCTGGGCTGACCCACGGGGCGGTGCCATCGGCGTGATTATTTCAACCGCCTGGTCAAAGAAGCGTGCAGCTACATCAGGGTGATTCATGCCAGCATGAAGTAAACCGCTAACCTGGTTTGCCATAATGGCAGTGAAGCCATCTTCACCAGATTCAACACGACGCTTCAATTCTTGCTCAGCTGATTGCATGGTAGCTTGATCTTCAGCGTGATAAGCGGAGAGAGCTGTCGCTAGAATTTCATGATCTGGAGAATCTTCTGTGATGTCCTGGATTCGCCACTCTTCGGTTTCAACGATGTAACGGTTCTTGGTTAGGGCAACAGTGTTGTTTGCTCGAGCTGCGCCGGCTGCTCCACGAGCTCCGCCTTCAGCAAATCCACCTTGAGTAGACATGGTTTCAATGCGATCGATCCATAGACGAGCTTTCTCATAGTCGCCTTTCTGCAGATCGCCATACTGACCCCAGTCTAAGGCATGGATTGCATCTCCCATGCTTTGCCC
>DFQD01000045.1:0-800 GCA_002377605.1 Gammaproteobacteria bacterium UBA3498 | reverse complement strand
AAGATGTGAGTAGGCATATGTCTCGCATGTGATACCGCCGGTGCAATTTCGGCATAGCGATAGGCGGCTTCCAGTGCAAGTGGCGCATGAATCGGATCGTCAAACGAGTGAATTGTGTAGTGTGCTGCACCTGGGTGCATTGGTTTTCTGGTGAATATATCTAATGCAATGGTTCCTGCGCGAATCGCCATGCGATTATCTAGGTCGCGATCAGGAGTTACTGCACGAGCACTCAGAACTGACAAAGCGTAGAAAGCTGCGACTTCGTCGTCATCCGGAAAGCTCTCATAGAGATCTTCCATTGCTTCCATATAGCCAAGCTTGCGATCCCCTATTTCCCCTTCGCCCCAAAGAATTTCTACGGCGTTAAGAAATCCCTTTTCACGAGCGGTTGATGCTTTCGCCATCCGAATTTCCGCTGTCGGTCCAAGACGCTCCAGCGCAGCTCGAGGTTCAGTAGAATCCATGCTTGAGAACAGAGGGTGGTTGTAGGCAAGTGACTCACCCCAATAGGCCATAGCAAAGTCAGGCGCTAGTTCCTGTGCAGCCCGGAATTGCTCTTGGGCTTGCTCCCATCCAAAGCTATGCAGAATTGCGACTCCTCGCAGGAAGTACTGTTGAGCTTCACCAGATTCTGAGGTTGGAAAGTCGATTGAGCCAACGCTATCAAACTGAGCATTAGCCGGTGCTGCAAGGGTTGAAAAGATGGCAAACAGCGCGAACGATTTCACTAACTTCATAGTCTTTCTCCTTTTAATGAATGGGGCGGAGTAATTATTCTTGAGTGATATTTCAATACT
>DFQD01000250.1 GCA_002377605.1 Gammaproteobacteria bacterium UBA3498 | reverse complement strand
CACGCGATTGGCCAGGGCATGGAGTAGGCTCGCAGGAAGATTATCAATACAGTAATAACCGCGATCTTCCAAAATATGAAGAACAGTACTTTTTCCTGAGCCTGATCTACCGCTGATAATGGTCAGCTTCATCTTTTGTAACTCTTAACCCCTGAAATTTCTAATGTACGCCGTTTTAGAAAGTTATAGCGATATTATAGAGTTCTTCGTTGTCCTGGGTTTGTCTTAATGTGTAGCAAAAATCAGGATCGTTGAATAGCGCCGCAAGACCAGCTAGGGTTTTTACGTGTTCGTCAGTTTTTTCTTCAGGTACGATTAGTATAAAAAGTAGATCCACAGGTTTGCTATCAATAGCATCGAAATCGATTGGGCTCTTTAGGGTAACTAAGGCACCGATAATTCCCTGGCAATGGGGAACCCTACAATGCGGAATCGCAATGCCATTTCCCAGTCCCGTGCTACCTAGTTGCTCTCGAGCCATGATAGAGTTAAATACTTCACTTTCGTCGAGCGTGGCGAACTGCTGTCCCAGCTTTTCGCTGATATTCATTAGTATCCGTTTCTTGCTTGTCCCCTCAAGCTTACAATAACAGCGTTCTGATGTAAGGATATCTTCCAATTGCATTGATGATCTCTTTAACTGTATGACTTAAACAGTAGGGGCACTTCCATGATATATGAGGGCTATTCTACGAGTCGCTTGCGTTCATTCGATGGAGGAATGGAAAGAGATTCTCGATACTTGGCGATAGTTCGTCTTGCTACGTTTATTCCTTTGTCTTCGAGCAATTGAGTGATTTTACTATCGCTCAATGGTTTTCTTGCATTCTCTGCTGCTATTAATTTCTTAATGATTGCTCGAATAGCGGTGGAAGAACATTCACCGCCGCCTTTGGTAGAAACGTGGCTGGAGAAGAAATATTTGAGTTCGAAAATTCCTCTCGGTGTATGCATGTATTTCTGCGTTGTCACCCGGGATATAGTGGATTCATGCATGTTCACTGCTTCAGCTATGTCATGTAGTACCAAAGGCTTCATAGACTCTTCACCATTCTCAAGAAACCCTTTTTGATGTTCAACAATTCTTGTCGCTACTTTCATCAGAGTTTCATTACGACTCTGTAGGCTTTTTATAAACCAGCGGGCCTCTTGTAAATTGTCACGCAGATAGTTGTTTTCTTCGCTTGAGTCTGCCCGTTTTACTAATGATGCATAAGCGCTATTGATTCGAATTTTTGCTGCGGTATCTGGATTCAATTCTACCTTCCACTTACCAGGCTCGATCTGTTTTGTAACTATTACATCGGGGACGATGTAGGTGGTGGACGGCGGCGAGATGTTTGCACCTGGTCGCGGATCCAGACTTTCAATGACCTCTATTGTCTCTATAAGTTCTGCTTCTTTAAGTCTGGTCTTGCGCATTAATTGCGCGTAGTCTCGGTTACCCAACAAGCTTATATGCTCTTTAACTATAAGATTAGCATTACTAATTAGCTTTGGCTCTTTTGGATTTTCAAGTTGATTTAGTTGAATTAATAAACACTCTGAAAGATCGCGGTAACCTACTCCAATAGGATCAAATTGCTGGATACGGTGAAGCACTGCCAATATTTCATCTAATTCCACTTCAAATTCGCCTTCAAACCCGGCGTGTATCGATTCGATATCGACCGTTAGCATTCCATTGGCATCAATAGCATCGATAATGGTAAAACCGATGCTCTTGTCTTTTTCGGACATCGGGGTTAGGTTTAATTGCCAGAGTAAGTGATCCTGTAATGTATCGACTGCCGTATTTCTGGATTCGAAATCCGGGGAATCGGCATTATAGGAGCTCGTAGATGAATAGGTATTAGGATAGATATCATCCCAATTGCTATCCACTGCTAGATCACCAGGAATTTGTTCTTGCCAACTACCATCGTCTCCATTCATTACTTGTTCGTCATTAGATACTTCGGACGGTTTCGAGCTTTCTTTTTCTAGAGTTTGTGTATCGTCTTCTTGATTCATAGAAGACTCTTCTTCGTCGCTACTTTCAATAAGCTCCAGCATCGGATTGGTTTCCAATGCCTGATGAATTTCTTGCTGAAGATCTAGAGTTGAAAGTTGGAGTAGTCGAATCGCTTGCTGCAGCTGTGGCGTCATTGTCAGCTGCTGACCGAGCTTTAGCTGTAGCGAAAGTTTCATAGATTGGGCTATTTAAAAGAATGTATGATCTAACTGCGACAATTTTCAGTATAGGTAAGTATTTTAACAAGTCAGTATTATAGCAAAAACCATGCCTTTATTGCACAGTACTTTGAAGCGCGCTTAGATTTGGAATTGGTCTCCTAAATAGACTTCTCGAACTTTTTCATTGTTTAGAATATCGACGGCTGTTCCCTTGGCGATAATTTGGCCTTCACTCACGATATAAGCCTTCTCGCAAATATCCAAGGTTTCTCTAACGTTGTGGTCTGTCAGTAAAATACCTATGTCTCGCGCCTTTAAATGCTGAATGATTTCTTTGATGTCGCTGACTGAAATTGGATCTACGCCAGCGAAGGGCTCGTCTAATAGAATAAATTTAGGGTCCATTGCCAGTGTCCGTGCAATTTCAGTTCTGCGTCGTTCGCCGCCAGATAAACTCATGCCTTTATTGTGACGAATATGCTTGATATTAAATTCATCCAGAAGTGCTTCTAGTTTCCTTTGTTTTTCAGAGCCACTTAAATCATGACGAGTTTCAAGAATGGCAAGAATATTATTCTCCACACTTAAAGTGCGAAAAATTGAAGAATCTTGAGGTAAGTATGAAAGGCCGAAGCTGGCTCTCTTGTGAATGGGTAACGAAGTGAGAGAATTTTCGTTAATTGAAACATCGCCGGAATCGGCATTTATTAAACCAACTATCATATAGAAACAGGTGGTTTTACCAGCGCCGTTTGGTCCAAGCAAGCCGACAATTTCCCCTTGCTCAATGCTAAGAGAAACATCCCTTACTACTTTGCGTCCTTTGTAACTTTTAGCGAGACTTACGGCTTTTAGCATTTAATTATTCTAAGGTTGCTTAATTGGGCTGCGAGCTCAAGGTTCCTTGGCAAGGCCCGGTTGCTTCTCGAATCAAATCGCGATCAGAAATATAAACAATCGCCTCACAGCGCATTGTTGAATCTGGCGACTCAATATTGGCGTTTCCTAATAACTCCAATATTGTTTCGTCTAACTCGTCGGTATAAAAAAGAAGCATATCACTTGTGCCGGTTACCAATGCGCCGTCTTCGTCCAACTGTTGTTGATAGCGAACTGGAGATCCACTCACAGTAACTTTCTTTAATTCATTGGAATTAGCTTCATATTCAAAGATTGCTTCATCGCCGAGTATTTCTAATGTGCCTTGAGTTACGCGCACATTAGCGCTCATTTCTAAAATCCGTATATTGCCTTGTATGCTCATTGTGGAATCACCCTCTGAACTCCAAAGCACTTGTTGATCTCCATCGGATTCAAGCGCAGAAATTGAAGGCTGAAGAATAATCCCAAGGCATGCAGCTAGTTTTAGGATGCTAGTTAGTTGCCTGCTCATAGTGTCCTTGTATGTCGCGATGAAAAACAATTTTTTCGGTTTTTAAGTCTGCGAACATTCCTATAGAGGATTGTTGTAGATTAGATGTTACAAGAGTAACTGGCCGATCGGTTTGCAATGTTTCATTTTGTGGATCTACTTCTAAAAAATCGGTAGACATAACTGTTCGATTTCCATACTTATCCAGGCTAAAGACTTCAACGTCACCGGTTAGCTCAATCATTCTGTTTTTCAAATCATCTTCTCTTAAGTCGGCCAAAATGCGACCGCTGTTAGCAACGATGTTCCAGCGAGATTCGCCTTGTTGAAAAAGCCTGATAAAAGGCTTTTCAAGTTCTGTAAGGTCGTCAATAAAGTGAATTTGGCTTTCTGCGCGAAGCGTGTAATTAATCACGCCATTTGAGTTGTATAGAACGGTATTAATCCTTTCTGAGTAGGCGTTGTAATCCAGAGCCTTCAGATTGGCGGAAACAGCAGGATTCTGACTGGCTTTATCGTAGGTCGATATTGCAATAAAGATGGCAATAGCGATTGCACCAGGGATTAAAAGGAGCATGATTCTTTGCATTATTTCCACTAATCGCTTGTCGCTTTACGCAAAGCTTATCAGAATGTCCGGAAATAGAGGAGTCTGGTCAGACTTTGGCCTTGGGAGTAGTCAATAAACACAGAAAGTTAGGGGTAGATAGCAGTTCAGTATTTATTCTGACTTTTAAGAATGAAATCGGTGATTTCTCTAACAGCCCCATTACCACCTATATTTTCTGTAATTGCGGCTGCGGCTTTTTGTACATCTTCATGTCCGTTGGGAACAGAGAACCCTAGACCGACTTGTTGGATAGCTGGTAGATCTGGTAAGTCATCGCCAACATAGGCTACCTGCTCAAGGGTTAAGCTCTTATCAAGAACGACCTCCATTGTGGCTTTAAGTTTGTCTTCGCGCCCTTGAAGAAGCAGATCAATTCCTAGGTTTTCTGCGCGATGTTCAACAATCTTTGAGATTCGCCCAGTTATTATCCCGACTTCCACGTTGGTATTCTTTAGCATTTTGATGCCATGGCCATCCAAGCTGTGAAAAGTTTTTAACTCTTCTCCTGTGTTAGAAAAGTAAAGGCGCCCATCGGTCAATACGCCATCTACATCCAATAGCAACAACTCGATTTTTTTAGTGGCATTAGTAACAGCGATCTGTTCTTGATTGTATTTCATGAATTACTTAGACAACGTTTGCATCGAGCAAGTCATGCATTTTTATAATGCCTTCTATGCATCCATCTTCTTGCGCGACTATGAGTACATATATATTCGATTCTTGCATAAGAAGCGCGGCTTCAGCTGCCAATGCATTACTCGAAATGTACTTGTAGTCCGATGACATAACATCTTTTACAGGAGTGTTTTGAATGTCGATGCCAGAATCAAGTGAGCGTCTCAGGTCTCCGTCAGTAAATACACCTTGAATATACCCTTCTCCATTAATGACAGTAGTAAGGCCGAATCCTTTATCACTCATTTCCCGTAAAGCTCTCGCCAGGGGTGTTTGATCTGTAACTTTTGGAATCTCAGTTCCGCTATGCATTACATCTTTAACCTTAACTAGTAGTTTTCTACCCAGATTGCCGCCGGGATGAGAAATAGCAAAATCGTCTCTGGTAAATCCTCGAGCTTCAAGTAAAGCCATCGCTAGGGCGTCACCTAATACTAATGCAGCCGTCGTGCTGGAAGTTGGTGCTAAACCTAAAGGGCAAGCCTCTTCTTCGACTTTGCCATCTATATTAGCTGATGCAGCTTCCGCCAAAGCTGAATTTTTATCACCAGTAATGCTGATTAACGGAATATCTTTTCTCTTCAGTATCGGAAGAAGTGTAGTGATTTCTTCTGTCGTTCCGGAATTTGAAAGTGCGAGTACCACATCGGAATTGGTAATCATTCCAATATCTCCATGACTTGCTTCACCTGGATGCACGTACATTGCAGGGGTGCCTGTGCTGGCAAGGGTTGCCGCGATTTTTTTGCCGATATGCCCCGACTTGCCCATACCAGTTACTACTACCCTGCCGGAACAATTAAGGATAATGGAGCATGCTTGTTCAAACTCAGTACCGATTCTATCTTTCAAGGCGTTAATTGCTGCGCCCTCGACCTCGATAGCCCTTAAGGCGCTTTCTATAAATAAATTATTTTTGGGTTTATCGGCTGACATATTTTTGAGGAATTATATTAGCTCTGAGTCTGTATGAGCATTAACGTAAACCAGCCCCCGTAAATTGACAAGAAAATGATTCCGTTAATTCGACTTATCATTTTGTTCTTCTTTATTCCTCTATGGCAAAAGAAGGCAAGGAGAAGAGTCAGAATTAAGACTCCAATATAGTCTCTATAGAATAAGAAAGAATCGATAGCGCCAGCACTTAATAAACCGGGGAAGGGAAGTACGGCTAGCAGGTTTAATATATTAGAACCTACGATGTTGCCGATGGCTAAATCGTGATGTCCTTTTAATACGCTGGCAACCGAGGCTGCGAGTTCTGGCAAGCTGGTACCTAAGGCCACTATGGTTAAACCAATAATAGCGGTAGACACACCAAATCCCTCGGCGATTGATGATGCGGCTGCTACTAATACATTTGCGCTATATAATAATAGTACAAGGCCGAGGATCAGGTAGAGTATGGCCAGGATACTATTTATTTCTGCGACTGTTGATTTTTCAATTTCAGGAATCACGATTGACTTAGTTCGTTTGTAGAAAAGTTTGTAACCAAAAAATCCGGTAATACTGATTAGCACGAGGGCATCGAATACTCCTAAACTCAAATCGATTAACAGCACGCCAACGACAATCGTTACGAGTAATAATGCAGGCAATTCTTTGTCGATCAGAGTTTCGGGAGGTTTCAGTGGACTGATGACAGCGGCGATGCCTAGCGCAACGCCAACGTTAAATAAATTGGAACCCAGAGCGTTTCCTATTGCTAATTCAGGCTTGTCTTCTAGAGCCGCAACTGCAGAGGAAAAAATCTCAGGGGCAGATGTGCCGAACGCGACAACGGTGAGACCAATCATCAAGGGGGAAACCCCTAAATTTCGGGCCAGCGCTGAGGCGCCAACCACAAACCTATCCGC
>DFQD01000154.1:7257-9210 GCA_002377605.1 Gammaproteobacteria bacterium UBA3498 | reverse complement strand
CGTCCTTCCATAGTACGACCGGTATGTTCGTCAATAAGAATAATTTGCCTGTTCTGAACGATGTATTCGATATCCTTATTGAACAGGTGGTGAGCTTTCAAACCGGCATGGACATGATGCAGTAGTCCTAAATTAGTTGCCGCATATAGCGACTGACCTTCTCCCAGCAATTTCTGTTTAATTAATAGATCTTCGACAAATTCATGACCTGACTCCGTTAATTCAACTTGCCTACTCTTTTCATCGACAGTGAAATGGCCGGTGTCCTCAGGAACATAATTCTTATCCATCATTTCCATCTTAGATTTTTCGGCTTTGACACCTTTTTCCAAGCGAGGAATAAGTTTGTTGATGGCTACATAAAGCTTTGAGCTGTCTTCGGCTGCGCCTGAAATAATTAGTGGCGTTCTTGCCTCATCGATAAGAATTGAATCTACTTCGTCAACGATGGCAAAGTTCAATTCCTGTTGCATCTTCTGATCGAGACGAAAAGCCATATTATCCCGCAGGTAGTCGAAGCCGAATTCGTTATTCGTGCCATAGGTGATATCCGATTCGTAACCAGCCTTTTTCTCATCAGGTGTTTGCCCAGATTTAATTACACCAACGGAAAAACCTAACATTTCATAAATAGGACGCATCCAGTCGGCATCTCGGTGAGCAAGATATTCATTAACTGTAACGATGTGTACTCCTTTACCTGACAAACCATTAAGGTATGCAGGAAGGGTTGCTACAAGCGTTTTACCTTCACCGGTGCGCATTTCAGAAATATTGCCCTGATGGAGAACCATGCCTCCAATCATTTGCACGTCGAAGTGACGTAGCCCGATAGTTCGTTTCGAAGCCTCGCGGACAGCGGCAAAAGCCTCAGGGAGAATAGTCTCTAATGCTTCCCCCGCTTCGACACGACTTTTAAATTCGACAGTTTTCTCTTTCAGCTCATCATTGGAAAGCTTCTCAAAGCTTCCTTCCATATTATTGATGACCGCAACCAAGCGATTCATCTTCTTTAGCTTTCTAGTATTACTGCTACCAAATATTTTATTAAGTAAGTTCATGGAGTCTATTTTAGCAAATTCATGTATTTGAATGATCAAAACGGGTCAAGGTACTGAACCTGTCGACCAGGGAGTAAAAAATTAAATAGAGAGGATATTATCTAGCAGTGCGATGGATATAGGCAGCAGGATCAACAACTCTACCGTTCTTATAAACTTCGAAATGAACATGGGGGCCGGTAGATCTTCCGGTCGAACCAACTAGGGCAATATTTTGCCCTTTTTTAACAATATCTCCGACTTCAACAAAGAGCTTTTCAGCGTGAGAATAGCGGGTAGTAAATCCATTACTATGATTTACTTCCACCATTAGTCCATAACCAGAGCGGGGCCCAGACCAAGTTACTACACCTGCTGCCACGGTATTGATTTCTGCTCCGGATTGACCTGTGGTGAAATCAACCCCGGCGTGAAAGGCTAATCTTCCGGTAAATGGATCAGGTCGTTGCCCAAATCGGGAAGCAATCCATCCGCGTTCAAGCGGGCGACCTGCAATAAAAACATCAGATTGGATCTTGCGGTCAGCCATCAGCCCTTCGATAATTTCTAATTGCTGGGTTCTATCTTCTAGTTGACTTTCCAATTGCTCAACATCGCTAATCAACCCGGCAGTAGTATAGGCTTCGGATTGCCCATTACCTGGACCGCCAATAGCTACCGGTTGACTGAAGTCAAATTCACCACTATCTAAATTAGCAATGGTGGTAATTCTTTCTCCAACTGCATCGAGGCGCATCAAGCGTGCTTGCAACATAGCTAAACGAAGAGTCAGTGCTTCTAATTGCTGCTCTGATTCTTCTTTTATTGCCTCGAGCTGTTCAGCCTGAACCTTTATTTGGCGATCCCAGCTCTGGGCTGTTTCTACTGTGAAAATGCGCTCATTCTGGGAAAC
>DFQD01000154.1:0-6872 GCA_002377605.1 Gammaproteobacteria bacterium UBA3498 | reverse complement strand
TTTTAGCCAACCTTTAAGGACAATAGTCTTAGTTTGACCGTGACGTTCATCAACAAGAATTAACTTCATTTATTAAGCGTTTCTCTGACACCCTGTTAATACACTTGGGGTTTTGCAGAAACTCCAACGCCTAACTAATTTTATCCTTGTAGATCAGCCAGTTAGGAAAGTGTAACGGATTAAGCCGCTAACACTGGTTTCATGTAGGAAATAGGAACGATTGTCTCGTTATCGAAACTGACAATTTCCCAAGCGTCTTCATTAACTTCGAGCATTCTTAATAAAGCATTATTGAGAGCATGTCCAGATTTATGTCCCTTAAATTCGCCGATAAGGCTGTTACCTAAAAGATATAAATCTCCAATAGAATCAAGGATTTTGTGCTTCACGAACTCGTCTTCGTAACGCAAACCATCTTCATTAAGGACTTTATAGTCACCTACTGCGATAGCATTATCCATGCTTGCCCCAAGTGCTAAATTTCTGTTCCTTAGTTCTTCAAATTCGTGCATGAATCCAAAAGTGCGAGCTCGGCTTACTTCCTTCACAAATGAAGTGCTGGAAAAGTCTATGGAGGCACTCTTCGTGTACTTCTTATACACAGGATGATCATACAAAAGTGTGTAACTAACCTTAAAGCCATCGAATGGCTCAAGACTTACGGATTTGTCGTCCTGCTCCAACTTAATGGGGCGTTTAATCTTTATGAATTTCTTTAATTCAGGTTGTTCTTCTATTCCAGCGGACTGAATCAGAAAAACAAATGGACCGGCACTGCCATCCATTATTGGTACTTCAGGAGCGCTAACATCGACGTAGCAATTGTCGATGCCTAATCCTGACATGGCTGACATTAAATGTTCGATAGTTGATATTCGAACGCCATCTTTAGCCAGGGTTGTTGAAAGCGTGGTATCACCAACGTTTGCAGCACGTGCCTCAATTTGGATCGCAGGATCAAGATCAACCCGAGTAAAAATAATACCGGTATTCACAGGAGCCGGACGGAGAGTCAGGTATACTTTTTCTCCGGTGTGCAAGCCAACGCCAGTTGCGCGAATTACATTTTTAAGCGTTCGTTGCTTTAACATTGAGTGTAAAAGGCCTTTATTTGTGTTGCTGCAGGATAATGTCCCTATACCCTTTTGTTCCAGCTATTATAATAGCGCAACATCATGTTCGCCCTGTTCTACTGCTGTTATAACGGTGCTCTTTTTCTATTCTATAGTTTGATTATTAGTCAGATTTGCCGTTCGCCATCAACAGACCGGTGCAATTGAAATTGCTCGCAGACACCACTCTTTGCTCAAATGTTGCAAAATTGGCGGCATAGTACCAAAAATGGCTGCAAATCCCAATATATGCGTTCTCCCGAAGGATTAAACTGTTGCCAAATGTGCGTGCTCCTTCGGATTTCTCCTGTGTCTGCTTCTTATTTCTTAGAAATTTTTCTTATGAAGTTATAGCGTTTACCCGCAATACTGATTTTTTCATTTATGTTAGGCAGACAAGCAAAAACTCTTTTCGTTCCTTTAATCTGCCTGTCTACGCAAGAAAGCTGGTATATCCAGATAATCGATATCAGTTTCAGCACCAACTGCCTGAGCCACTACTGGTGATCGTTCTGCCCCCTGGCCATTTCTCATAACTGCTGGCGTATCCAATTGACGATAGTCAGTTTCATTTTGATTGCCAGTATTATCCACAACCTTCGTGGGCCTCTCATGCTGTGAACCTAATCCAGTCGCTACAACAGTAACGTGCATTTCCTCATCCAGGTTTGGATCTATCACAGTACCTACTACTACTGTCGCATCTTCGGATGCAAATTCTTCCACTGCGTCTCCTACTTCGGAAAATTCACCTAGAGACAGGTTTTCCCCAGCAGTAATATTCACCAAAATTCCACGCGCTCCTTGCAAGTTAACATCCTCCAGCAGTGGAGAACGTATAGCAGATTCAGCGGCTTCTCTAGCTCGGTCGACACCAGTCGCAGTTCCAGTTCCCATCATTGCCATTCCCATTTCTGACATAACAGTCTTAACATCGGCAAAATCCACGTTAATCATGCCAGGATGCATAATGAGATCTGCGATACCTTTTACCGCTCCTAATAAAACATCGTTCGCCGCTTTAAATGCTTCCAACAACGATGCTTCTTTGCCGAGCACGTCTAATAATTTCTCATTTGGAATCGTAATTAAGGAATCTACGCTTTCAGTCAGTTGATGGATTCCTTGCTCAGCGACTGAAGATCGCTTCTTGCCTTCAAATGGAAACGGTCTAGTTACGATTGCAACCGTGAGTATTCCCATTTCTCTAGCAACTTCTGCAACAATTGGTGCAGCACCCGTTCCGGTACCTCCCCCCATGCCTGCAGTGATAAAAACCATGTCCGCGCCGGACAAAATCTCAGCGATTTCATCTCGATCTTCCAATGCAGCCTGCCTGCCAATATCGGGGTCCGCACCTGCACCTAATCCTTTGGTGATATTGCTGCCCATTTGTAGAATGGTTTTTGCTTTAAGATTGTCAAGTGCTTGCGCATCCGTATTTGCACAAATAAATTCCACCCCATCAACCTGATTGCTAATCATGTGGTGAACAGCATTTCCGCCGCCACCACCAACACCAATGACTTTAATCACAGCGTTTTGCGGTATGTTTTCGACTAACTCAAACATATAGCCCCCTCGTTATTAAAAAGTTCTGAATCTGTATAACTTGTAACTGTTAAAAATGCCCCTGAAACCAATTCTTAACCTTGTCCACAATTTGAATTTGCGGTTCGCGTCCAGAATCCGTTCCTTCTCGTTCCTGGAGCTGTTTAAGCCCATAAAGAAGTAATCCAACTCCAGTTGAATAAATTGGATTTCTCACGATATCGGCTAATCCGTTAGTATTGTATGGGGCCCCAATTCTCACTGGCGCATGGAAAATTTCTTCTGCTAAGTCGACTACACCTTCCATCTTACTGGTACCACCGGTTAACACGACCCCAGCTGCCAATAGATTTTCGAATCCACTTCTCTGCAGTTCTGCTTGAACCAGAGTAAAAAGTTCGTCATATCTTGGTTCAACTACTTCTGCCAAAGCTTGGCGCGAAAGTTCTCTCGGTGGACGATCACCAACACTAGGTACTTTTATATTTTCATTTGGACTTGCTAATTGGGTTAACGCGCAGGCGTACTTGATTTTTATTTCGTCTGCATTTTCGGTAGGCGTTCTTAAAGCCATAGCAATATCGTTAGTAACTTGATCTCCAGCAATTGGAATCACACCTGTGTGACGAATAGCACCGTCAGTAAAGATTGCGATGTCAGTCGTGCCACCACCAATATCTACTAAACAAACACCGAGTTCTTTCTCATCTTCCGTCAGTACCGAGTAGCTGGATGCTAATTGTTCAAGAATAATTTCATCGGTCTCAAGACCACATCGCCTAATACACTTTTCGATGTTTTGAACTGCGTTTATGGCGCAAGTTACCAAATGCACCTTAGCTTCCAGCCGCACACCAGACATACCAAGCGGCTCCTTCACGCCTTCCTGTGAATCAATAATGTATTCTTGAGGCAGGATATGCAGCACCTTTTGATCGGCAGGAATCGCAACTGCTTGTGCGGCATCGATGACTCTTTCTATATCTGGCTTCATAACTTCACCATCACGAATCGCCACAATGCCATGCGAATTCATACTCCTTATGTGACTCCCGGCAATGCCGGCATAAACAGAATGTATCTGGCAACCTGCCATTAACTCTGCCTCTTCGATCGCACGCTGAATCGATTCCATAGTGGATTCAATATTCACCACTGTGCCCTTTTTTAGTCCGCGTGATCGATGGCTCCCTATACCGACAATATCGAGACCACCGCCTTCATTTATTTCACCGACGATTGCAACTACCTTGGAAGTGCCAATGTCCAAACCAACAATCACGTTTTCGTCGACTGTTACGTTCATTACCCATGGTCTCCAAGTAGTAACTGCTTTCGAAGATCGATTTTTTCACTCTTTAAATGCATTACCTGACCGCCACCTCTGCGCGCTCTTCGTGAGAACTTTCAACTGCTATGCCATTGTTATAGCGCAAATCTACTGAACTAAAGCCTGCTGTCTGTGCAGCAGGCTGACCTTCATAAAATTCTATAAAGCGTTGTAAGCGTTCGCCCACTTGCTCTCTGCCAACAGCAACTTGCATTGAATCATTTAAAGTTAAATTCCAGCTCCCTCTTTGGCTAAGAGTTAATCCGCTTAACCGTAGCCCGGAAGAAAACAGCAGTTTGCTCATTAATTGAAACTGTTCCATTACTTCAATCTGGCTATCAATTGGCCCCGACAAAATCGGTAGCCCATTCAATTCTCGAGCATTTTCTGGCTGAATGATTTCACCGTACTGGGTTAAAAGCTTATCCTCATCCCAAAGTGCAATAGCGACTTGCTCTGTTATTCTTAACAACAAACTATCCGGCCAAATTCTTTTAATTGATGCTTCCTTAATCCAGGCATGTTGCTCTAATATTTCTTTTGCTCCGGTTACATCGAAATAGAAAAATCCTGTTCCCATATATCCAGCAATCATCTGCGCAATTTCCTGTTCTGTAACTTGTTGCCACTGCTTATCCATCTTCACTTTTGAGATTGGTCGATTAATGTACTGCCCGATACCATCTCTGTTTTGGATCACGAGAATTAAACTAGCTATCATTAGCAGAGCCAAAATAACTAGCGTCAGCTTCTTGCCACTCCCAGGTTTAAGTGGCTGTGCACTAGAACTATACCGTGGACGTGTATTCCGCATTCTTCTGGCAGCAATGTCACTTGGATCTGGTCTCATATGCCCAATCTTTCCGTTTCGTAATCCAAAATACGAAGAATCAGTTCGTCGAAAGTTATGCCAACTTGTTTCGCTGCCATCGGCACGAAACTGTGTTCAGTCATCCCAGGTATGGTGTTTAGCTCGAGCAAATAAAAGTCACCATCCCCTTCTTGCATCACATCGATTCTTGCTAAACCGGTGCAGCCCAAACTGTCATAGGCGTCCTTTATTAAGGACTCCAGCACTTGCAATTTATCCTCTGATAATTCTGGCGGGCAAATAAATCGTGTATTCTCATCTTCATACTTCGCCTCATAATCAAAAAAGTCTCTTGGCGTTTCTAATTGTACGGTAGGAAATATTTCGTCACCCAACACGCCTGTTGAATACTCAGTACCACTTATAAATTTCTCTGCGATAACATCAGAATCAAAAGCAAGAGCTTCACTGTATTTTTGTTGTAAATCGTCTGCGTTATCTACAATTGCAATACCTAAACTTGAACCCCCGCTTACTGGTTTTACTACTACCCTGCCAAACTTTTCGATCAGCTGATTCCAATTTGAATCTGCATTGATGAACTCAAAATCCGCTGTGTTCAATCCCAATCTTCGCCAAATTAACTTACTTTTAACTTTATCCATTGCAATTGCTGAAGCTAATACCCCACTTCCTGTATAAGGCAATTGCATCATCTCCAACATTCCTTGAATGACTCCGTCTTCCCCATCTTTACCGTGCAACATGATCACAACAAGGTCCGGTTTAGCTTCACGCAATTGGTCTATAATGTCATTTCCTACATCGATCATTGAGGCGTTTACGCCTAATTTTTGCAATCCATTGAATACGGCAGAGCCGCTAATTAGAGATATTTCTCGCTCAGCCGAAGCACCCCCTTTTAGCACCACCACATGCCCCAATTTCGCGAGTATTTTCTCTTTATTTATCGGTTTCATTAGTGTTTTTCTTGACTAATTTGTCCAAATTCTTCTATTAAAATCAATAAATTAGTCTACCTTAGACCTTTTTGAGCGATTTCTTTAGCAAGTGCTCCAACGCTGCCAGCGCCCTGCGTCAAAACAATATCTCCACCCCTCACCTGGCCCTTTAAAACTTCGTGAACTTCCTCTACTTTGCGCACATAAACCGGATCGACTTTACCTCTTAATCGAATACTGCGGCACAAGCTTCTAGAATCGGCACCAGCTATTTTTTTCTCTCCGGCTGAATAAACTTCAAGCAACAATAAAACATCCACGCCTGACAAGACATCGACAAAATCTTCATACAAATCTTTTGTTCGACTGTAACGATGAGGTTGATAGACCATCACCAATCGGTTTTTAGGCCAACCATCTCTAAGTGCTTTAACTGTCGCTGCAACCTCTGTTGGATGATGTCCGTAATCGTCAATCAGCATTGCATTGCCATCACCCACATTAAATTCACCTCGGATATCAAAACGCCTGCCAACTCCAGAAAAACTCTGAATCCCAGCCTTAATATCTCTATCACTAATATTCTCATCAGTTGCTATGGCAACAGCTGCCGTCGCATTCAGTGCATTGTGTTTCCCCGGCATGTTTAATTTAATCTTCAGCGGTTTCTTTTTACCGGGACGATTGATTTCAAACTCTGTAGTTTGCTTACACTGCTTTAGGTTAGAGATGCGATAATCTGCTGTTTTTGAAAACCCATACGTTAGTTTTGGCCTGGATACCTGAGGGAGTATTTCTCGAACTACTGCATCATCAATACACAGCACTGCCAAACCATAAAAAGGCAGATTATGCAAAAACTCTATAAAGCATCGTTTTAAATTTTCAAAATCTCCGTCATAAGTATTCATGTGGTCAGCCTCAATATTTGTGACAACTGCCACCATAGGCTGGAGATGCATAAAAGAAGCATCACTCTCATCAGCTTCAGCTACTAAATAGCGACTTTGACCCAGCTGTGCATTTGTACCAGCGCTATTGAGCAAACCGCCAATAACAAAAGTTGGATCGAGGCCTCCCGCGGCGAGCACCGATGCAACAATACT
>DFQD01000151.1 GCA_002377605.1 Gammaproteobacteria bacterium UBA3498 | reverse complement strand
TTTAACGAAATTACACCATTCAGATATCGGGAATTGTCCGATTCGATTTCGCGAATGCGATAGATATAAAAAGTAACTAACTGTTCGTAAGTTAGAGCGCCCGAACTAACTGATTGCTGGAGCTCCCTAATAGAGCGATCCAGAATCATTGACTTCATGCTTAAGTAATCTGTTTCTGAAAAATTGGCAAGATCTTCTGCGAATGGAGCCCACAAAAAATTCTTATCTAACACCTTTGAATTTAGCAGCTGAAAGTGCATACGCTCGTTTTCATGCTCGGCTAAAAGCGCAAGATCCTCACTCTCATCGTAACGCTCCCAAGTTCGGGGGTTTTCTGCTGCATCAACTAGTGAAGTAACAAACGTAGTTATTAAAACTACGACTAAATTTTTATTCATGTTTGAAAGCTTCGATTGGATGAGGAGGGATTACTGAAAATAAACTCGCGCACTTCTCGAGCATCAAAGAATGACCGAATCGAGACCTTATCTAAAATGTTATTCATGTCTTAATGCTTCGACAGGATCCATATCCGCCGCACGCATACTAGGGTAAATACCAAAAATTACTCCGATCATCGCGGAAATTGAGAAGGCAAGTATTGGCGCAATAGGCGTAACTATTGTAGTCATGCCCCAGAATGTAGAAATGATAAACGGAATGATAATGCCAAGGACGACACCAATAAGACCACCTACACCGGATAGAATAACAGCTTCTATCAAAAACTGAGCGATGATGTCTTTTTTCTTCGCACCGAGAGCACGGCGAATTCCGATTTCTCGCGTACGCTCGGTTACACTAGCCAGCATGATATTCATAATGCCAATACCGCCAACCAATAATGAGATTCCCGCGATGGCACCAGCAACAATCTGATCTCTGAGCGCACTGGCCTCCGCTTGTCTTAATAACGCGAGAGGAATTTCGATGGCGTAGTCTACATCACGATGACGTCTTTGTAAGATCTGATCAATTATCTCTCCCACTTCTATCACTGTTTCCTGGTCTTCTACCTGAATAATTGCCTCATGCAATTCAACTGTTTCTGATTCCATACCACCAGCAGTTTGCCTTGTCGTTGTTTCGCCAAAACGACTCTTTGATGAAGTAAAAGGAATAAAAATTCGAGTGGGGGCTGAATTCGAGGATCCTGCTTGATTCTGCCCCAGATTTGAGAAGCCTTCTGACTCCATAATGCCAACAATGTTGTAGTAGTCGCTATCGATCTTAATGGATTGACTCAACGGATTATCGATCGGGAATAACGCGCCCGCTACTTCATCGCTTAACACTACAACGTTGGCGTGGTCGCGAACCTCTGATTCACTAAAGAAACGACCTGCACGTATATTGTAGTTACGGGAGCTCGGATAATCCACTGAAGTACCAACCACGTCGGTATTCATAGATAAACCAAGATTCCACACATTCTTTTTCACAATACGTGAAGCGATGACATTTGAAACGCCGGGAATGGTGTTGCGGATAGTTTCTATATCCGCTTGTGTTAATCCATAGACAACAGCCTGAGGTGGCCCAAATCCTCGCTGCGTGCTCTCTTCAACTTCAGCAGGTTTAACACTCTTTAATAAGATATTGGTGGCACCAAGTTCTCGAAACTGTTGTTGCGCTTCAAAGCTCGCACCTTCGCTTACTGCCAACATCGCGATAACAGCAGCAACACCAATTACGATACCCAAGACCGTCAGCATTGAACGCAAACCGTGAGAGAAAATACTCTTTACGCCAACATGGGTGATTTTTTTCAGACGAGTTATATTGAAATTCGATCGCGCATTGGATCGAGTTAACAAAACGGCTGGGTTATCTACCCCATCAAGTGTGAAGTCATTCATCACTCTCTACCCTGCCGTCCATTAATTTAATCTCACGCTTAGAGCGTTCTGCTAACTCATCTGAGTGAGTCACCATTAGTAATGTCTTTCCTTGTGTATGCAACTCATCAAAAAGATTGAGAATTTCTGCGCCGGACTTCGAATCCAAGTTACCTGTAGGCTCATCCGCTAGAATAATCAAAGGATCCACAGCAAGCGCGCGAGCGATCGCCACGCGTTGTTGCTGACCACCAGATAATTCAAAGGGCTTATGATCCACCCGATCTTCTAGGCCCACCCGAGCAGCAAGACCCATGGCAATCTCATGGCTCTCTGCTTCGGTATAACCTTGATAGAACAAGGGCATTTCAATATTTTCTAAAACATCCAGTTGTTGAATTAAATTGTAGGACTGAAAAATAAACCCTAGGCGTGCGCCTCGGATTGTGGACAACTCATCGTCTTCCATTTCAGAAGTGTCCTCACTACCCAGAAAATATTTGCCGGAGGTGGGTTGGTCGAGACAGCCCAGGATGTTCATCAATGTGGACTTGCCACAGCCTGAGGGACCCATGATGCTGATGTAGTCTCCTGAGTAAAAGTCTAACGAAACACCGTGCAAGACTTCTACAGAGAGAGCACCCATGTAATAAGTTTTGGAAATATCTTTCAGGCTAGCAACCATCGATCCGGCCGCCAAAGGTGGGGGTGCAACTGCACCGATATTTGAACTTGTGTCGATGATAGTCATATTGACCGGAGCGTTCTAGATGGAAACGCTAAGCACCAACTTCCATGATACTTTGTTGAGGGGGCAGCAATAAAACTTCTTCGCCTTCCCGTAGACCAGATCTGATCTCTATAAAAGAATCAGAGAAAGTCCCAGTTTCAACCTCCCTGCGCTCAGGATCGCTGCCGTTATCGACATAGACAACTCGCTTGTCATCCCAATAAGTAACGGCCTGAACTGGCACGTACACTATGTCAGAAAGCTGATCAACTAGGATTTCCACTTCGGCACTCATACCAGGACGTAGCCAATCATGCACACCATCGATCTTGATAGTCGTTGGATAGACTTTCAAATCAGGATTCATGAATGCGTTTGCAGAGTCAGCAACTACCGCCACTTTAGTAACCACCCCAGTAAGACTCACATCTGGAAAGGCATCGATGGAAACTTCGACCGATTGACCAACAGCTACTCTTTGCACAGCAGATTCATGAATATTGGTTTTAACAGCCATTTCCCGCATATCAGGAATTGTAAGAATGGCCTGGCGCTCTCTTACTGTGGCACCTTCCTGAATCGCTTCCTGCGAACTACTACCACGATAGCGCATTTGATTCTGATCGGCGGCGCCGTATACAACTAGCCCAGGACGCTCTGCAACGATAGTTGCCAGATCGATTTGTTCTTCGACATCAGCAAGTTTTACTCGTTCCAGATTGTATTTGCGTTCCGCCGAACTAAAGCGTGCTTCTTCTTGCGCCTTCTCCGCTATATTTTCCTTTAATTGACGCTGATAGGCCATGATGGCGTTTTCATAATCAGATAACTTTTCTTCTGCGTCTTTCGGGAAGCTGTATTGAATATAAAGTCTAAGCGCAGTTTCTTTTTCTGCTTCTTTATTACGTGCCTTACTAAGATTTAATTCCTCTGCCTCTAATTCAGTTGGAGTAATAAACCCTCTAGCTTCTAAACGGCGCTGACCTTCGATGCGATCCTGCGCCAACAAATATTCTTCCTGGGAAACTTGTAGCTCATCTTGCAATCGACGAAGTTCTTGCTTGGCTTCTCCATCTTCCAGGGCTTCCATATCTGCATACTGTGAGAAATCCAGTTGATCGCGAATCGCCATATAACTGTCGTCCATGAGCAAGGTGACTTCTGTATTTAGTGGCTCTGGTTCTAATGGTTCCAGTCTTAATTCCGGTGCTTCGGCGATAACTGGCCCATCCCCTGCTACCGGGGAAGGCGCGGAGCCTGCTTCCCCGACCCTTCTTCCTTGACGCCGCCCGCTAAATGGGCCACCGCCGGGAAAACCACCTTGAGCAAACTGTTGCATGCGCTCCACCATTTCAGGAGGTAATTCGCCTCCGTTTTCCGCCATCATTTGTTCAATGCGTTCTCGCACAGGTGGCGGCATGGAATTTAAATCTGCGGGATCGAAAACTGGTCGAGGCGCACGCTCTTCGGCAACTTCTTCAATTGAGTTGCGACTAGAAGGCAAACTCCGAGACATTGCTTCCAAATCTTCAGCTTCTGCTTTCGCTAATCGTTCTTCAATTTCGAGTTGCGCAATAATACCACTGACTAAATTACCGCCGAGAAACTTTTCAAATTCTAAACGAGCGAAACGCATTTCCTGACGCGCATCATTTAATGCCGTCATATTTTCGTTCAATTGGATTTCGTATTCAGCACGGCGCTCAATGTAAGTTGCTTCTGCAGTTTCTACTGCAATTTCTTGGTTGAGCTGTTGATCGATTAATGCGGCTTTATCTAACTCAACAAGAACTAATCCTGCGTCTACATCTTCTGGGGTTACCTGATAACCTTCCTCAACAATGTTTAGAATTTTTACGCCTTCCCGACCCTTAATACGGGAACGAATTTCTTGGGATTGCAGCGCTTCTAAAGAACCACCTTCCAGGACCGTGATGTCCAAGCCGCCGCGACGAGCTTCAAAAGTAATGCTAGATTCGAAGCTGCCATCGCCTCCACCGGCCGTGAAAAGCAAAGCGAGTACCAACACTCCAGCGCTACCAATGGCATACTGGGTAGATTTTTTCGCGGTGAGGAATCGCTCTTTCAAAATACCGACAAAATCCTTAGCCGGTGTCGGTACTTTATCGAGAAGTTTTTCCCATACTTTCTGATCAGTTGGGCTCATCTATGCCTTCCTCCCACTGCCCCGTGTCATCCACGTAAAGCAATCCTACATCTCGCCAAAATTCCAGCTTGGCAATATTGTGTTCTACGATAGAACTAACTAACTCCGTGCGGGCAGCCGTTAAGTCGTTCTGTGAATCTACAGTATCTTGGATGTCTCCTAAACCTAATTCAGCCCGCAATTGGGCCTCTTCGACTCGGCGCTCGTTAATTTCTACGCTAGTTACTGATATATCGTAACTTTTTCGCGCCTCATTCATGCGCCTCCAGGTATCTAATACCTCCAATTTTACGCCATCCAGAGACAGCAGATAATCCCTAGAGGACGACTCATAATCGATCAATGCGCGCCGGTAGTTATTGCGCTCTAACATGGTATCCAGCGGCAGATCGAAATCCAAGCCAGCGCTGTAGAGCGCGTTTTCGAAATCCAGCTCTCCAATATTACCGTTTTTAGCATCAGGTACCGACGCCACCAGGCTGATATTGACGGTGGGATTCAACGCGTTCGCTGCTACTTCAATTTTTCGGGCACTGTCCTGCACTCGGTCCAGCGAGTTATACAGATCAAGGCGAGTCTGAATCGCCATTTCGGTGGCCTGCTCCAGACTGATATCAGGACTATCCATTCCCGTCTCGGTAATCAAATTCATCTCATTGTCATCGAGAATAATATTATCCTCTGCAGTTAGACCGAGAAGTATCTTGAAATTATCCAGACTGCGTTTGTAACGAGTAATGGAAGAACTCCAGCGCAAGTCGGCTTGCAATGAAGATTGTTCCAAGCGGCCAACTTCCAACAGAGTTGTTAAACCTTCCACTTGAAATGCCTGTTCTCTTTCCAGTGAAAGATTGGTTGCGTTAAGGCCGGCAAAATTATTTCGCGCAGTTTCACGGTTTAATAATACCGAGTAGTAATTAGAAGCAACTCGCACTGCGAATGATTTTCGAAAGCGAGTGAAGTCTCTTAAACGATACAGCAAATCGCGTTCTGCCTGCATGAGTGCTTCAGTTTCTATATCGACACCAAAACCTCGAATCAATGGTTGCGTAAAAGAACCAATTAAGGCATTGGTGCCGAACTCATTAATGTCACCAGATAAAAAACGCGTAAAGTTGTTCGTGAGGTTTAATGCAATCGCGCCACCGCTCTTTAATATATAACGAGCACCGAGGCTGGTATTGGAAAATGTCGACTCAACAGTTTCGAGATTTTGCATTCCTGTTAAGTCCTGCATGTCTTGAACAAACTGGTCGCGATTGTCCCATTGATAGTCACTGCTTCCTGCTGCGCTAAATACCGGGGTATAGCGATAGCGATCAAAAGTAAGCGCAAGGGCTTCCAGGTAAAGCAATTCTTTCTGAGTTTGATAATCTTTACTGCGCTGGAAGGCAATATCGAGAGCATCAGTCAAAGTTAAAATGCTTGCACCGATCTCGCTCTCTGCTTCGTTGTCGAGAAAATCGAAGGTGAGGTTGTTTAGCTCAAATACCTCCAGATTCAGCTCTCCGATTTCATCAAGCAAGACCTGAGAGGTCATACCGGGGACGAAATCTGTCTTCTCAGAGATCGCTCCATAGCTCTCTTCATCGGCGCTACGCTTAAATGATGACGTAGAGCACCCCAGAAAAACTGTGGTAATACATAATAAAATCAATATCTTATGGAACATAGTCTCGAGCACTTCCAATACGCTCAACTTATTACGAAACAAGTACAGGATTATACGCAGGAATCGTCTTTTCCAGTCTATTCTTAACGAATAATCACCAACCCAACATGAGGGTTAGCAATATGATTTTAGTCCCTTTTTCCTTACCATAGAGCCAAACTGAAGGGGTACTAGCATGCAGAATAAAATCTCTCTGTTTACTGCTTTTGCAGTGGTCGTGCTGGCAGCGGCAGCGCTTTATCAATATAAGGAAAATGATCAGGTAACGCGGTTACAGGCTGAGCTCGAGCTGTTGCGTGTAGATTTGGCAGCAAAAGATACACTTAACCAACAGCAACGACAGGATTTCGAAAGTCAGATCGAATCTCTGGAGAGTAATCTTTCGTCTGCCGGTGTACAAATTTTAAATTTGTCCTCTGCATTACAAGATGCCAGAGAAAATTATTTCTCCGATCTTGAAGCATCGCGAAAAGTAATAGAAACAGAAACCGAATTAGCAAACTGAGAAAATAGAGGATCCATCTAGATAATATTTAGATGCAAGGCCTCTTTTCTTTTTCATTGCAGAAAATAAATTGAAGAACACCAGGAAGAGTATTCGAGAAGTTTATAGAAACTAATTTCCTATGAGGCTAGATATGAAAACAGCAATCATTGTTACCATTTCCGCAATAATTGGCGGGCTAGCTTACGTTGCGATCGCATTGCAATCTGCAAATTCACGTTTAGAAGAGCAGTTGCAAACTGCTATGAGTTACCAACAGCAACTTCAGGAACAAACCGAACTAAATACGCGCCAACGTCTAAGGTTTGAAGAACGCTTGGCAGAACTTGAAGACAACTTATTGGAAACAGCTTCCCAGGTTACAAGCTTGGAAGCTGAACTTACGGAAGCCGAACAACGCGCTAATGCAGAATATGAAGCCCTATTAGAACAAGCAAGACGAGAGGTAGCCGCAGCTGCCGGTCAGCAAAGCCGCGCGCCTGCTGGTGCATTCCGCGTATTTTCAAATCCAGCAACCACACGCAAGATGGCAGAAGATCGTATTGTTGGGCAATTTGTAGATTACCTCGGAGGTCTTGAAATCAGCTCCTCAGAAATGGAAGGAATCTATGCAGCGATGGTGGATTTCGATGATGAGCGCTATCAAATGATAGGCCAATTGATGGAAGGAAATCTTACTAACGACCAGGCTGCTGCAATCTTCGGTCCGAATGCCATGGTGAACAGTCTTTCTGATCTCCTTACTCCTGAGCAAGCTGCTGAGTTAGGTACTTACGCTCTTGGAGTGAATAAAGAAGCAGCCCGCACGATCTATTCAGGAATGCTAGAAAGCAGTGGTAATGCAATTTCTGGCGAATCCTATGAATTGGTAATGGATGTTCTATTGGATGAAATATTCTCCGAACAGAACAATTATGGCGCACTTGTAGCCGGCGACGGCAGCATGACCAGCGCCTATGAAGACAAGCTCGATGCATTTGATCGAGCCCGAAATCGGCTCGAAGGCGACTTAAACACAAATCAAATCGCCCAATTTGATGGCTTTATCCAGAGTCAGGCAGGCACGGTAGATCTGGTCATGGAAGCCAGCGATGACGGTGCCGGCAATATGCAAGTGCGAAATATGAAGGTTAGCGCCGAGAACCTGCCAAACTAGGCGCCTGGGCCAGATCAGCGTAGAATAGCTGGCCGCAAAGAACTCAAGGAGTTTCAACATGATAATCCGCATTACTTTAAAGGAATGGGCACAACTCTTCCTCGTTCTCTTAATGGCAACCGTGCTTGCTGCCTGTGGCGATGCAATAGAGTTAACCACCACTGAAAATAGCCAACCCGAACCAGAAGTCAGTCTTGGCTACGCTCGAATTAATGAATCTAACGAAAACGACCCTTTGGATACTCACATCTATGAGCTGGATAATGGGTTGCAGGTATACCTTACCGAAAATCATGAAGAGCCCCGATTCTATGCGGAAATTGCGGTTCGAGCGGGCAGCAAACATGATCCTGCAGATGGAACTGGCCTTGCCCACTACCTTGAACACCTTTTATTCAAAGGAAATGAAAACCTAGGAACCCTGGATTACGAAGCGGAAAAACCATATTTGGATGCAATCGTAGAGCTTTACGAACAGCATTTTGTCGAAACCGATGAAAGTCGACGGGCTGAGATTTATAGCGAGATTAATCGCGTTGCGCAACAAGCAGCGGAGTTCGCAGTACCCAATGAAATTGACAAGCTTTATAACAGCATGGGCGGCAGCGGTCTTAACGCCCACACTTGGTACGAGGAAACAGTATATAAAGTAGGATTACCATCCAATCGTTTAAACCAATGGGCAGAAATTGAATCCGATCGTTTTATTAATCCAGTCTTTAGACTGTTCCATACCGAACTCGAAACTGTTTACGAAGAAAAGAACCGCACGCTAGATAATGGCGGTCGCATCATCGGCACTGCTATCGACGATTTGCTTTATAAAATCCATCCCTATGGTCAACAACCAACCATTGGCACAGTGGATCACCTAAAGAATCCATCTCTGGTATATATCCAGGATTATTTCGATACCTACTATGTTCCAAACAACATGGGCATATTTATTAGTGGAGACATCGATATAGAAGAAACGATTGCTCTAATTAATGACAAGTTCAGTCACTGGGAAGCGAAGGAAATTCCGGAGGTTGGACCCTGGGAGGAACCACCATTGCAGGGCGCAGAACGACGTACCGTTCAATATCCAGGCGAAGAACAAGTCTCCATTGCATTTCGCACGGTAGAGAACGGCCATGTAGATAAAGAAGCACTAATTCTCGTGGACATGATTCTGGATAACCGCACTGCCGGCTTAATCAATTTGAATCTAAATCAGCAGCAGTTAGTTTCTAATGCTGGATCATCGCCACTTTTTCTAAATGATTATGGTTCACAAAACCTCTATGGCATACCCAAGCAAGACCAAACTCTAGAGGAAGTCGAAAAACTTCTGCTCGATCAAATAGACAACATTAAGAACGGTAATTTCGAAGAGTGGATTATCTCAGCCATTATTAACGACTTTAAAAAGAACGAAAAGGCTAGCCTGGAGTTTAATACTGCACGAGTTAGCATGATGCGTTCTGCATTTATTGAAGGATCGGAATGGGATTATCACATTGCTGAAATCGATCGCATGGAACAACTAACCAAAGACGATGTAGTAGAAGTAGCCAACAAATACTTTGGTGATGACTATGTCTCGGTGTATCGAATCGATGATCAACATGTTGTTCCTCCTGTGGAGAAACCACAAATCGATCCGGTAAGTATCGACCCGACTCGTCAATCGGAATTCGCAGCCAACATTCTGGCAATGGAATATGATGAAATTGAGCCTTCCTTTGTAGAGGCCGACACAGACTATCGGGTTATCGAGTTTGCCGATGGCGTTGAGCTTTACTATGCACCTAACCCGCTAAACGACTTGTTTACGTTTTCTATTAACGTTGAAGTAGGTACAGAAGAAAACGAAAAGCTAGGTTTGTCCGCCTCTCTAATAGATGTTGCCGGTACCCAAAACATGACTAACGAAGAGCTACAGAAAGAGTGGTATCGCATGGGATCGGAGTTCCGCTTCGGCTCTGGTGAGAACTCATCTACATTTTCTGTTTCAGGTCTGGACGAACAGTTTGAAGATTCTCTAGCGTTGATGATGGAATTGGTGAAGACACCAGCAACCGAGGAACAAACTCTTGAACAGTTAAAAGGTATTCTTATTAAGTCTCGCGAAGATCGGAAGAGTTCTCCACCTGCAATCGCTCAAGCACTGTATCTTTACAATCGTTACGGCGAAGAATCACCACTACTTGAAGCATTAACCACGCAGGAAATTGTCGATACTGAATTGGAAGAACTCATGTCCTTGCCGGCAGACCTGCTAAACTATAAGCACACTATTGCCTACACCGGCTCGATGCCTCTGGAAGAGTTAGTTGAGATCCTTCGCCGCCATCACACTATCGAAGGTCAGCTGCAAGACAGTCCCGAGTACCGTTTCCGAACAGCGCGCCAGGTAAATAATACTGAGATCATGGTTGTGAACCAACAGACTGCGCAAGCTCAGGTTCGCATTGAGTTT
>DFQD01000231.1:18004-19791 GCA_002377605.1 Gammaproteobacteria bacterium UBA3498 | reverse complement strand
GCTCACGTAAACGTGTTTTACTATTCTTGTGAGCATCCATATCCAACTTAAGAATTTCTTCCGCTTTTAAAGTCGCAGCAGCTAGCACTTGATCAGGCTCCACAACTTGATCAAGAAAGCCAGCTTCCAATGCTTCATCGACGTCATAGATGTGAGCGAGCCCTACAGTTTTACTGCGATGTTTGTTGGTAATTCGATTCTTAACAACTTCAATTGCAAAGTAAGGCACCGTTAAACCGATAGCGACTTCATTCGCGCCGAATTTCGATTTGCCATTGGCACCGATTCGATAGTCGCAGGACAACAATACAAACGTTCCCATAGCAATGGCATGACCGGTGCAAGCAGCAATTATTGGTACAGGAAAACTCAACATGCGGTGGGATAATTCAGCACCCAATGTCAGCATTTCTACAATCAGATCATTGTCTCCGGATTTAAATACACCAAGATCGAAGCCCCCAGAAAACATATTTTCACGTCCAGCAAGAATAACTGGGCTGGCTTCTTGTTCTGCCTGGTCAAGCGCTGAATTTAAATCCTTTAGCATTTGAAGTGACATCACGTTAGCTTTCCCGTCGTCCATGCCAATGAGTGAGATGTTGTTTTCGAATGTATAAGTGACTAATTCGCTCATGATCTTCCTTCTATATATTAAATATTTATTTACCTATTGGCGTGTCGAACAATACGTTGTTTATCAATATTCCATTCGCGCTCTTTTGCCGAAGCACGTTTATCATGTGATTGTTTGCCCTTAGCCAGTGCTATTTGGCATTTTACGAGGTGCCCTTTCCAGTACATCTTGGTGCAAACGCAAGTGTGACCTTTCTGCTGTGTGGCAGAAAATAACTTGGCCAATTCTTTCTTGTGTAAGAGTAATTTTTTTGTTCTCGTAGGATCGGCGACGGTATGAGTATTAGTTGTATCGAGGGGTGTGACATTACAACCAAGTAAGAAAGCCTCTCCATCTTTTATCAATACGTAGCTATCCAGAAGCTGCACTTTCTTTTTGCGCAGACTTTTAACTTCCCAACCCTGCAATGCAATTCCAGTTTCAAAACTGTCTTCAATAAAGTAATCGTGTCGAACTTTTTTGTTTTGTGCGATTGTTGTGTCTGGAACTTTCGGCGGCTTAGGTTTGCGTTGTGTGTTTTTGGGCCCGGCCATGGGCGGCGATTATAGCGCTTAAGTTGACTAAAAGTTGGAAAAGACCAGAAATTGCTTTGAAAGATAAAAAACACCACGATTTTTCCGGCGTTGTGTGGAATAAACGGCGTTGATAGAATCCCATGACGCCAAGCAAAAAAAATTAGCTAAAATACTGAAATTAAAGAGGTTTTCATGGCAGGGGAAAGAGGGCAGTTCAGCTCGAGACTAGGTTTTATTCTGGCTGCCGCGGGCTCGGCCGTAGGCCTTGGGAATTTAGTGGCGTTTCCAGTGATGGCATCCAAAAATGGGGGTGCCGCTTTCCTGATTATCTATTTATTCTTTATCGCCTTTATCTGCTATCCGGTGATGATGGCGGAGATCTCTATGGGACGTCATACCAATCGTAACCCGGTGGGTGCGTTTTCTCAGTTATCCGGTGGGCATAAAGGTTGGCGGCTTGCAGGCATGCTTGCGATTTTGACGCCGTTTATGATCGCTGTGTTTTACACAGTAATAACCGTCTGGTTAGTTATCTATATAAAAGAAATTGCCACCGGTGGATTGGAAATGCTTTCTTCAGAATCCGCTTTTGGTGAAATTGTGGCGAGACCATCCTTGTTCGGTTATCTGATTGG
>DFQD01000231.1:12535-17635 GCA_002377605.1 Gammaproteobacteria bacterium UBA3498 | reverse complement strand
GAACGATTAGCACGAGTACTGATGCCGACGCTGGCCATCATGTTAGTACTGCTGACGCTTTTCGTTTTAACTCTCGATGGGGCAGTGGCTGGAATTCGTTATTACTTAGTGCCTGATTTCAGCCAGATGGATTTATCGGTGGTCAATGGCGCGTTAAGCCAGGCATTCTTTTCACTGTCGCTAGGAATGGGAATTCTAATTACTTACGGATCTTATTTTAGCCGTGAAGATAATATTGCTCAGTCTACGAGAATGGTCGCTATTGCCGATACTAGCATTGCCTTCTTTGCTGGCTTACTTATTCTTCCAGCGATTTTCGCGTTTGATCCCAATACCAATACTGAAGACCTATCAACTTCTAGCGTTGGATTGATTTTTAGTTTCTTGCCGCAAATATTTTTATCGATGCAGGCCGCTGTTGGTTATACCGGCGCGAGTATCGTTGCCATAGTTTTCTTTACCTTGGTTTTCTTTGCTGCTTTGACTTCATTAGTTTCGATTATCGAGATTCCAATATCCTGCTGGATCGATGAGTTAAAACTATCCAGAAAGAAAGCAGTGATTTTGCAAGCTAGTTTGCTTACTTTGTTTGCTGTTCCAGCAACAATGTCACTTGGCATATCTGAATTTTTTACTAACTTTACGAGTTACGGTGGAGTATCTAAATCATTCTTCGATTTGGTCTCTGATGTGTTCTATGAAACTATTTTGCCTTTTGTTGGATTTACGGTTTGTATTTTTTGTGCTTATCGTTGGAAAGTCAGTGGATTAAAGTCTGAAATGGTAATCGGCGATCCGACTTACGAAGGGTCATTCATTGAAAAATACATCAATTTCGCTCTCGGTACGGTAATCCCAGTGGTTCTTCTAGTTGTCTTCATTAGCACTGTTTCACAAATTTATTTCGCATAGTTTCTAAATGGCTTCTGTATATCGTAGTGCTCTGGTGGAATATTCATCAGAACAGATGTTTGATCTGGTAAATGATATTGAGAAGTATCCAAGCTATATGCAAGGCTGTAAGGAAGCTACTGTCATCGAACAGAGAGAGAATGAACTTACTGGAAAGCTGGTATTAAAGAAGGCGGGAATAAAGCAAGAATTCACTACTCTAAACAGATTAAATCGACCCTATTCAATTGATATGGAATTAGTTGAGGGCAAGTTTAAGCATTTTAGTTCTCGTTGGACTTTTGAGTCTTTAGCTCAAAACGCCTGCAAAGTTTCTTTGCATATGGAATTCGAATTTGATCTTTCACTCGTGGATTTCGCAGCAGAAAAATTACTTAGCTCTTCAGCAAACAGTTTGGTGGATTCCCTAGTGACTCGTGCGAAACAGGTGTATGGTTAATGAATACCGGTGAAGAGAATAAGCCAAAAGATAAGAGAAGAAAAAGTAACTGTCTTTAATAAACTCTTCGCATCACGCATAATTAAGATATGACTAAAAAAGAAAAAGAGTCTTTTTTAAAGCGCTTGGAGAAAGGGTTATACGATTACTATGTTAGCCCCTATCGGCGTTCTTTCGCTCGCGCTCAACGTGACGAAGATGATTTGTTTATGATGCTTGTTTTTGCTGAAAGTATGGGATTACCCAATCCTGCTTCTTACTACACGCTTGAATTATTACCACTAGTCTACGATCGGTTTCATGAATGGCATAAACGTATGGGCATGGAACGATCACCCCTGGATCACATCGGGTGTTGCTAGAACTCGCGCAATCTAAAAAGATTCTCTTCTTTGGTGGTAAAGGTGGTGTAGGAAAAACCACTGTTTCGTCAGCTACTGCAATCGCCTGCGCAAATGCTGGTGGAAAAATTCTCCTTGTTTCTACTGATCCGGCTCATAATCTTGGTCATCTTTTTGATCGTACGATTGGGCCCAAGCCGGTTCGAATTACTGCCGGATTGGATGCATTAGAGCTTGATCCAGAAGAAACCGTTGAACTTCATCTTAAAGAAATTTCAGAGTCACTTTACAAACTCATGCCCGTAAATCTTCACAAGGAAATCGATAAACATATTGCCTTGTCTAGAGATGCTCCTGGGATGCATGAAGCAGCCTTGTTGGAACGTATCGCAGATGTTGTTGAAGAAGCCAAAAATGAATACGACCTAATAGTGTTCGATACCGCCCCTTCGGGACACACTGCGCGACTCATGGCTCTACCGGAAATGATGTCTGCCTGGACGGAAGGACTTATAAAAAGAAGGGAGAAGGCAGATCGCTTTGCCGAATTTGTCAGGGAATTAGGTCAGGACACTTCCATGGAAGACAAAACTATCGGCGGCGCCACGATGAAAGAACAGGAACGAGAGAGCCATATCCGAAGAATTTTGCTGCGGCGACGCCGTAAATTTGAGTACCTGCGGGAACATATAGAAGACGGAAATATTACCTCTTTCGTCATTGTGCTTGCGGCAGAGAGGCTACCTGTTCTGGAGACTATCGAGCTGCACAAACAGTTGCAGCAGGCAAATGTTGCGGTTGAGTGTCTGATTGTTAATAAAAGGGCTCCTAAAAATAGTGGGGAGTTCCTTAATGAACGCCATTCTCAGGAAGAAGTGCACTTGCAAACCCTAAGTAGTGCGCTGCCAGGTATAAGGCGTCATGACATATTTTTGCAGCCTCAGGACGTAGTCGGCATCTCGGCTGTCGAGGCCCTCGCCTCGAAGCTTTAATTTGAATTTTGCTTGACCCCGGACAACAGAGCCCTTATAAACGTGCCCATGTTTTTGGTGAGACCCCAATTCAACAAGGAAAAGCAAACCAATAGAGTGCACAGCGTTGCACTCAGTGGGCTGCTTTGTTTTTTGCTTGTGTTCGTGCAGGGTACTGGCTTGACCCACACTCACGAGGGTGACTTACAGAAACAATTCGATTGTGAGATCTGCTTAAAGGCGAATTCTAATGAAGATGTTATCGCCTCAGACAGCCAATCATTAGACCTAGAAACAGGAACCACTCCTATAGCGGAATATGCAGATCGGATTCATTCCGCTGCTGCTATTTCTGCCAATTCCCGAGCCCCACCTCTAGTTTAGTTGACTCAGTCTTAATGGAATCCTGCGTGTCGTGAGTGCCTTCGTCGGCGCTTGCTGTTATGTGTTGCAGGGTTCTGGATCTACTAATTTGTCTGAAAAATACTAAGAGGGAGAGAAAAGTGGTCTCTTCAAAGAAATTTATTACTGTTATATCAACGGTTGGCCTTTCTGCAGTAACTACTTATTCGCTGCCGGTTGCCGCGCAAACCCATGAAGAGGACGAGCTTCAAGAAATTGTAGTGACGTCAGCATTCCAGCAATCGGAAGCCGAAACAGCATTACCAATCGGTATTCTTTCCGGCGAAGCATTGCGGGAACAGGTCGGAAATTCAATAGGTGAAACTCTCAGAAACGAAATTGGCATTGCCAATAGCTCTTTCGGTACAGGAGTAGGCCACCCGGTTATTCGCGGGCAATCAGGAAATCGGGTAAAGGTCTTGCAAAACGGAATAGGAGTTACAGATGCTTCCAAAGTAAGCCCCGATCATGCTGAGGGTGTTGAGTCGATAATGGCGGAGCGAATAGAAGTAATCCGCGGACCATCAACGTTGCTTTACGGCAGCGGTGCTATAGGTGGGGTGGTAAATGTCATCGATAATCGAATTCCAGAGCAATTAGTTGAAGAAACACAATTTTCTATTCAACAAACTCGAAACTCAGTAAATGAAGAAGATAAAACCGTCATAAGCTTAGATGCGTCATCCGGAAATTTTGCCTTTCATTTAGATGCTTTCAGACGCGAGAACGATAATGTCGATATTAAGGGTTTTGCTATCGATGAGTTTTCTGTTGAAGAGCTCGAGGAGTTAGTTGAACATCATCTCGAGGAAGAAGGCCATCACGATGATGACCATGATGACCATGATGACCATGATGACGAAGAGTTCGAAAATACCCGGGGATTTATCGGCAACTCGGATGCTGAAGCAGATGGTGCTACTGCTGGATTTTCCTGGGTGACAGATAATGGCTTCATTGGGTTCTCTGTTAGTGAATTGAATAACGAATACGGACTCCCGCCCGGTGCTCACAACCATGCTCACGGTGAAGATCATCACGACGAAGATGAAGATCATCACGACGAGGATGAAGATCATCACGACGAGGATGAAGATCATCACGACGAAGATGAGCATGAAGAAGTTGAAGCCGTTCGTATCGATATGGAACAGACTCGTTATGATTTTCGTGCAGGGTATGACTTCAACGAAGGATTTTTTCAGTCTTTTCGCGGTTCTCTCGGATTAACTGATTATGAGCACAGCGAAATCGAATATTTTGAAGACGGAGACAGCCACGTTGGTACTCGCTTCTCTAATGAAGGCTTAGATGGTCGATTTACTTTAACTCATAGACCTGTGGGCGATTGGACTGGTGTTTGGGGATTGCAGTTTGAGGAATCTGAATTTAGCGCAATCGGAGAAGAAGCATTCATCCCAGAATCCGATATCAGCTCATTGGGATTTTTTGGTGTAGAACGTTATTTAAACGGTCCTTGGACAGCAGAATTAGGTTTTCGCTTTGAACAAAATGATGTAGACCCAAATGGTTCCTGTGACTACGACGGAGATACTTCAAGTTTCAGTGGAAGTTTTCTCTACGACCTTGATGGTGAATCCAATTTATTGATTGGCGCCTCGCGCTCGCAACGTGCACCTAGTGTAGAAGAACTCTTTTCAAATACATCTTCTGTAACTTGCGCCCCATTTGCCGATGATGAAGATTTGGTGCTCCATGCTGCGACAGCATTACTTGAAACAGGTAATCCACTTCTGGATGAGGAATCTTCTAACAATCTGGAGTTTGGTTATCGTCGTCACTCAGGTGCTGTGACAGGCGAGTTCAGTGCTTATTACAATCAAATCGATGATTTCATTTATCTTGATCTCACCGGCGAAGCGCACGAAGGGCAGAACATTGCCAGCTATTTTCAAAAAGATGCGACATTCAAAGGAGTAGAAGGAGAGGTTACTTTAAATTTATTGGATACCTCTGAAGGCTCGTTAGCATTTAGCGTATTTGGAGATCTTGTCGATGCTGAATTCGACAGAGG
>DFQD01000231.1:5205-12157 GCA_002377605.1 Gammaproteobacteria bacterium UBA3498 | reverse complement strand
GATTGGAGCCTGCACCTTCACATCACTCGCTATGGAGAACAAGACGATGTAGGTGAGCTAGAATTGGCAACTCCTGGTTATACACTGATTTCAGTTTATGCTGACTACCATCTCTCAGTAGGCAATAGCGATCTTAAGCTGTTTGTTCGAGGCGACAATTTGAGGGATGAGGAAATCAGAAACCATACCTCGTTTCTCAAAAACTATGCACCTGAAGCAGGTCGGGGTGTGACGCTAGGAGTCCGTTTCGATTTTTAACTGGCTCAATAGTTTGGTAGTACATCGTTTCACGCGGCAGTTACGGCTGCCGCGTTACGTTGGTGCGGCGATAATGTTGCTCATTTCAATCAATGTGAAGGCTCAAAATGATAGCGGTGTCTTCTATATTGCCGACATTGAAGTAAATGCAGGTGAAACTTACCGAGGGTTTCTCGAAGTACCTGCGATGCAAAATGATCCAGGTACGGTAATCCCAATTACAATTCACAACGGTTCCTCACCAGGCCCGACACTTTCATTAATAGCGGGGATTCATGGGTCGGAATATTCCCCAATTTTGTCTATGCAAAAAGTGTCTGAATTGATTGATCCCACTGAGCTCGCGGGTACACTGGTTATCGTCCACATCGCAAACATGCCAGCATTTACTGGTCGTACAATTTATTTTGGCCCACAGGATCGCAAAAATCTTAATCGATCTTTTCCTGGTGATCTTGAAGGAACTGTTACGGAAAGAGTCGCTCATGTACTGACTACAGAAATAATCGATAAATCTGATTACATGTTGGACATTCATTCCGGTGATGCTAACGAAAGTCTTCGACCTTCTTACAGCGCTTATTATGCGGAAGCAGGCGGGAAAGAAGTAATTGCTGAGTCTCGACGTATTGCTATTGCATTTGGTTTGGAAACAATCGTCCAGTTTGCTGGCGATTATGATTCCTTAGACGAAGCCATTTACACCAGTGCCCAGGCAGTAAAACGTGGTGTAGCTTCAATGGATGTGGAATCAGGTGAGTTAGGTATGATCGATGATTCATACATTAACCCTATTACAAATGGTGTTTTAAACGTAATGCGTGAACTAGAGATGATAGCCGGTGAACCTTATTTGCCAACTAATCCACTTTTCATAAATGATCGAGCAAGAATTTATAGCGAGCACAATGGCATCTGGTATGCCGACCCTCTAGTTAAAACGGGAGATTATGTAAGTGAAGGCACTGCTCTTGGCGTGATCACAGATTATCACGGCAATGAGCTAGAAACTGTGCGCGCGCCTGCATCCGGAGTGCTGCTAATTTTGTTTGGCACACCGCCTGTTAATGAAGGCGATAATATTGTAGTCGTGGGAAAGGTGATGAACTAGTTGGTAAGTTCTTCGTCAGATTGACTAGCTGCTTCGGCAGTCGCTTCGGCGATTGCCGTAGGCACAAAATCTCCTTCAAATCGAACTAACTGATCATCGACAAAAAAGACCGTAATCTTTTCCTGTCCACGCTCACCGCCACCAGGCTGAAAGCTGTAAATATAGTCCCAGCGATCTTGATGATATGGGTCACGAACCAAAGGTGTTCCCATGACGAATATGACCTGCCTTTTCGACATTCCAGGACGAAGCTGATCGACCATTTCTTGCGTAATGATATTTCCCTGGGGAATAGAGATTTTGTATACACCGGGAAAATCCATGGAACCGATGTTATTGCACGTAATGAGCGTGCTACAAAGGCCAGCTAGTGTGATTTTGAGTAATGTTTTCTGCATAGTACTTCTTCTGTAACCTTTAATACTCTAGCGGGGCTTACTGGCCTCCTAGCTAAGGTCGGGGCATAATACTCTACCTTAAAGGACAGGAAAACTGCACATTTTCTTTGAAAGAACTTTTATCTCTGGATTATCACGTTAAAATTAAGGCTAGCTAAGATACCAGATTTAACCCCAGTACTTGAGATCACAACATGTCGACGGAAAATCAGGAACTGCGTAAAGCAGGATTAAAGGTAACCTTACCAAGAGTAAAGATTCTCCAAATCTTAGAAAGTTCCGAAAATAAGCACTTGAGTGCTGAAGATGTATATAAGGCACTTATTGAAGCTGACGAAGATGTTGGTCTTGCCACGGTCTATCGCGTTTTGACTCAGTTTGAAACTGCCGGCCTTGTCATGCGCCATCATTTCGAAGGTGGTCATTCTGTGTTTGAATTAACGTCTGTCGATCATCATGATCACATTGTTTGTAATAAGTGTGGTCGGGTAGAAGAGTTCTTTGATGAAATTATTGAGACACAGCAGGATAAGATTGCCGAGAAATACGGCTTTAAGATTACCGATCACAGCATGTATTTGTACGGTATTTGTGCAAGCTGTCAGAAAGAAGAAGATTAGTAAAAAATAGATTAATTCGAAGCAACCATTTGCTCAGCATGAGCAAGCGACTCTTCACTATAATCATCGCCGCCTAGCATACGCGCTATTTCTTTAATTACAGCCTCTTCATTCAATTCTGTGATCTGTGTAAGAGTTGCATTTTTTTCGCTACTCTTGCTGACGAAGAAATGATGGTTTCCTTGTCCTGCTACTTGTGCCTGATGAGTTACACAGAGAATCTGAGTGCGTTTACCAAGTTTGCGCAGTAATTCGCCTACAACTTTGGCAACGCCGCCGCCAATTCCAACATCTACTTCATCGAAGACCAGGCTCGGGATCTGGGAGGTTTGCGCGGTGATTACTTGAATCGCGAGACTAATACGTGAGAGCTCACCACCGGAGGCTATCCTAATTAAGGGTTTCGCTTTTTGGCCTGGGTTAGTGCTTACCAGAAATTCAATTGATTCCAGACCATGAGGAGATGGCTCAAAACTATCTCTTGCTTGCAGACTCACCTCCAAAGTCGCGTGTGGCATACTTAACATTTCTAGTTGACTATTTATCTGCTTGGCTAATTTCTTTGCACCTTTCTTGCGTTGCTCAGACACTTCTTTAGCAATTGTTGTAAATTGTTCTCTCAACAGTTTCTCATTCACTGATAGTTTTTCAATTTCTTCATCGGAGTTTTGAAATCGGCTGAGCTGTTTGCGCAAATTTTCAGTGACTTGAATTAGCTGAGTAGGTTTTACTTTGTGTTTTCGTGCAATGCCATGAAGTTCGCTTAGTCTGGCATTAATTTGTTCCAACCTTTCTGGATTTGCCTCGAATTCATCTTGGAAAGAACGTAAATCAGATACTGCTTCACTCAATTGAATTTCCGAAGATTCAAGTAGTGAAAGAATAGAGTCGATTCGATCGACTCTGTTTGGCAGTTCTCGTAGGGCATTCAAAGCGGAATGCATAAGTGAAAGCACAGACTGCGCTTCGTTCTCTTGGCAGATCGCTAATGCTGTACTAATACCGTTTAAGGTTTCATCAGCACTATTTAATTTTTTGAATTCACTTTCTAAAGATTCAACTTCATTCTCACCTAGATTCAATCCATCAAGTTCTGTTAATTGATACAACAACAATTGTGTCTGTGCAGAATATTCTTCTGATTGATTACTTAGCGCTTCTAGCTCTTTGTGATTTTGTTGCCATTGTTTGAACGTAGATTCCAATTTGTCTCGTAACTTTTTCGTGACGCTAAATTCGTCAAGCAGTTTTCGATGGGTGGATCGTTGCAACAGAGATTGGTGTTCATGTTGGCTATGAATATCTAGCAGCTTTTCTCCCAGCTCTTTCAGGTTTGCCATAGTTACCGCTGAGCCATTGATATAGCCTTTAGAGCGGCCGTCTTTGTTTACCACACGGCGTAGTAGGCAGATTGATGAATCTTCAGATTCCAGATCATGTTCTATTAACCAAGACCGAGCTTCTTCGATACGACTGGTGTCGAATTCCGCACAGATATCAGTCTTGGTGGCACCACCGCGGACGATAGATTTATCCGCTCTATCGCCGAGGGTTAGGCCTAGTGCTCCGAGAATGATGGATTTACCTGCACCGGTCTCGCCGGTGATGGCGGACATGCCTTGTTGAAACTCAATTTCCAGGCGGTCGACTGTGGCGTAATTCTGAATGGAAAGTTGGTGCAGCATGGGGACAAAGTATATTGGAACACCGTGTCGAACACAGCCCAATAATTTTATTAAAAATCCGCCCCCATAAGCTTGAATTAGGGGGCTTCAACCCCATATTGCGAAAAGTAGAAAAATACTCTCGATGATGAATCGAGGCAAGACGTTAAGTCTATGAAAAGCCTATAAAAAATATTAAGTATTCCCGAGGGAAGTATGAGTAAACCCAAAGCTGACAATGCAGTGGGCGCAAATGAGGAAATAGAGCAGGAAGCTCAGGTTGAAACTGAAGTTGATATCGCCACGGATTTCGCTGAAGAAAATGGAATTGAAATGCCAAGTGAAGATCAGGAATTAACACTTGAGCAGGCCCTGGAACGGCTTGAGGATGCGGAAGAAGCGGCAGGAAAAGCCAAAGGCGATTTGCTGCGAGTTCAAGCAGAGATGCAAAACCTGCGCAGGCGCACAGAACAGGATATAGAGAAAGCCCATAAATACGGGCAAGAAAAATTCAGCATCGAACTACTATCAGTTATGGATAATCTTGAACGGGCATTAGATGCAGCGTCTCAACAAGAGGACGAGACAGTAAAAGCGATTTATGAAGGAGTCGATCTTACGCTTAAGAGCTTCACTGATTGTTTCAGCAAATTTGATATCGAGTCGGTAGATCCATTGGGTGAACCATTCGATCCCCAATTGCACCAAGCAATGTCCATGCAGGAAGCTCCAGATGCCGAGCCAAATACTGTTATAAGTGTAATGCAGAAAGGATACACCCTGCACGGTAGGGTAATCCGCCCAGCAATGGTTATGGTTGCTAAGGGGCCGACACCAAAAATTGACGAGGAAGTATAAGCTTTTGTAAATAGCAGTTTTGGAGCGCAATTGATTAACCATACATTTTTAATGGAAATTTATCCGAATGCCTTGAAATACGTGGAATCGGGCCAATATTCAGGATTAGGTCGGGAGTGTGGCCAAAGGGCAGAGCAAACGTCACTCTCAGATCAAGAAATAAGGGGAGAAATGAACAATGGGTAAGATAATTGGTATCGATTTGGGAACTACCAACTCTTGCGTCGCAGTGATGGACGCTGGTGAAGCCAAAGTCATTGAAAATGCAGAAGGCGATCGAACCACTCCTTCAATCATTGCCTACAGCAATGAAGCGGAAACATTAGTTGGACAGCCGGCTAAACGCCAGGCTGTAACCAATCCTGACAACACGCTTTTCGCCATCAAGCGATTGATCGGACGCCAGTTCGACGATGATGTCGTGCAGAAAGACATTAAGATGGTGCCATACAAAATTATTAAGGCAGACAATGGTGATGCCTGGGTTGAAGTAAATGGCGACAAGATGTCCCCGCCTCAAGTTTCTGCGCAAGTCTTGATGAAGATGAAGAAGACTGCAGAAGATTTTCTTGGTGAAGAAATTAAAGAAGCGGTTGTTACCGTGCCTGCTTACTTTAACGATTCGCAGCGTCAAGCAACCAAAGATGCAGGCAAGATTGCCGGCCTTGATGTTAAACGAATTATTAACGAACCGACTGCTGCTGCCCTTGCCTATGGCATGGACAAGAAGACAGGTGATTCCACGGTAGCGGTTTACGACCTCGGTGGTGGTACTTTTGATATCTCTATTATCGAAATCGCAGAAACCGATGGCGAGCATACTTTCGAAGTACTCTCTACCAATGGTGACACCTTCCTTGGTGGTGAAGATTTCGATTTACGTTTAATAGATTACCTGGCGGAAGAATTCAAGAAAGAGTCCGGAATGGATTTACACAATGATCCGCTTGCTCTGCAGCGCTTAAAAGAAGCTGCGGAAAAAGCGAAGATCGAATTGTCTTCTGCACAACAAACGGAAGTTAACCTGCCTTATATTACCGCTGATGCTTCTGGACCTAAGCACTTGGTTCAAAAATTAACACGGGCAAAGTTTGAATCTTTGGTTGAAGACTTAGTCGACCGAACACTCGAGCCAGTTAAGATTGCGATCAAAGACGCTGACCTTGATGTATCAAAGATTGATGACGTTATTCTGGTAGGTGGTCAGACTCGTATGCCTTTGGTGCAACAGAAAGTTACTGATTTCTTTGGCAAAGAATCTCGTAAAGATGTAAACCCTGATGAAGCAGTTGCAGTAGGTGCTGCTATACAAGCAGCGGTTCTTTCTGGAGATGTTACCGATGTCTTATTGCTAGATGTAACTCCACTGTCACTAGGTATTGAAACTCTTGGTGGGGTGGCTAGTACATTGATCGATAAGAATACGACTATTCCAACCAAGAAGACACAGATCTTCTCGACTGCGGATGACAATCAAACAGCAGTAACGATTCATGTAGTACAAGGTGAGCGAAAGCAGGCTGCTCAGAACAAATCTCTAGGCAGATTTGATTTGTCAGATATTCCACCGGCACCGCGAGGCATGCCACAGATTGAAGTTGCTTTTGACCTTGATGCCAACGGTATCTTAAACGTGTCCGCTAAAGATAAAGCGACCGGTAAAGAACAGTCGATAGTGATCAAAGCGTCGAGTGGTTTGTCTGATGAAGAAATCGATCAAATGATTAAAGATGCTGAAGCTCATTCTGCTGATGACAAGAAGTTTGAAGAAATTATCACTGCGCGTAATACCGCTGATGGATTAGTTCATGCGACTAAGAAGACCTTAGAAGAGGCTGGTGATAAAGCTACTGACGAAGAGAAAGACGCAATCAATAATGCAATAACTGCTTTGGAAGAAGCGCTTAAGGGTGATGATCTTGCTGAAATCGAAGCTAAGACTAAAGATCTTACCGATGCTTCTACGACTCTGGCCCAGAAGCTTTACGCAGAACAAGCACAGGCTGCAGGAGCTGAAGCAGGAGCTGGTCCTGGTCCGGACGC
>DFQD01000231.1:0-4812 GCA_002377605.1 Gammaproteobacteria bacterium UBA3498 | reverse complement strand
CAGTAACTTTTCTACGTCTTCTGCTTTAGAGTAAGCGAGTGAAAAACTAAGTCATCAGCATGACTTAGTTTTTTGCGTATAAGAGATTGAAAATTAACTAGGGGAAACGGGTAGTAAAGTGTCTAAGAAAGACTATTACGACGTACTGGGTGTAGCCCGAGACGCTTCGGAAGCTGATATTAAAAAAGCTTACCGACGTGTCGCGATGAAGAACCACCCTGACCGTAATCCCGATAACAAAGAAGCAGAAGATAAGTTCAAAGAAGCAAATGAAGCTTTTGAGGTTTTGTCTGATTCCGATAAGCGTTCACGTTACGATCAATTCGGCCATGCTGGTGTAGAGGGTCAGACTAGCCAGGGCTATGCTGATTTCAGTGATATTTTCGGAGACATCTTCGGCGATATATTTGGCGGTGGCCGCGGCGCCCGCAGTCATGTCCGAAAAGGCGCCGATCTTCGCTACAACCTTGATCTGACTCTAGAGGATGCGGTTAAAGGTAAGACTGTAAAAATCAGAATTCCCACTACCGTAAGTTGTGGGACTTGTGATGGCTCCGGAGCAAAGCCCGGTACACAAGCAGTAGATTGCTCAACGTGCAATGGACATGGTCAGGTGCGTATGCAAAAAGGATTCTTTTCTGTTCAGCAAACTTGCCCGCGTTGTCAAGGAGCTGGAAAACAAATTACAGATCCTTGTCATGGCTGTCATGGTCGCGGTAGTGTCGAAGAGACTAAAACACTCTCCGTAAAAGTGCCTGCTGGTATAGATACGGGTGATCGCATTCGTTTAACTGGTGAGGGCCAGGCTGGTGTTCATGGTGGGCCTGCTGGTGACCTATATGTTGAAGCAATTGTGCAGCCTCACGAAATCTTTCAGCGTGACGGCAGAGATCTTCATTGCGAGATTCCAATTAGTTTTACCGATGCTGCAATGGGTGGTGAATTAGAGGTTCCTACTTTAGACGGTCGGGTAAAACTAAAAATTCCTCAGGAAACACAAACCGGCAAGCTCTTTCGCTTGCGCAACAAAGGAGTAACGCCTATTCGTGGGGGAAACTCTGGTGATTTGTTGTGTCGTGTTGTCATTGAAACCCCAGTGAATCTTACTAATCGACAGAAAGAACTTTTGGAAGAGTTTAAAGTTATAAACGAAGCGGAAGGAATTAAACAACTGCCTCGGCGTTCATCTTGGTTTGATGGTGTTAAAAAATTTGTAGATGGCCTACGCGCTTAAGCGAATACTTCCCTAACTATAATTTCGTGCTGATCGGCATCGAGTCTCGGCCCAAATAACGTTACTACTTCTGACGAAGCGCGACTTGCAAGATTGCCCGCAGTTTCGAAATCTTTTCCTTGAGTTATGGCAAATAAAAAGGCACCCGCGAACATATCACCAGCGCCGTTTGTGTCTATCGCTTTAACTGGATGTCCGTCAATCGTCATGTAGTTTTCTCCATCGTAAACTACTGCGCCATCGGCGCCGCGAGTTACGGCAAACTGTTCAGCCTTTTGTTCCATCGCTTTGCAGGCGTCAGAAAGATTCTCGGTTCCAGCCCATAACTTTATTTCTTGTTCGTTACAGAATAGCAAATCCACTCCATCACCTAATACATCATTAACATCGTCTTTGAAATATTCCAGCATAGCTGGATCAGAAAAAGTCAGCGCCGTTTTGATATTGTTTTTTTTTGCGAATGCTTTCAGATCGATAATGGAGGATTTCGCAGTGGGGGAGGTAACAAGATATCCTTCTATATAGATATACTTTGATTGCCCGGCGGCTTCGAAATCCATATTTTCGAGAGAAAGAGTTTCAGATACCCCAAGATAGGTATGCATAGTGCGCTCGGCATCTGGGCTGATCATAACCAAGCATTGTCCACTGGTTCCATTTTCTCGAGCACCAACACTAGTATCGATATTGTGGTGTTCTAAATGCTCTAGAAAGAAATCGCCTGTTTCATCGTTTGCCACTTTACAGGCATAAAAGGCTCGACCGCCGAAATGGGTAAGGGCATAAATGGTGTTCCCTGCCGAGCCACCACCGGATTGTTTTTTAACACCGTAGGCTTCGTTAAGAAAATTCGCTAAGTACTCCTGCTGCTCATGGCTAACCAAAGTCATTAAACCTTTTTCGATGTTGTATTCAGTAAAGAAACTTTCAGGAACTTCGAATTCTTTATCGACTAGTGCATTCCCCACACCATATACATCATATTTCGCCATTCTTTTATTCTTCCTTTTTATTTGATTGCAGCGAATGCTTTCTCTGCAGCGTCCAGCGTCTTTTCAATTTGTTCATCGCCGTGTGCGGACGAAACGAATCCGGCTTCATAGGCCGATGGCGCAAGGTAAACTCCGTTTTCTAGCATAGAGTGAAAGTAAATTTGAAAATGTTCCATATTGCAGGCCATCACTTGTTCGAAAGTGGTGATTTTTTCCTCTTCACTGAAAAAGCACCCAAACATTCCGCCAACTTGATTCGTCGTAAACGGAACGTCTGCTGCTTTGGCTCGCTCTTTCAAACCTTCCACTAAAGTTCTAGCTTTTAGCTGCAATTCATTATAGAAATTGGGTTCGCTAATGGTTTCTAGCATTGCTAATCCTGCGGCCACAGCTAAGGGACTGCCAGAAAGTGTGCCTGCTTGGTATACGCTACCGCTTGGAGCGATCTGCTCCATGATTTCTTTCTTGCCGCCGAATGCACCGATTGGGAGCCCACCCCCAATTACTTTTCCTAAAGTGGTGATGTCTGGCAGAACTCCGGTTATTTGCTGCACTCCGCCAGGTGCAACTCGAAACCCTGTCATAACTTCATCAAATATGAGAAGCGCTCCAGAATCGGTACATTTTTCTCTTAATAAGTCCAAATAATCTGGAATCGGAGGAATACAATTCATATTGCCCGCAATTGGCTCGATGATTACGCAGGCAGTTTCGCTAGCGTGTTCGCTAAAATACTCTTCCACCGCGCCCTTATCATTGTATGGAAGTACGTGGGTTAATTCTGAGTAGGCTTGAGGAACACCAGAAGAGTCTGGTTCACCTAAAGTAAGTGCGCCGGAACCTGCCTTAACTAAAAGACTGTCTACATGCCCATGATAACAACCTTCAAACTTCACAATTTTGTCTCGACCCGTATAACCACGTGCTAACCGAATAGCACTCATCGTCGCTTCTGTCCCAGAAGTAACCAAACGTACTTTTTCAACTGAGTGCACCATACTGCATATCTTCTTTGCGATTTCCACTTCTGCTTCGGTGGAAGCACCGTAGCCGATGCCTTTTTCTAATTGTGTCTGAAGTGCAGCAATTACTTTTTCATGGCGATGACCAAGAATTAGTGGCCCCCAGGCACCGACGTAATCGATGTAGCGGTTACCGTCTACATCAATTAAATAGGCTCCTTCACCGCTTTCGAAAAATAGCGGATTTCCACCTACGCCTTTAAATGCTCGAACGGGAGAATTAACGCCACCAGGAATATATTGAAGGGCTGATTCGTATAGAGCTTGTGATTGGGATCGATTCATCTTCGTTCTTTATATTAGTTAATTAAATAGTGCTACTAGTTCTGTGGTGCGTTGCGCTACGCTTTCATCTGCAAACATAGCGTTAATAACAGCGAGCATATCGGCACCTGCCGCAATTAATGCCGCGCCATTTTCCGCATTGATTCCACCAATAGCAACTATTGGAATTGATAATTTTTTCTTAGCTTCTGTTAATACTTCGATAGGAGCAGGGCTTGCATTAGGTTTAGTCTCTGAGGGGAAAAATCTGCCAAATGCCACATAGTCAGCGCCAGCTTCCTCTGCTGAAACTGCAGCAACAACAGAATCGTGACAAGTAATCCCGATAATTTTATCGGCGCTGAGCTGAACTCGAGCTTGCTCAAATGAGCTGTCTTGCTTACCTAGATGAACGCCGTCTGCATCGACCTCATTACAGAGTTCTACGTTGTCGTTAATGATTAATGGGACTTGATACTGCTCGCACAGCAGGCGCAATGATTCTGCCTGACGAACACGAGCTTTCCAATCTTTAATCTTACTCCGGTACTGAATTACTCGGCATCCTGCCTTAATAGCTTCTTCTACTGCAAAATCTAATTTTGATTCAGGCAATAGTGCATCATCAGTTATTCCGTATATTCCTTTTAAGCTTTTCAATGGAATGGTTCTTTATGTAAATTGAAAAACAGGGTTAAAGGTCCTGTTTATTCCAATAACTTCGATTAGGCATGTGTTGGCCAAAGCCCATTCGCGAGCCATGACTCAACGATTCCCATGTGAATCTCTGGGCTTGTTGAATAGCATCATGCATATTGAGTTTATGGGCGAGATAACCAGCGATAGCAGCGGCAAGAGTGCAACCGGAGCCATGATAAACATCCTGTAATCTAGGCCAATTGAAAATTGTGACCTCTTGATGGGTTGAAAACCATTTGTTAACTACACTGGTTGTTCGAGTGTGAGTTCCGGTTAGTAGAATATGCTCACAACCCTGATCTAGTAATTCGTTGGCACAGGCTTCAAGTGAATCTGCATTTGGTGCGAGCAGTCTAATTTCTTCAGTATTTGGTGTCAGTACGGTAGATAAAGGAACGAGTAATTTGCGAATAGCTTCGATGACTTGATCACCGCCAAACTCATAGCCACCACCTGCATATGCAATTGGGTCTAGAATAACTGGTATGCTGGAATAGTCCTTTATAACAGTGTGCAGCGCTTCAACGCTTTCCACACTTCCAAGCAAACCAATTTTAAAGCACTGAACTGCAATGTCTTCCAGGATTGTTCGCGCTTGTTG
>DFQD01000225.1 GCA_002377605.1 Gammaproteobacteria bacterium UBA3498 | reverse complement strand
GATCTATCTCCAATCTTCGGTCTAATTTTTTACTAATTCCTCCATTAGTGACGGGCACTAACTGAAGAATCGTTAACTTCGAGACTCAAGTACTAGATTTATAGCAAAATGGATAGTTAAAAGACTAAGCAACACGATACCAAAGCATTTAAGAATTCCTTTTATAACTATTTGAGTGATATTTGAATTTGGCGCCTTCAGTTGAGCCATAGTTTTCAACACAAGCGGGCTTTTTCATGTTATCCATTGGCCTAAGTTCGAAAAAAGACCAAACAAAAGGAGATTAACTAGGTTTAGTTCAAAAAAGCAATCCAATTAGCCAGCTTGGCTCGGAATCAACTAAACTGCTGCAGCCCTCGAATCTAGGCAGGTGTACGGTTTCTGTATTAAGTGATACCATCCCAGCGCGTAAAAATGACGGATTGATTCCGTCGAAAAATCCTACGTGGGTCCTTTTATCGGCCTCCTAAGGAGCACCAAGAAAGTAATAATAAAAGGGGTCGAAATGTCTGATAATAGCGCTCAATCCTACTGGAAATCTAACATCCGCATCGTTCTTTCTCTCTTAGCCGTTTGGTTTTTCATCTCATTCGGTTGCGGCATATTATTAGTCGATGTCTTAGACAATTTTCGCATTGGTGGATTTAAGTTGGGCTTTTGGATTGCTCAACAGGGTTCCATTTTTGTCTTCGTTGTTCTCATCTTTGTTTATATCCATCTCATGGACAAACTCGATGATAAATATAACTTAGAAACCTCTAAAAATGATCAGGCCTCGTCATCGGAGATTGAAGCAAGTTCAGAGGAGGGCGCAAAATGAGCGTTCAAATCTGGACATTTATTTTTGTCTTTCTAACTTTCGGACTCTATGTGGGGATAGCTATCTGGTCCCGTGCTGGCTCTACAAGTGACTTTTATGTAGCTGGAAGTGGTGTACCGCCATTAGCTAATGGTATGGCCACCGCTGCAGACTGGATGTCTGCCGCCTCCTTTATTTCTATGGCTGGGTTAATTTCCTTCCTAGGCAGAGACGGCACTTTCTATTTAATGGGCTGGACTGGCGGATACGTCCTACTCGCCCTGCTGCTAGCACCATATTTAAGAAAATTTGGAAAATTTACCGTTCCGGATTTTATTGGAGACCGTTACTACTCGAAGACAGCTCGATTGATTGCTGTCTTCTGTGCGATTTCTATTTCGTTTGTTTACGTATGCGGTCAGATGCAAGGAGCTGGAATCGTATTTTCTCGATTTTTGGAAGTAGACATTACTACTGGCGTCATCATTGGTATGGCTATCGTTTTCTTCTATGCGGTAATGGGCGGAATGAAAGGTATTACCTATACCCAGGTGGCGCAATATTGTGTATTGATATTTGCTTTTATGGTTCCTGCTATCTTTATTTCCATCCTAATGACAGGAATTCCAATTCCACAAATTGGATTTGGCGCGCAACTTACCGAAGCATTTGGCAGCGGGTATTTGCTAGATCGACTAGACGGCATGAGTGAAGAATTGGGCTTTGCCACTTACACCGAAGGTCAGCGCAGCACCCAAGATGTGTTCTTTATAACTGCCGCGTTAATGTTTGGTACCGCTGGCCTGCCTCATGTGATTATTCGTTTCTTCACGGTACCGAATGTTAGGGACGCCCGTCGTTCTGCTGGTTATGCACTTATTTTTATAGCCATCCTCTATACTACCGCACCAGCAGTTGCAGCATTCGCTCGCACCAACCTAATAAACACCGTCGACAACATAGAGTATTCGGCAGTACCGGAATGGTTTACCAAATGGGAATCTACCAACCTAATTGTCTTCGATGATAAAAATGATGATGGCCGCATCCAATATGTCGGCGACCCTGAGGTCAATGAGTTAGAAGTTAATCGAGACATCATGGTTCTTGCAAATCCTGAGATTGCGGGATTACCTAATTGGGTAGTAGCTCTAGTTGCAGCCGGTGCCTTGGCAGCAGCTCTATCAACTGCTGCCGGGTTGTTGTTGGTAATTTCTACCGCGGTCGCCCATGATTTAATGAAACGCAGTTTTGTGCCAAACATAACGGAGAAACAAGAATTGACCTACGCTCGCATCGCAATCTTTATCGCGGTGCTAATTGCAGGTTATGTGGGAATTAACCCCCCTGCCTACGTAGCGCAGGTGGTGGCTTATGCTTTCGGACTCGCGGCTGCGTCATTTTTTCCGGCAATTGTTTTAGGAATTTTCCAGAAACGGATGAATAGTCACGGTGCAATTGCCGGCATGATTGCAGGTTTCTTATTTACTTCTTTTTATATTATCTACTTTAAGACTCTAAATCCTGCTATGGACAATGCCGATGGCTGGTTATTGGGTATTTCACCGGAAGGAATTGGAACCTTTGGCACGCTGGTCAACTTGTTAGTTGCGTGGTGTGTATCTCAGTTTACGCCCGAACCTCCGGAAGAAGTTCAGAGGATCGTTGAAGACATTCGTCTGCCAGGTGGTGCAGTAGCACGCTAACTCTTCAATTCAAAACATGGCCCTTAATCCAATTAAGCGCCATGTTTTCCATGTTCAATTTTTTCCCAATAATCGTTAACCGTCGCCTTCATTTCTCTGCGCATTAACAAAATGCCCACTAGATTCGGTACGGTCATTAATACGATAGTTATTAGAGATAAGTTCCAAATAATTGTTGTATCGGCTAATGCGGCATAGAAAAATCCTAGCACATAGACAATACGATAAGGCAAGACAGACCTAGGCCCAAACAAATAGGTCATGGCCCGGTCCCCATAATAAGACCAGGCAATTGCCGTCGAAAAAGCGAATAGCATTAATCCCAGAGAAACAATGTATTGACCGTAATCACCGAAGAAACCCCGAGTAAACGCCTGAGTCGTCAAAGGTACGGAATGTAATAAAGAGTCACCAGTAACAACGATGCTGGTGTCATCTAAAGCACCATCGATGACGACAACCGATCCCGTTATTATGCCTTGCTCATTACTGTAAATAATGTTTTCAGCAAACGAGCGTGCATTTAACAAAGTAAAATCGTTTGTGTTTTGGGCCTCACCATTTACTAGGTTTATGTTTCCACTGTAGTTGGTAACACTGGATTCATCACTATTCAAAAACGAGAACAATTGTTGAAGATCTTCAGTTTCTGACTCACTGAATGTTCCGGTTACAAAATTCATGTCTGCACGTTGAAATTCGTTCTCGAATTTCTCCATCCAGACACCGGAAGAAAGAATCACTAAGCCTGTAATTGTGCAGATAACGATAGTGTCGATAAATGGTTCGAGAATTGACACCATGCCTTCGTCTGCCGGTTCATCGGTTTTTGCAGCTGCGTGGGCGATTGGTGCCGAACCCTGACCAGCCTCATTTGAATAAAGACCTCGATTCACACCTCTATCAAAAGCATAAGCAAAGGTCGCTCCTAAAAATCCACCTACTGCAGCAGAACCAGTAAATGCGTCAGCGAATATAGAAAGAAAAGAAGGGGCGATATTAGCGATATTGGGAATAATTACTGCGAAGGCTCCAATCAAATAGAAAATTGCCATTGTTGGAACAATCGCTGCCGCCACTTTCGCGATTCGTGTAATGCCTCCAATAATTACCAATGCCAATAACACCGACAATACACTGGCAGTTATCAGCGGATCTAAATTGAAAGTGCTTTCCAAACCAGAAGCGATACTATTAATTTGTGGAAGATTTCCAGTTCCAAAGGAGCTCAATACAGTGGCGATTGCAAAAATAACTGCCAACCATTTCATGTTGAGTCCCTTCTCCATGTAATACATGGGTCCACCAGCCATGGTTCCATCTTCGGTTTGGTTTCGATACTTATGAGAAAGAGTTACCTCGACGAACTTACTAGTCATGCCGAAGAATGCTGTCATCCACATCCAAAACAGAGCAGCTGGGCCACCGAGATGAAGTGCTAAAGCAACACCACCGATGTTACCGGTACCTACGGTACCGGATAAGGCAGTAGATAACGCTTGGAAATGAGTGGTATCACCTTTCGCACCGTCTTTATCGAATTTTCCCGTGGTTACCCCTATTGCATGTTTGAAATAGCGAATCTGAGGAAACCCTAAATAAAGAGTAAAGAAAACACCTGTCAAAAGAAGAAATGTTGGAAACCAGAGAGCCGAACCTAAATAGCCATCCAGAAAAATTAAAAAATCATTTACTGCGTCCAATCTCGTTCCCCTTTCAACATTTTATTCTAATCTAGTTCGACTACTCTAATTTTCACTTACTGTGATCGTAGGTCCGCTTTGAGCGGATTCTCCAAACTCTTCTATCTTCCGCTCCACATTCTTTGCCAGCTGGAAGTATGCCTGTGCCGGCGGCTCATCAGGAGTTGATGCTACCACAGGATTTCCCGCGTCGGTTTTTTCTCTAATATCCAGGTCCAAAGGTAGCCGCCCAATTACCTCCACCCCGTATTCGGCCGCAAGTCGGTCTCCGCCGCCGCTGCCAAAAACAGCTTCTTCGTGCCCGCAACTGGAGCAAATGTGGGTACTCATGTTCTCCACGACCCCCAGAATAGGAACCCCAACTTTACGAAACATTTCTATTCCTTTTCGAGCGTCTAGTAAGGCAACGTCTTGAGGAGTAGTGACGATTACAGCCCCAGATACTTTTACCGATTGAGCAAGGCTTAGCTGGATATCTCCCGTTCCAGGTGGCATATCTACCACTAGATAATCCCGCTTATTCCAGGCGGTATCATTTAGAATTTGATTAAAGGCGGAGATGATCATTGGGGCCCGCCAGACCATCGCCGTATTTTGATCAACCAGAAATCCCATTGAGTTGCATTCAATTCCATGAGCCTGAATAGGCACTATGTATTTCTGTTGTTGAACTTTTGGTCGGGTACCTGGCTCAACTCCCATCATCAGAGGAATACTCGGCCCATAGATATCTGCATCTAGTAAACCAACTTGTTTATTGGCAGCCAATGCCAACGCCAAATTTACAGCTGTAGTAGATTTACCAACCCCACCCTTACCTGAAGCGATACAAATAAGATGTTTGAATTTGTCAGATTGATTCAATTTTCTACCTATATAAGGGAATGACACTCCGGTTCACTGCGTAGTGAAGGATTATCTTGCATCCATTTGGAAAAGAAAATAGGCATGACAGCAGGATAGCAAGCCCGCTAGAATTATTGTATGACAACAGAAAGTAGTAAAATTTCTTTGGGTTTCAGTTTAGCATTGCTTTTCTTCGCTATTCATTACTCAGCATTAAGCGACGCCGCAGAGTTACAAGAGATAACGGACATAAAATTTGCTTTTTACTCTTCTCAATGGGGAGCTCCCACTGACGATGGCATGCGACTAATAGCCCTTAATCAAACGGAAGAGGAGCTCAGATTGGATTCCATTGAATTTTTAAAAGATGAGCAACAGGCAGAGCCAATCCCCATTGCAATTAATCTCTCTATTCCTCCCATGGGATATGCAGAAGAAGAATTCGAATATATCGACTTGCTCCGAGGCAATGAGTGCATCGACAGAACTCTCGAGGAAAACTGGCGACTCGCTGAGGTTTCTAATTACACTCTGAATCCCTCTGTGCGCAATCTTATAATCGAAAACACAGAATCGTTTCGGATTTATCAATGTGTGGAAAACGTAAAGACCACCTGGACCAACATTGTCACTAACAATCAATTCGAAGTGACCGAATGGGTGTTATTTCATTTCGAAACTCGTCGCGAGAATTAATACGATTAAAAATAAAAAGGGGCCAATTGGCCCCGTTTTTAATCAATCTAGCTATCAAGACTATAAAAAGATACCGCCATTCTGAACAAAGAATGGTGCGAATACCAAACTTAGAATAGCAGATAGTTTAATCAAGATATTTAGAGATGGGCCGGAAGTGTCCTTCAATGGGTCACCCACAGTATCACCTACTACAGCAGCTTTGTGTTCTTCTGAGCCTTTACCGCCGTGATGTCCAGCCTCTATGTACTTCTTGGCGTTATCCCAGGCACCACCACTATTCGATGATGCGATCGCAAGCACACCACCTGCTACCAAGGATCCTGCGAGAATTCCGGCAACTGCTTGAACGCCAAACATGAATCCAGCAACCAGTGGTGTTCCCATGATAAGCACACCCGGTGCTATCATTTCTCTCAGTGCGGCCTTAGTTGAGATTTCAACACATTGCGCATAGTCGGGCTGACCTGTACCTTCCATGATGCCAGGTATTTCCTTAAATTGGCGTCGCACTTCTTCGATCATGTCGAAGGCAGCTTTACCAACCGACTTCATAGTCATCGCAGTAAATAAGAAAGGAAGCACCGCGCCGATGAATAAGCTGGTGTATACCAACGGATTCAATAAGCTCATATCGATTGGCTCACCTGCTAAAGCTTCCGCTGCAGTAATAAATGCGGCAAATAAAGCAAGAGAAGTAAGAATTGCGGCACCGATTGCAAAGCCTTTACCAATTGCGGCAGTTGTATTTCCAGCAGAATCTAATATATCTGTTCGGCGACGAACTTCTTTGTCCAACCCTACCATCTCAGCAATACCGCCAGCATTATCAGCAACTGGGCCATACGCATCGATCATCAGTGCAATAACCAATGTACCCAACATGCCAAGTGAGGCTATAGCGACACCATACATACCGGCCAGCCCCCAAGAAAGGAAAATACTGAAAGCAATGGCTAGATAAGGCAGTACAGTAGACTTATAGCCAAGCGCTAGACCATAAATGATGTTTGTTGCTACACCAGTTTCACAGGACTTAGATAATTCTTTAACCGGATCGTAGTTTTCTGATGTGTAGTAACCAGTTAGCAATCCTACTGCCAGGCCTGCAATCAATCCTGAAAGGAAGCACCAATAAACGCCCAGGTTAGTGTATTGCTCACCATTAAGTTCGAAGAATTCTGGGACCAAAGCCATGGTAAAAAAGAACATGACCGCAGCCATCAAACCCGAGGAGACTATAAGCAGTTTCATTAGCGCTGGAGCAACATCCTCTTCGGTTTTTACACTAATAAGCAGTTTCGTAATTAAGCTGATGGGAATACCAACGGCACTAATAAGAATTGGATAAAGCAAGGCGTTTGGATCAGCAGCGAATACCACAGCACTAATAACCATTGCTGCACAAGTACTCTCTGCACAGGAACCGAATAAGTCTGCACCCATTCCTGCTACGTCACCAACGTTATCACCAACATTGTCCGCAATTACCGCCGGATTTCGAGGATCATCTTCAGGTATTCCTTGTTCAACTTTACCCACCAGGTCTGCGCCAACGTCTGCGGCCTTAGTAAAAATACCGCCACCAACTCGGGCAAACAGTGCAATAGTCGACCCACCCAAACCGAAACCGGCAATTACTTCCATTAATATGTGATTGTTCCCTGGACCCAAGTCCGCTAACAACGCGCTCATTACCACATAGATAATCACTAGCCCAAGACATGCTAACCCCACTAAGGCGAAGCCCATTACTGCGCCAGAGTTAATGGCGACATCAAAAGCATTAGAAATGTCTTTCTTAGCAGATACAGTGGTCCGAGCATTTCCCTGAGTAGCAACTGTCATACCGATGTAACCGGAAGCGATGGAGATAGCCCCGCCAAAAAGAAATGCGAGAGCAGTATAAATCCCTTCACGAGTATCGGGAGTGTGGGAATCGTCAATTAAAATCATGATTATGGCAGCGAATACCACCATAAAAATTGTTAGGAATTTATATTCCTGTTTCAAAAAGGCCATGGCGCCATTAGCGATCGCACCATGAATAAACTTCAAACGTTCCCCGTCTTTTTGATCAAGACCCATGTCTATCGGTATGCTGGTCACTCGCTTCATGTAGAAGAAAGCGATCCCCAACCCCATCAGCGATAAGATCGTAGTGACTGTAATTGTTATCCCCGACATCTAAGTGTGTCTCCCGAAATGGTTAGTTGATTTCAAAGGCGCGCACTTTACCACAACAGGCCATACAAACAAAGCTGTGAGAGTAGCTGAGGGCCTGTATTGTTGTGGTTTCGGAGGATTCTTTGAGTGTCCAGAAAGCGATCAGAAACAGACCGGTTTTTTCTGTTATTTTTTCTTGGAGTTGCTACGATTTTTGCCTTTGCGCCGGGGAGCATTAGTAGCCGGTTCTTCCCTGGCTTGACGGAAGGCTTTTCGCAAGGCGTCTACCTTTTCTTCCTTCTTTTTGAAGAGATGCACTTGTCGCTTCGAGTCGAAATCTAAAATCTTAGTCATCTTTGTTTCTCTACAATCGGAGAAATCTTGAACCTAGGATTATTGTGACTGAGCCCGTCTAACCAAATTATCCTTTCTTGCCTCAAGTTCTGCGATCAAATCTTTTGAAAGAGGTTCAACCGTGTTTCCTTGATCGTCAGTATTTTCATACTTGGCCTGCTCCGCAGTGAGAACTTCTAGTAATTCTTCAGCAACCAAGATCGCTTCCTGCAATATAGACATGGACGCTTCATCCTGTAGCGTATCCGCTTCGATAGCTGCGATCTGCTGTTCTAAAGCCTCGATACGCTCAACTTTTTCCTGTTGCTCTGCTTCTGCAGCGGCAATTGCTGCAAGACGTTCCAGTTCTCGACGCTCTTCCTCTTCGCGTCGCAGGCGCTCGTCTTCAGCTCGCACGCGCGCTTCTTCTTCCCGGCGCTGTTGCTCGGCAGCAATACGAGCTCTTTCCGCAGCTTCGGCCTCCTGTCTACGCTGCTCTTCCCTTGCTCTTAGACGCTCTTCTTCTTGCACAATTCTCGCAGCTTCCAGCTCCGCCGCAATTCGTTCTGC
>DFQD01000101.1 GCA_002377605.1 Gammaproteobacteria bacterium UBA3498 | reverse complement strand
GACCTCCGGCGTGACAGGCCGGCATTCTAACCAGCTGAACTACCGGTCCACTACAAGCGTCTTCAACTAGAGGTGACGCATTTTTGGTGGGTGGTGAGGGATTTGAACCCCCGACATTCGCCTTGTAAGGGCGACGCTCTCCCAACTGAGCTAACCACCCGACAAGAGGAGAACGCGAATTTTACCGACTTAAGTGCCTATGTCAACAACATCAATGATGACGCAGGGTATAGACAAATTTTTTGCTTTTTTGCTTTAAAGTCGTGCTACTACTCTTACTTAAAATTGTAGATAACTGCACCATCCGAATTTTCAGGTAGTCCCACTTTAAGTAGTGCTTCAATCCTCTCCTAACAAATATGTTACAACAGGTTATCAGGTTACCTAGAGACTTTTAACTTTTAGCATTAACCCAAGGCATTAATCACAGACAAGATATTCTAAGTAATCAATAAAATGCGCTACTAAATGGAGCTTTTAACTAAAGGCAAAATACACGAAGAACTCCAGGGATGTGGGGTATCCCTTATTTTCATTAATAATATCAATCAGCCTGTACATAAAACGCAACAGTCTGTACCATTTGCGGCCTTTTCGATGGTCTAGATACCTAAATTTGATGAAAATTTATAAAGAATTTAGATTCGAGGCAGCGCATTGCCTCCCAAACGTTCCAGCCGAACACAAATGCGGAAGGTTACATGGCCATTCTTTCGCCGTGAAAATCACAATAAATGGGAGAGTGGGAAAGGAAAGTGGTTGGGTCATGGATTACGCCGGCATTAGTGCTGCTTTCAAACCTATACGCAAACAGTTAGACCACTATTACTTAAATGAAATTGATGGATTAGAAAATCCTACCAGTGAAAACATTGCGTGTTGGATTTGGCAACGCTTAAAGCCAAAGCTGCCAGAACTTTTTTCCATTGAAGTAAAAGAAACCTGTACCAGCGGTTGCATATATACCGGCGACAACTAACTAGCAAAGCCCATTAGTTTAACTGGCTCAATCGATTCATCTGCCAAGATTTCTTCTGATATCCTGGCTCTCTCTTTCACCAATTGTTTGCTCGCAATAAATTCCTTAGGGCGGGCAACAGAGTCTGCAGCAATGACTACCCCTTCCTGTAGATAAAAAAGAGCGAAACCATTTTCATCATCTACAGAAGGATTGCCCCGAACTACAATTTGATCTGCGTCCTGACTTAATCCTGTCATCTGAAGTTTGATGTGGTACTGATCAGACCAAAACCATGGTATCGCGTCATAAACTTGTTGTTTTCCACAAATATTTGCCGCGGCACAACGAGCTTGCTCATTTGCATTCTGTACCGATTCCAATCGAATTAGTCGATCATAAATAATACTGGGATGAACCGTGCAATCTCCCGCTGCAAAAATGTTTGAATCACTAGTTTGACCGAATTCATTTACTATAATTCCTCTATCAATTCTCAAACCTGCTGATTCCGCTAAGCTGATATTCGGGCTGACTCCAACCCCAGCGACAATTATATCAGCAGGCAATGTTACCCCATCCCGACAAACTACTGTTTCTACTTTGCCATCGCCTTGAATACTTTCCACCTCAGTGGAGGTAAGGATTTTTACACCCTTCTTTTCATGCAATGATTGTATATAAGACGACATATACTCACTGGTAACACGTTTCAGGATGCGGTCTGCCAATTCGATGACAGTAACTGTTAGCCCTAATTTTCTCAAAACTGCAGCAACCTCTAGACCGATATAACCCGCACCGATAATCACAGCGTGTTTGCCTTTTTCTAATGAACGCGAGAGTGATGAGACATCGGCAGCGGTACGAATATAAAAAAGGTTTTTAAGTGAAGCTGCGAGAGGAATAGTATTAACTATTGAGCCGACACATAAAGCTAGCTTGTCATAACGCATTTCCTCACCGCTATTAAGTTTAATAAGCTGGCTTTTTTTATTTATCTTTAATGCAGTCAACCCAAGTAGAAGTTCAATATTATTATCGGAAAACATCTTTTCGGGCCGCAATCGCATTGCATCTAAGGATTTTTCTCCAGCAAGGTGCTCTTTAGACAATGGTGGGCGGTGGTAAGGTAACTCGCTTTCTGCACCAACTAGACTGATAGCGCCTTTCCAACCTTCTTTGCGCAATTGCAAGGCTAATGTTACCCCCGCGTGACTAGCTCCGATTACAACACAACGTGAATCACTCATTAGTTATCCATCAAGCTCAACTTGTTCAGGCAATTGCCAATCGATTGGTTTAGCTCCCCGCTTAATCAAGTATTCATTTGTCAGTGAAAAATGTTTATTACCAAAGAATCCCCTACTAGCAGATAGCGGAGAAGGATGAGGAGATTGCAAGACCAGGTGCCGCGCCCTATCGATCATTGCGCCCTTCTTTTGCGCGTAACTACCCCATAACAGAAATACTAATCCCTGCTTTTTTCGGTTTAGAACATCAACTATTTTATCTGTAAACCGTTCCCAACCTTTCCCCTGATGAGATCCCGCCTTGTGTGCCTCAACTGTAAGCACTGCGTTAAGCAATAACACTCCCTGTCGCGCCCAGTAGCTTAGACATCCATGAGAAGGCGAATTAAATCCGACATCAGCATGCAGCTCTTTGTAGATGTTCCCTAATGAAGGCGGGACATCGATGCCGGGTTTAACTGAAAAGCAGAGCCCATGGGCCTGATCAATACCGTGATAAGGGTCCTGGCCAAGAATTACTACTTTTGTCTTTTCGATCGAAGTGTAATCTAGTGCACTGAAAATCTCGTCTCCAGGAGGAAAGATTCGTTTGCCTGCACGTTTCTGTTCTAACAGAAATCCACGCAATTGATGCATGTATTCTGCCGTAAATTCATCTGCCAGTGCTTGCTTCCAGGAATCTTCAAGCCTGATTTCTCGAGAATCATTCACCGTCGCATTGCGGCCGCATATGAGGAAAGAGTAGAACGTCTTTGATAGAAGGCGAATCGGTAAATAGCATTACAAGACGATCAATACCTATTCCTTCGCCTGCCGTTGGAGGCATGCCATATTCTAGAGCAGCCACATAGTCTGCATCGTAATGCATCGCCTCTTTGTCACCTAATTCTTTCTGCGCAACCTGCTTTCTGAATCTTTCTGCCTGATCTTCAGGGTCGTTTAATTCTGAAAATCCATTAGCTAATTCACGACCACCGATTATTAACTCAAATCGGTCAGTAACTTCAGGTTGTCCTTCTTTCCGTCTGGCTAAAGGAGAAACTTCAATAGGATATTCGGTAATAAATGTTGGCTGATCTAATAGCCCCTCTACTTTCTGTTC
>DFQD01000012.1:7126-17800 GCA_002377605.1 Gammaproteobacteria bacterium UBA3498 | reverse complement strand
CAAGCTCTGAAAGTCAATTTAACAGATGAAGAAATCAAAGTTATTAGTCTGGATCATAAGCCTTTATGGACTTGCGCTTAGTGCTCAAAGTCAAGCACAGGTATATCCACAGATAAGTGGTGCTGATGACGAAATATATGACTTGGTTTATGACGCGGCCGGAGAGTTTAATTTCGTTCGGGTGCAATTTGATACCTACTATGGCAGAGGGTTTGGCTATGGAGCCTGGTCTATTGATTTCCCAGATGCAGATATGAATTTTCTTCGCGGTGTATCGCGCCTGACTAATATTCGTGTAATGAGCAACCCTATTGTTTTGCGCTTTGATGATGAAAAGATCTTCGATTATCCCTTCTTATACATGCTTGAAGTTGGACAGGGAGGTGGACTTATTATGAGCCCAAACGAAACAGAAAATCTGAGAGAGTATTTGTTGCGTGGGGGATTTCTACTTATCGATGATTTCTGGGGTCAGCAGCAGTGGAACAATTTTTATGCTGCTTTCAGTCAGGTGTTTCCAGATCGGGAAATTATTGAACTAAAGCCTGATCACGAAATCTTTCACGTCTACTATGACATCGAAGGGCCACAATTGATTCCAGCTTTGTATCGCTCCGATGAATATGGTGAACAAGGAATAGATTATGCCAGCAATCACGCAATACTCGATGACGACGGTAGAGTAATGGTATTAATCAATTGGAACTCAGATATGGGTGATGGATGGGAGCATACTTACCACCCTGCTTATCCAACTCGATATGCCAATTCAGCTTATCGCTTAGGCATTAATTACTTAATGTATTCAATGACACATTAGTTGCTGGCAATAAAAACAAATATAAATAGAAGAACGAACAGAATAAATCTAAAGAGGCACTGAATGAAGAAATTAACACTACTAATTTTTAGTATATTACTGGGAAGCAATATCATTGCTGCGGTGCCCTACGATCACATTCACCTCACTGCAACCGAGTCACAGGCTGCGGTTAACTGGTATGTAAAACATTTTGGTGGTTCTGCTGGACGTTTTAATCGCGGTGATGCCGATCGAGTTCAGTATCCAATTGATCGAGTCTTCTATGGTGAACTTGCGGTGATATTTTTTGAACGTGAACCCACCGGTGGATCAGTTGGAACCGGTGTGGATCATATTGGCTTTTCGATGAGCAATGTCGAAGAAATTACTGCCGCGGCGGTTGCAGATGGTGCGATCCAGATCGGTGACTTCGTCGAATTCTCTGGCATGACAATTTCTTTTCTGGAAGATCCATGGGGAACAAAGATTGAATTAATTGACGACCCCGACACTAGGGGCCTTCATCACATTCATCTTTCTACTCCTAATCCTGATGCTACGCTGGACTGGTATCAGCAAATATTCGGTGGAGAGATTGAACAGTGGAAGGGAGTATTGGCCGCGATTAACTACGGTGATGTTTGGTTAATGGCTGCTTCAGCCAATGGTGAAATCGCTCCTACACAGGGACGCGCCATGGACCACTTAGGCTGGGCTTCTTCCAATCTTGATGAATTTGGAGAAGTGCTGGAAGCTAATGACGAAGAGTTTACTATGGAACCCACACCCTTTAGAGGAATTCGTATTTCTTTTATAGAAGGGCCTGACGGTGTTCGTATCGAAGTGGTAGAACCCAATTGACGAGTATCAGCGGTTCATTGGATTAACTTTATCCGGATCGATATCTAGAGTTTTCAATTTCTTTTTTAACTCTGCAGCGGAGAGTTCTTCATTGCGGAACAATCCGACCAGCGCGGCGTGACAAATATAGTCTGCACTAATCTCAAAATACTCCCGCAAGTCTGGACGAGATTCGCTCAGTCCGTAGCCGTCGGTGCCAAGAATAAGAAAGCTTTCAGGCATCCAAGGAGAGATGCTATTGGGTAATGCTTTCATATAATCAGAAGCTGCAACATAGACGCCATTAGTCTTGGCAAAAAGGTTCTGCAGATAGGGTACCTTCTCTGTATCGAAGGGATAGAGTCGATTGTGTCGATCACATTCCTCTGCTTCCCGATAGAGTTCGTTATAGCTGGTAACGCTCCATACAGAAACTTCGAGATCCATGGCTTCCAATTTTTCCTTCGCTGCCAAAACCTGTTGCATTATCGAACCGCTCCCAAGTAGATGTACCTGAGATGATTCTTCAGACCTAGTAGATTGGTAGTGATAGGCACCGGCGAGAATTCCTTCTTGTGTATCTTCCTTCTCTGGCATCGATGGCATCTCATAGTTTTCGTTGTATGCCGTGATGTAATAGAAGATATTCTCTTGCAGCTCATACATTCGATGAATCCCTTCTCTTACGATGACAACGAGCTCATAAGCAAAAGCAGGGTCATAGCTCTTCAAATCCGGAAAGGTCTTCGCTATTAACTGAGAATGGCCATCTTGATGCTGTATGCCTTCGCCGTTTAAAGTCGTGCGGCCTGCAGTTCCCCCAATGAGAAATCCGCGACACATCATATCTCCGCAGGTCCAAATCATGTCGCCTACGCGCTGGAATCCGAAAATAGAATAAAAGAAGTAAAAAGGAATCATCGGCAGGCCATGAATGGAATAAGCAGTTCCCGCTGCAAGGAAAGAAGCCAAAGCTCCGGTTTCACAAATCCCTTCTTGCAGAATTTGACCATCCTCCGCTTCTCGATAGGCAACTAATGTGTCTACATCAACCGGAGTGTACTGTTGTCCTTGTAACGAAAATATTCCAGCGATTTTGAATAGCGCCTCTAATCCAAAAGTTCTTGCTTCGTCGGGAACTATGGGCACGATGTATTTTTTAAGGGATTTATCCCTGAGCAGAATAGAAAGAATTCTCACCAAAGACATAGTCGTGGACTGGCTGCGATTACTGTCACTTTTTGTCAATGAATCAAAGTTGGCAAGTGGTGGCGGTACAATTTTTTTACATTGGCTTAAGCGTTCAGGAAGTGGGCCGCCCAATTCTTGTCGCCGCGCTTTCAAATATTGAATTTCAGGGCTGGTTTCTGAAGGTTTGTAGTACTGTGCTTGTTTTATAGCCTCGTTATCCAATGGAATGCCAAGGTTTCTGGCGATGGCCAAGCGCTGTTTGGCATCGAAGTTTTTCTTTTGATGCACTGCATTGCTGCCTTGCGCGCCGATCATGCCATCGCCCTTAACAGTCTTTACTAAAATTACCGTTGGTTTGCCGTCACTTCTTGTAGCTCGATGAAAGGCAGCAAAAATTTTCTTAGCATCCTGACCGCCACGCTTTATCTGTTTTACTTCTTCGTCGGTTAGTGATTCCATCATGTGTTCGAGTTCAGGGTTGCCGTCCACCCAATGCTCTCTTTGACGTTCACCTGGCAATACTGAATAGCGTTGATAATCGCCGTCTACGCATTCTTCCATGCGTCTGCGCAGACTGCCGTTACGATCCTGTTCAAGTAATTTGTCCCAACCTCCACCCCAAATAACTTTAATGACGTTCCAACCAGAACCGGTAAAAGAAGCTTCCAGTTCTTGAATGATTTTTCCATTACCCCGAACCGGGCCATCCAATCGTTGCAGATTGCAGTTAACAACCAAAATGAGATTATCTAAGTTTTCGCGGGAAGCAATATTAATCGTTCCCAGTACTTCTGGTTCGTCTGTTTCTCCATCACCGATGAAACACCAAACTTTACCACCGAGTTTTGGTTTCAATCCTCGGTTTTCCAGGTACTTGGCGAACCGCGCTTGGTAGATTGCAGTGGGCGTTGACAAGCCCATGGAAGCATTCGCTACCTGCCAAAAGTCCGGCATTGATCTGGGGTGAGGATAAGAGGCTAGGCCACCGTCCACATGCAATTCACGACGATAGTTTTGCATTCTTTCATCATTGAGTTCTCCCTCGACCCATGATCTAGCGTAAACTCCCGGTGCTGCATGGGGTTGCAAAATAACTAAATCACCACCGTAGTTTTCTGAGCGTTTGCGGAAGAAATGGTTAAAGCCTACTTCCATCATCGTGGCAGCGGAGGCGTATGTCGCTATGTGTCCACCAACACCGGCTCCTGAATCCTGGCCTTGTAGGACCATTGCCATAGCATTCCAACGTAATATGTTTTCTATGCGTTGTTCCAGCTCTAGGTCGCCAGGATAAGCAGGTTGCTCCGCTAAAGGGATAGTATTTAGATAAGCAGTGTTAACTGATAATGAGCTGGCTTTGATCTGATTTTGACTGCGCCAGGATGAGAGACTTTCGAGGATATGATTAACACCAGAAGATCCGTAGGCATCATAAATATTTTCTATGGCTTCCAGCCATTCTTGTTTGTCTTCTTCGATACCAGGTGGAGATTGTCGTTTATTCATTCAAGTTTAATGTATTCTGAGCTGTCGACGTTTTGTGATGCGAGGTAATTATTGATTATTTCAGCATCTCGCTCTAAGCACCCCTTACTCTTGTTGAAAATGTATTCGATACTATTGAATTCAATTTGCTCAGCTTTCGTTAATGTGTTTTTGAAATTTACGATTTCAGACGGAGGATGCCCCAAATCGTTATAGAAATCGATGAGTAGTGCAATTTCATTCCGCGTCAGATTGTCAGCGAAAATTTTTGCTATGCCAGGTTCAAATTGTTCCCAAGCATAGGCTTCTGCGTAACATTCAGCGATTGATTTTTTTACAGATTGGGGCAGCGAGACAGAGGCATTCATATTCACAATGCTTGCATATGTCCTGATGATCATCCGAGTCTGATTGAAGGCCATAGATTCGAATCGACTACCAAGGTCGGTTACCCGCAAGAGTCGATTTGCATCCCGAATAGCATCAGCAGATGCACTTGAAGAAGCGAAGCAGAAACTGGCGATGAGTATAATTGCTTTTGTTTTCACGACTCTTTTATTCACCATCGAAACCGATCACTGTCATTCTACTGTATGGGATAACTAAACAACCAGCGTTTAGGTCGCTGCAACAAGTTGTCTGTCTTTGTCTTGCGCTCTCTGAAAGAAGGGTTTCAGAGCAACGAAGAATAGGCAGAAGACTAATTGAGTTCGAATTTATTTCACCATTTTTCCGCTTCATATAAATTGACTGACAATTAGGACAATGACAACATGCTGACATATGGTCATTTTTAGGGGCATCGATTAGTGCACCCATCGAGAAGAGTCTTATTTCTAGACTTTGTACTGTCAGTTTTCCGGTTAAATGGGTTGCTGATTGCAGAGGGTGATGACATGACTGAAAGCCTTGGGCTTACTCACGCTCGTTGGAAAGTGATTGGTGCAATCGCCTTGTCTAACAATGGATTAACCGTCCCTGGTATTGCGAGAGTGCTGGGACAATCCAGGCAGGCAGTGCAGCGCATCACTGATGTAATGATGGAGGATGGATTGCTTGAGTATCACAAGAATCTGAAACACAAACGTTCAGTTCTGGTAATGCTCAGTCAGCGTGGCAAGGAGGTCTATAACACCCTGCGTGAATTGCAGGACCCTTGGGCTATAGATGCCACCGAAGATATTCCTGTTGAAGAATTAGAAGCTGCTTTACGCCTGGTTCGCCGTTTGATTAAGAAATTTAACTAATGAATCACAGTTCATGAGTGACTTCACCACCAAACTTCCCAAAAATCTCTATCGCGCTGAAGCAGTGCGCGAGTTGGACCTTATAGCGCTTGAGCGCAAAGGCATTGCCGGCTTTGAATTAATGCAGGCGGCAGCGAGAGCTGCCTTTAATTTTCTTAGAGAGCATTGGCCCGAAACTCGACACCTCCTAGTTTTTGTCGGCAGTGGTAATAATGGCGGAGACGGATATGTTGTTGCGGCACTGGCAAAAGAGGCAGGAATAAGCGCAGACATTGTCCAGCTTACTGAGAGTTCAGAGCTTAAAGGCGAGGCTAAACTCGCTTTCGAGTTGGCTGCAAATATGCAGATTCCCATCTTTAGCTTTACCGAGAGTGACTCAATTGGCGAGACTGACCATGCCCATACCGTTGTTGTTGATGCACTATTGGGCACGGGAATAGATCGAAAAGTATCGGGAGATTACGCAGCAGCGATCGAGCGCATCAATGCCATGAGTTGTCCAGTGGTTGCAATCGATCTCCCTTCAGGACTGAGTGCAAATACTGGTAATTGTCTGGGTGTGGCGGTTGAGGCAGATCTAACTGTTAGTTTTATTGGAATGAAGCAGGGGCTGTTGACTTGCCAAGGGCGAGATTATTGTGGAGAAATAGTTTTTGACAATCTCGAAGTACCCGACGATGTCTATACTGGAAAATCGTCACCAACACCTTCTGCAATCCGTATCGATATCAACGATGCAACCCCGTACCTTTTGCCTAGACGAAAGTCTTCCCATAAAGGAAATCATGGACACGTTGTAATTATGGGTGGTGATTATGGCTTCGGCGGTGCACCGCTAATGGCTGCTGAAGCTGCTCAGTGCAGTGGTTCGGGATTAGTGAGTATCATAACTCGATCGAAACATAGGTCTGCAATACTGTCTCGTCGACCTGAGTTAATGGTTTTCGGAACTGAAGACGAAGATGCGGATATTGAAGACCTGATCTCGAAGGCTTCAGTGATAACAATAGGCCCCGGGCTTGGTAAGTCAAAATGGTCCAGACATCTTCTACAATCTGCACTAAGCGCACAGCAAGTGCAAAACACTCCCTTGGTCGTGGATGCAGACGGACTGAATCTATTATCAGAACGCTTGGAATCTGGCGCATCAATTAAACGTAGCAATTGGGTTTTGACACCTCATCCCGGTGAAGCAGCATCGCTGCTTAATTCTTCTGTTGGAGAAGTGCAATCCGATAGATTTGTTACGGTGCAAAAACTATCAGAGTTGTGGGGAGGGCCTTGTTTACTGAAAGGTAGCGGCAGTTTGATTTGCAATAAAGAAAACAGTAGTGACATCTTTCTATGTACAGAAGGTAATGCGGGTATGGCTACAGGAGGAATGGGCGACGTACTCGCTGGAATCGTTGCCAGTCTGATTGCCCAGGGCCTAGATTTACAAATTGCACTTTGTTGTGCCGTTTCAATTCACGGTGAGGCAGCTGATCTTGCGGCAGAGAATGGGGGAGAGCGCGGAATGACAGCTACTGACCTTTTTCCCTTTATTAGGCAACTCGTAAATCCATCACTACATTAATCAAGTTTAATAATATGACAGATCATCGATTATTTCTTCCAGATGAAGAATCAACTGTTACTTTTGGACAGAACTTGGCTAAAGCAACCTATAGTGAAGCTGCTTTCGCTGAATCTGTAAATGAAGGGGTTGGTGTCGAATCTATGGGTGGTGTAATTCACCTTAACGGTGACTTAGGTGCGGGTAAAACAACTTTAACTCGCGGAATTATGCGCGGTTATGGTTACAATGGGGCGGTAAAGAGCCCTACCTACACGCTAGTTGAACCCTACGAATTTGAAAAGTGTCAGATCTACCATTTTGATCTGTACCGTTTAACGGATCCTGAAGAAGTAGAATATCTAGGAACAGAAGACTATTTCCAGCCAACAAATCTTTGTATTGTCGAATGGGCAAACCGAGGCGCCGGAATAATTCCAGACTCCGATCTGACGATCGAGTTCGAAATGGAAGGGACAGGCCGCCAGATAAGCTGGCAAATTCATTCAGGAAAAGGCCATAAGATCACCAAAAGATTGTGGAAATAAGGCCGAAATCTATAGACATGTTGGAATTCGCCAGTCAATAGTGAATGAATTTTCTTAAAAGTTCCAAATCCTTAACTGTTGTTGCACTAGCTGTAAGTGGCGCTCTAGTTCCTTTTTTAAGTCTTGCAGCGAGTATCGATGAAGTGCGAATGTGGCAAGCACCGGATCACACTCGTCTGGTTTTCGGCTCAACCGATGCCGTGAGTTACAACTTATTTACCTTAGAAGATCCTTATCGTGTCGTTATTGACATCGAAAATTCAGAAGTTGGAGATGATCTTTCTGGTTTGGATTTTACTGCCAGCCCTATCAAGGGAATGCGGACTGGAGTTCGCAACGGAGACAATCTCCGCATCGTTTTAGATCTTAATACTGAAACTAATCCCACAAGTTTCACTTTGGCCCCAAACAGTGAATTAGGCCATCGACTCGTAGTCGATCTTTATCATTTGGAAAGCGCAGATAAAGATAGCGCGCCTGTAATTAATCCAGTCACGTCGGTTCAATCCGATGAACGAAGAGATATTGTTGTCGCCATTTCTGCCGGTCATGGTGGTGAAGACCCGGGCAGCATTGGCTACGATGGTCGGATTACAGAGAAGAATGTAACGCTAGCAATTTCCCGTTACCTGCGGGACTACTTTAATTCAATTCCCGGTTATACACCGGTAATGATTCGCGACGGTGACTATTACGTTGAACTGCAAAAGCGTCCGCAGATTGCCCGTGACGGGCGAGCAGATTTATTCGTTGCTATTCATGCCGATTGGTATCGAAGTAGTAGAGCCAATGGTGTAACCATCTATGCTTTATCCGGCGACAGAGCAGATAGAGAGAATGCTCGCCGAGTCACCGAGAAGGAAAACGGATCTGATTTATTGGGTGGAGTAGGTGGCGATCTTGCCATTGGGGGATTGGACGACGACGTTGCCTTAACTCTGGTATCTTTGCAGATGGCCTGGAGCATGGAACAGAGTCTTATTGCTGGTACCAGAATTCTAGAGTCTATGGGTTCTGTATCAAGATTACGGCGAGACAAAGTACAGCAGGCTTCGCTGCAGGTTCTAAATTCACCAGATATTCCTTCTATATTGATAGAGACTGGATACCTCACGAACCCGAATGAGGCACAACGTCTTAATTCAGCCGGATTTCAACGCAACATGGCTCATTCAATTGGTCGCGGTGTGATGCAGTATTTTTATGATTCTCCACCGGAAGGCACATTGATTGCCTGGCAAAAAGAGAATGGAATTACGCCTGGATCCTACATAGTGAAATCTGGCGATAGTCTATCGGTTATCGCTCAGCGATTTGGACTAACCATTAATGAGCTAAAGTCCCTTAATAATCTGAGCTCTAATACGATTCGTATTGGACAGGAGATAACTCTGCCAGGAGGTGGGCTGCTTGCGATATCTGAGCACACCATTCAACGGGGTGAGACTTTGTCCGAAATAGCAGCTCGCTATTCAGTGAGTCTCGCAAATCTGCGTTCAGCCAATAACCTGTCCAGTGACAAGATATTAGTTGGGCAGGTACTTAAGATTCCGACCATATAAACTCCGGCACATTCACCCATAGGATTAAAATTTGAGAGTGCTACAATGCTGGCACTGTTGGTTCTAATCCGTTTTGTTGCATGCATCGAATTAACTTACTCAGTCAGAGACTGACAAACCAAATTGCCGCTGGTGAAGTGGTTGAACGTCCTGCATCAGTTGCAAAAGAGTTATTGGAGAACAGTCTTGATGCGGGAGCGGGCCGTATTGAAATTGACTTAGAGCAGGGCGGAGTCAAACTACTAAGAGTAAAAGATAACGGTAGTGGTATAGTAAAGGAAGATCTCTCATTAGCTCTCAGTCGCCATGCCACTAGTAAGATTTCTAATCTAGAGGATTTAGAAAATATCGACAGTCTAGGTTTTCGAGGGGAAGCCTTAGCGAGCATTAGTTCTGTATCCCGCTTGATAATGATGTCCAAGTCTGACTCTGATGAGGAAGATAATGGCTGGAAAGTAGAAGCTGAGGGTCAGAATATGGACGCCAAAGTTGAGCCCGTCGCCCACGCTCGTGGAACCACCGTAGAAGTCCGAGAGTTGTTTTTCAATACACCAGCGCGCAAGAAATTTTTAAAGACAGAGAAAACCGAATTCTCAAGAATCGATGAAATTGTTAAACGCATCGCGCTTAGTCGATTCGACGTGCAGTTTTCTTTGAAACATAACCACCGCAACATCCATAAATTATTTCCCGCAAAATCTGAACAAGAACAACAACGAAGAGTTGCACTGGTTTGTGGACCAGCCTTCGTTGAAAATTCTGTTCGTGTAGACATCGAACGTGCTGGAGTGAGGCTCTGGGGATGGGTGAGTTTACCAACCTTTTCTCGATCACAAGCTGACCTGCAATACTTTTACGTCAATGGGCGAATTATTCGTGACAAGTTAGTGACTCATGCAGTAAAGCAAGCCTATCGAGATGTCTTATTTCATGGCCGCCATCCAGCTTATGTTCTTTATTTAGAACTTGATCCAGTATCGGTTGATGTGAATGTGCATCCGACGAAACATGAAGTACGCTTCCGTGATAGCCGTTTAGTTCATGATTTTCTCTTTAGCTCTTTGCATAAAGCTTTGGCGGAAGTTACCCCACAAGATCAAATGCAGAGCAGCATGGGAGGGCCATTGGCACATGCTTTCGATATTGGCGGAGGAGAAAACGAACAAGCAAAAACATTTTTGTATCAAAGCCCATTGTCATTAAAAGAGGCATCGACAGCGTATCAAGTTAATCGACAAAATTTGTCGGGATCAGTAGCAAGTGTGCAGAATCAGTTAGCGGCACTGTCGAAACTAAGTAGCGAAAATGAAGAAGTGCCACCATTAGGCTATGCAGTAGCACAAATTCATGGAATCTACATCCTGGCACAGAATAAAGATGGATTAATAATAGTTGATATGCATGCGGCTCATGAGCGCATCACTTATGAGCGTATGAAAACTGC
>DFQD01000012.1:0-6753 GCA_002377605.1 Gammaproteobacteria bacterium UBA3498 | reverse complement strand
AGTCAGGGAGAGGCAAACTGTGCAGAGGAACAAAAGCCAGTGATGCTAAGTTTAGGAATTGAACTCGAACGAGTATCTGACGAAGCAATTGTTATTCGACAAATTCCTTCTATATTAAAAGACTCAAACATAGAACAGATGGTTCGCGATGTATTGTCTGATGTTCTTGAGTATGGCAGTAGCGACCGTATTCAATCCCATCAGGATAAATTGCTTTCAACCATGGCATGCCATGGTTCAGTTAGAGCGAATCGCCACTTAACTATTCCGGAAATGAATGCGTTGTTACGCGATATGGAAGCAACAGAGCGAAGTAGTCAATGCAATCACGGAAGACCTACTTGGGTTTATCAGAGTTTAGATGAACTGGATAAATTATTTTTACGTGGTCAGTAACACGCTTTCCTAGATTTAAGTGAAACAATCAAGATCAAAGCCAAATGTGTATTGTCTAATGGGGCCTACTGCTTCTGGTAAAACTGGAATGGCGGTTGAGTTAGTGCAGCGATTTCCGTTTGCAATAATCAATGTCGATTCAGCACAAGTTTATAGGGATATGGATATTGGCACGGGCAAACCTGATAAAGCGACTTTAAGTAGAGCCCCCCATCGACTAATTGATATAAAAGATGCGGGAGAGACCTATTCCGCTTCTGACTTCCGTGAAGATGCCATCCAGGAGATTGGCAATGTGCTTGCTTTGGGTAAAACACCTTTATTGGTTGGGGGCACCATGCTTTATTTCAAATTACTGAGGGATGGATTGGCCTCCATGCCCCACGCAGATGTAGAAACCAGAAATGAGATCGAAGCACTCGTTAAAGAGAAGGGTTGGGAAGAGGTACATCACAAACTAGCTCAGGTTGACCCTGAGTCTGCCCAGCGAATTCATCCTAACGATCCTCAAAGGTTACAGCGTGCCTTGGAAATTTTTCTGGTTTCCGGCAAGACCATGACTCAATTTCATACAGAAGAGCAGGAAGCGAAAAGTGAAAATGGAGATTCGCCGCCGTTTAATTTGCACTTTTTTGCAATCCAGCCGGACGATCGAGACCTATTGTATCAAAAGATTGCCGATCGATTTCAACAAATGTTGAGAGACGGCCTAGTAGAAGAAGTAAATTCTCTGTTCCAGCGAGGGGATCTGAACCAAAGGCTTCCTTCAATAAAATCAGTGGGTTACAGGCAGGTCTGGCAACATCTGGCGGGAGAATTAAGCTATAATGAGATGGTAGAAAAGAGTATTATTGCCACTAGGCAACTGGCCAAGCGCCAACTAACCTGGCTTCGTAGTTGGGACAATCTACGAAGTTTGCGCGATCCATCAGGTAAGTCCATGGATACCCTCTTGAAATACGTAGAATCTATCTCAATATAGAACTTTATTACGGTATCACTAGTCACAATAGTGTTTAAGAAACGATTCAGCCACCGTGGCACTGGGCTTATCGAACCGAAAACAGGATTGTAGATAGCAAGGAGAAAAAGAATGTCCAAAGGGCATACACTACAAGACCCTTTTCTCAACGTACTTAGAAAAGAACGTATTCCAGTTTCTATTTATTTGGTTAGTGGCATTAAACTGCAAGGTCAGATTGAATCATTCGATCAATTCGTAATTCTGCTTAGAAATGCAGTAAGTCAGATGGTATATAAGCATGCAATTTCCACAGTAGTCCCTGCACGTATGGTGAAGATTCCAATGTCCGGTCAGGGAGACTCTAAGGATGAAGATGTTGACGAGCCAGGTAATGCCTAAAGATTTCGAATCGCTGAACTTGAGGTAACTATTTGTTTTTTGAAAGGCCAGAATCTGGCGAAGTTACAATTCTAGTCCATATCTCGATCGAGTCTGATAAGGAACGAAAGGACCTAATTGAGTTTGAAGAACTAGCCCTGTCAGCAGGCGCTCAGCCAGCAGAATTTATTACTGGAACTCGCAAACAACCTTCACCAAACCATTTTGTAGGAAGCGGCAAACTCGAAGAGATTGCCGCTGCTGTGCGTGCTCATAAAGCCCAATTAGTTTTGTTCAACCATGCACTGACACCAAGTCAGGAACGTAATTTGGAAAAAGTATTTGAGTGTCGAGTTTTAGATCGCACGGGATTAATTCTAGATATCTTCGCACAACGTGCGCGGAGTCATGAAGGAAAGTTACAAGTCGAATTGGCGCAACTTGAACATTTAAGTTCTCGATTAAAGCGCGGTTGGACGCACCTGGATCGACAAAAAGGTGGTATCGGCTTGAGAGGAGCTGGAGAAACTCAGCTCGAGTTAGACCAACGAATGATTGGCCAACGCATTAAAGCGATAAAGAAAAGCTTGTCCAAAGTTAGAAGTCGACGCGAACTAGGCAGACGTTCTCGCAGTAGAGCAGAAGTACCTACTGTATCTCTGGTTGGTTATACCAACGCAGGCAAATCAACCTTGTTTAACTCATTAACTAATTCGGATGTTTACGCTGCGGACAAATTGTTTGCGACATTGGATTCCACCTTGCGACGCATCGACTTACCAAATTTTGGTGCCGCGATCGTGGCAGACACAGTAGGCTTCATCAGTCATCTACCTCATCAATTGGTAGAGGCTTTTCGCGCCACTTTGGAAGAGACTTCATCGGCGGATTTGTTGTTACATGTAATAGATTGCGCTCATGAATCTCATGAAGACTATATCGAAGAAGTTAACGATGTATTGGAGGAAATCGGCGCTGAGTCCGTTTCTCAGCTAAAAGTTTTTAATAAAATCGATTTATTGGATGCATTCTATCCTCGTATCGAGTACGGTGAAAACGGAGTACCTAATAAAGTCTGGATCTCAGCACAAAAAGGACTTGGCCTTGAGGCTTTACTTCAAGCTATTAGCGAAGTTCTTGCCGGCTCATTAGTTTCGGAAACGATTCGCATTGCCCCGGATCAGACTCGCTTGCGCAGTAAACTTTATGAAAAAGGATTCATCGAGGCTGAACATATCGATGAGAGTGGTTTTTATCACCTCGGTGTTCGCTTGCCAAAGGTCGAGCTGGAACGCGTGGTGCAGCAAGGTGCAGTCATTGAGCAGACGCCTGAGTTAGTGGAAATGACCAATTCGGTTTGGGTTTCGGAAGAACACGCACGCACCGCGTGACGCTAATTTCAGGGCTTTTAACTTTGCAAAATGCTGTGTTAATTCACAATTATTAGCTAAAATTGACGTTCTGCGTCTTTGAAAAGCTATGGAGAAACCAATGGCTTGGAATGAACCTGGAAGTAACGGTAACGGCAACGACCCTTGGGGCGGTGGTCGTCGCGGTGGAGACCAGGGACCACCGGACATTGATCAAGTAATTAAAAATCTGACGAAGAGATTCAATGGTCTCTTCGGTGGTTCCCGCGGCGGCGGCTCAAACACTGGCGGTAGATCTTCATCACCGTCTGGGGGCTTGATCGCTGGCTTAATTGTTGTTGTAGTCGTAGTTTGGGGATTCATGGGATTCTACATCGTCGACGAAGCTGAGCGCGGTGTTGTACTGCGATTCGGTAAAGTCTTAGACGACACAGTGCAACCAGGGTTGCATTGGAATCCTCCCATTGTCGACGAAGTTAATTTAGTCAACGTTTCAGAGTTGAATGCAAAGACCTATCAAAATAGAGCGATGCTTACAACCGATGAAAACATCATTGATATTGAAGTTACTGTTCAATATCTAATTCAGGACCCTGTTAAGTATGTAATTGCAGTGCAGAATCCTGAGCGGAGCCTGGATAACTCAGCCGAATCGGCGATCCGGCACGTTGTCGGCGGTAATACTATGGAACAAATTCTAACTACGGGACGCGATAGAGTTGTTGCAGACGTATCAACACGATTGCAGGACTATATGGATGTTTACAATACTGGAATTTTTATAAGTCAGGTTAATGTAGTAGACGCTCAGCCACCTGATGGAGTGCGAGCTGCCTTCGACGACGTGATTCGGGCTCGTGAGGATGAACAGCGCGCACAAAACCAGGCGCAGCAATATGCTAATCGGGTAATCCCTGAAGCACGAGGAGAGGCGCAACGTCAGATCGAACAGGCGAATGCTTATAAAGGACAAGTCATTGCCGAAGCAGAAGGTGATGCTTCTCGATTCGATCAACTGCTTGAAGAATATACGAAAGCGCCGGCAGTAACCCGTCAGCGTTTATATATTGACTCATTACAGGATGTTATGACAGCCAGCAGTAAAATCATGATCGACGTCGAAGGCGGTAATAACATGTTGTATTTACCACTGGATAAAATTATGGAACAGAGCGGAACAACAACAGCAAGACCTCGCTCTTCCGCTGAATGGCAAGATCTAGCTGATCAAATCGCACCATACTTACCGGGACCTTCAGGTAATACAGCTGTCGACAGGGCTCGACTTAATAGTGGAAGAGGAGGTAGGCCATGAAAAATTTCCTCTCAGTGGGATTTTTATTCCTAGCGGCAGTCATCGTGAGCAATACTTTGTTCGTGGTCAAGGAGACCGAACGAGCTGTAATGCTGCAATTTGGTGAATTGGTGAACTCAGACATTGCATCAGGACTTCATGTAAAAATCCCTTGGGTTAATACAGTACGTAAGTTTGACGCAAGAATCCAAACTGAAGATGCTACACCGCAACGCTTTCTTACTCTAGAGCAGAAGGCGCTAGACGTTGATTCCTATGCAAAGTGGCGCATTGTAGATGTTGGCCAGTTTTATGTTTCTACTCGGGGTAACGTTGGCACAGCAGGCAGTCTATTAGCCCAGCGTATAAATGACGGACTACGAGACCAAATAGGTGCTCGTACCCTTATTGAAGTTGTTGCTGGTGAACGTGATCAGCTCATGTTGGATTTAACTGCAGAGCTTAATGAGGCCACTGCATCGGATATCGGTATTGAAGTCATCGATGTACGAGTGAAGCGAATCGATCTTCCAGACGATGTTCGATCTTCAGTTTACGATCGAATGATTACTGAACGTAATCGAGAAGCTCAAGAAATCCGCTCGCGCGGCGATGAGCTTGCCATTGGCATTAGAGCAGATGCGGATCGTCAGGTTGTCATTTATGAAGCTGAAGCCTATCGCGATGCTGAAAGAATTCGCGGTGAAGGTGACGCTGAAGCAACTTCAATCTATGCTGACGCTTATACAAAAGATGAAGAATTCTATGCTTTTACTAGAAGCCTCAATGCCTATCGCGAAACTTTTAGTACCAAGAATGATGTTTTACTGTTAGATCCTGACAGTGATTACTTCAAGTATTTGAAGGATGGGCTTACTCTGCAGTAAATAATAATAACAACCAGGCTAACGAGTAAAACCAAGAAATAATCCCGAAGCACTATACGGAATCTGAATTGCAAAACTGCGATTCAGATTCTTTCGGGCTGCGTCTTTGAAAAACGACTTAGTTGCTAAGGCCAGTTAGGGAAGAATGCGAAACATGTTACATGAACTCGCAGTAGCTTTTTGTTTAATGCTGGTAATAGAAGGAATACTGCCTTTTATTGCACCTAAACGATGGCGAAACTTAATTATGATGTTGGATGAAGTCGACGACACAACCATGCGACTCATCGGATTGGGCAGTATGTTGACGGGCACTGTGCTCTTACTACTAATTAATTGAATTTTAATACTGAGTATTAACTGACCATGAGTGATGCTAAACGTTGGTTGCTTCCTGATGGAGTAGAAGAAATTCTGCCCGTGGAAGCCTATAAGCTAGAATCATTGCGCCGACAACTTCTGGACTTGTATGAGTCTTGGGGTTATCAGCTGGTAATCACTCCGTTAATAGAGTTTCTAGATTCCTTGTTAGTTGGCTCATCGCACCATTTAGATCTGCATACCTTTAAAATTACCGACCAGCTTACTGGCCGTATGATGGGGATTCGCGCGGACATTACACCCCAAGCCGCACGAATTGATGCCCATCGCTTAAATCGGGAAGGACCCGTTCGATTGTGCTATGCCGACAATGTCTTGCACACTAAACCCCGCGGGATTATGACCTCAAGAGTACCAATTCGAATCGGTGCCGAACTCTACGGCCACTCTGGTGTGGAATGTGATGTAGAACTCATTTGTTTAATGCACCAAACACTCAGTGCAATTACGATTGACGGCATCCATATAGTTTTAGGTCATGTTGGAATATTTAGATCTCTAGTCGAGAAAGCTGGTCTCGATGTAGATATTGAACAATCTCTATTCGAAGCAATTCAACGCAAAGCCTATGATGAAATTGATTCCGTGCTCGATGCTTCAGTAAAAGATAAAGATTTGCAGAATATGCTAAAGCAACTCTCTCGTTTATCCGGTGATGAAAGCATTCTGCAAGATGCCTTATCTGTTTTCTCTAATGCTCCGGATAGTGTGAAAGCTGAATTACAAGAATTGGTTACGATAGTAGAAGGAGTTAAACAACAAATTCCAGATATCATACTTTGTTTTGATCTCTGTGAATTACGCGGTTATGAGTATCATACGGGGATCGTGTTCGCAGCCTACACTCCTGCGCATGGCAGAGCCGTTGCGAAAGGTGGGCGTTACGATCATATTGGTGAAGTATTTGGGCGCGCGCGTCCTGCATCTGGGTTTGATAGTGATCTAAAAGTTTTAGCAAAACTATCAACCAAAGAATTTACGCAGAAGGCGGGCATAGTAGCACCCAATCTTAACGATCAAGGACTGCGAGAAATGATTGCCGAATTGCGTGAGCAAGGAGAGATTGTGATTGTAAATCTTGCA
>DFQD01000091.1 GCA_002377605.1 Gammaproteobacteria bacterium UBA3498 | reverse complement strand
AAAAAATAGATTTCTTATATTATGTATGTATTATCGTCAAGATGAACTTAGTTAAGCACTTCCTATTGTTATTGACTATTCTGGCCGGGCTCTCTTTTTGCGTAAGCGAAATCAAGCCATCGTTCGAGACGATGGATGAAACCGAGCTTGCGGGGTATAACGCCTCAGCAACTTTTGATGAACAAATTATTTGTCGGGAAGAAATTGCAGGTTGGCGAATATTTTCCGGTGCAGTCGCTTTGCGAGAAGAAATTGTCCGTGAAGATATTAAAGGCACGCCTGGGGAGAGGACATTGCAACGACGGATGAATAGAAGGATGCAGCAGAAAGTCTGCTTATCTGTTGGGGAATTAAAAACTCTGAATCGCAGGACAGAAACGGCTAAAGCTTGGCGTGGCACAGGTTCAGGAGCTGGAGGCTCAGGAGCTGGCATTTCTGGTGGCCCTTTATCCGGACAACCGGCAGATGCGGCAGATTATGCCAGCACGTTCAATTAACCAGCCTGCACATTTATTCTCCAAATTTTTTCTAAGTCTAATTTTCTCGATTTAATTCATTCCATAAGTCATTAAACCTAAACGGAGCCAATGCCGTGAATAAAAAGAGCACAACACCTCGACGTAAATTTCTCAAGCATTTGATGATTTCTGGACCCAGTCTGTGGGTGCTGCCAATATTTCTAAATTCGCCACTTAGTTACGCTCAATCTTCTACGCCCTTAAAAATCGGCATCATAGGATCGGGCAGAATCGGTGGTTCTGTGGGTCTACGCTGGGCCGAAGCAGGCCATGAAATTCTTTTTTCTTCTCGAAACCCTGATCAATTAGCTGATCTTGTAGCTCAAGGCGGACCCAATTGTCGGGCAGGATATCCGCAAGAAGCGGCTGAATTTGGAGAAGTAATTTTAGTTGCTGTGCCTTATGCCGCCACTCCACAGATCGGCCGTGATTACGGTAACCTCATGCAAGGAAAAGTTGTAATCGATTGCGGCAATCCTTATGTACAAAGAGATGGCGAAATAGCAGCAGATGCCCTGGAACGAGGCACAGGTGTTACTTCTGCAGAATATTTACCGGGAGTAAGATTAGTTCGCGCCTTTAATGCGCTTAGCTGGCGAGAAGTTCAAAATGAAGCTCACCGAGAAGGAGAACTTATTGCTATTCCTATTGCCGGAAATGATGATGAGGCGATCGCAGTCGCAACTCAGTTAGTTATAGACTGCGGATTCGATCCTGTAGTAGTTGGTGGGTTAGATCGGGCTCGTGACTTTGATCAAGGAACGGACGTCTATGTAAAGGGCATGACAGCAAGGGAAATGCGAGAAGTACTCGGCCTTTGAACCGTTGCTCCAGAAAGTCATACCACCTTCAAGCCTATATCAAATCAATTAAGACTATTTAATTTTATTATCTGTTCGATTGATCTGATATTTGTTTGAAAGGGCAAATAGTGCTTACCCACAAAGTCTTATCGGAACGAAGAGAATCAGAGATCATTAATACGGTCGTTCAGCTCTGGCGTTATTACCAAGCCAGGAAAGCATTCTTGTCTCTACAGTGTCTGAAAGTCCTGGCATAAAAAGAATACTCATTGAGGTCGCGAGAGCGACAGCGGCACAAAGCATTAGATAATTTTTAGTCTTCATTTCTGAATCCTTAGTTAAGTTCTCTGGGAACAAGCTCGAACACCCAGGAATTTCCTGATTCGATCCCTGCCCTGGTGCCTGCAATGGCTTCGGGACTGGCGGTGGGGGCCCCTCCATATTTGGTGATTAGTTTTGCCGCAACTCCGTCAAGTATGTCTCCTTCCTTGATGCGAACTAAAGTTCTGGGATACCGGACGCCGTCTACTCGTAACACACCCTCATTGTTACCTCTGTCTGCTTCAAAAGCCCATTCCTTCCATAGCTTGCCGAGCATCGTCGTCATATAGCCCGAAATAATGAAAAGCCTGGCATCGCTTTCCAGCACATAGATCAGACGGGAAGCCATTGGGTCATTCAGTTGCAGTTCCACTAGCTGGATATCGTCGGTGAAGCTCCAGTCAGGTTCGGGGCCAGTATGCAGTCTACCGGTCGTCATTTCTCCGCCAGGAAATAGTATTGAAGGCCCGTCAGCATTTTGATTCTCGACTCTTAACGTTGCCATAGCCACAGCCGGTATTAGTATAATTATTCCCAAAATCTGTAAGATGATCTTTTTCATATTTTCATATCCAAGCTTATAGTTTTTAGTCTCATACTTATAAGATACTATAAATATCGGTTATCTGGGATAGTTTTGAAGATACCCTGAACAGCAAGGGACAGAGCACCTTACACAAAATGTTGACGAAGCAAAGCTATCTCGCCATCCGCAGAGCCTGACGACTCTTGTACCTAGAAAGAATCAGCGTGATTGATTCTCTATTTGGATGCCTGCGCTGTAATGTTTAGGGGGTATGATTAAGTAGAATCCGCACTGCTATTGTTGGAGCGCGTTTCAGTTATGCAGGGTAACTTGTGAGGTAATCGAATTTACGCTTGGAGGTTTTGTTCAAATGTAGTCAATTCCTCCCGCACTTCATCCCAATGCCTAGCCGTAGATTTCCATATATTGGTCTCTACGCTAATCCAAGAAGAATCATCAAGGCTGCCTGCTTTAATGAATTTTATTCCTTCCCATTCGGCGGGGCCTATGGCTGCACTAATGATTGGTGAACCACAATTTTCGCAGAATCCTCTCTCTATCGTTGCGCCATCAGTACCAACAACAGAGTAGTATTTTAAAGCACCTCGAATCTCCAGGTTTTTTTCCGGAATAGCTACAATTGTTGCCTTGCCTGAACCTGTCGATTTTTGACAGTCCAAACAATGACAATGAATCGCGCTCAAAACTGATTCTTGTTCTAGATCATAAGATACTTGCCCACAAAGACAGCCGCCTGTTGATATAGTCATACTTAGACCCCTAAATTGTTGTTAAATAGTATGTTCATTACCGAGATACATTTTTCATAACTCGTTCTTGGTTAGTTACTTACGCTATCGACTTATATCAGCGAGGGTCAAGCCGCAAAAAATAGCGTGGAGGAAACCCCATTTGAGCACGGCCACGAAAGCTGATGGTGTACTCTTCCCTTAGTAGGTCATCTTCAGCACCTTCTAGTGGTACAGCGGTATAAGGCGAAAACTCTTCTTCCCTAGGCATTTTAACTTCTACATTTGGATTATCTAGAGCTTGACGATACCAAGCGCGAGGCCAATGATTAGCAGCAACATAGTTCTCACCGCTGATCTCTCTTAGGCTTAGTACGCGCTCATGGCGCTCGTTTTCATCATTAAATGTAGCGATAATAATAGAATTACCACCCATCGGCTGATTCCTACCAAGATTTACTTCAAAGTTTACAACCCAACCCACGTACATCAGAAACAATACACCCAATGAGAGTAGGCTCCACTTGAATAGTATTCTGCGATTCATGATTAGCCCCCAGAAATTGAACTTTTTAGTATTTCTAAAATTTAGCCTTTAAATATGGGACTGGCAACTGTAATTATTAAGACG
>DFQD01000219.1 GCA_002377605.1 Gammaproteobacteria bacterium UBA3498 | reverse complement strand
GTTCAGGTTGCAGACATGGTAATCGAAAAAGCCAAACGTCTGGTTGAACATAAAGAAGATGTTGTAATCCTTTTAGACTCTATTACACGGCTGGCGCGTGCCTATAACACAGTTATTCCTTCCTCTGGTAAAGTGTTAACTGGTGGTGTTGACGCTCATGCACTGGAAAGACCGAAGCGATTCTTTGGTGCTGCACGAAATCTTGAAGAAGGTGGGTCGCTAACGATTATCGCTACGGCCCTAGTCGAAACCGGCTCGAAAATGGACGAAGTGATTTACGAAGAATTTAAAGGCACCGGTAATATGGAATTACATCTGGACAGAAAGATTGCAGAGAAGAGAATCTATCCAGCAATCAATGTTCGTCGTTCTGGTACCCGCCGTGAAGACTTGCTTACCAACGAAGAAGAACTGCAGCGCATGTGGATCCTGCGTAAGCTTCTGAGTTCTATGGAAGATGTGCAGGCGACAGAGTTCATCCTGGACAAGCTTAAAGATACTAAAACCAATGATGACTTCTTTAACGCGATGAAGAGAAAATAGAACGCTTTATTTCACCTTAATTCAATCACTCTTACAAAACCCTATGGCATTTAAAGATCTCCGTGACTTTATTGATCTGCTCGAACAAGAGGGTGAACTCAAAAGAATTCAAACCGAAGTCGACCCCTATCTCGAAATTACAGAGATATCTGATCGAACTTTACGTCGCAGTGGTCCAGCACTTTTATTTGAGAATGTGAAGGGCTCTTCCCTACCACTTTTAGCCAATCTATTCGGTAATACTCGACGCATAGCGCTAGCCATGGGTCAGGAAGATTTGGAAGGTCTGCGTGACGTCGGTAAGTTGTTAGCTTTCTTAAAGGAACCAACACCCCCATCTGGCTGGAAAAACCTTTGGCAAAACCTACCGAGTTACAAATCAGTATTAAATATTTCGCCTAACGTAAAACGGTCCGCTCCTTGTCAGGAAATCGTTATCGAAGAAGATGATATCGATTTATCGATTTTCCCAATTCAAACCTGCTGGCCCGGTGATGCTGCACCTCTGGTAACCTGGCCTCTGGTAATAACCAAAGGGCCAGAGAAGGAACGACAAAATCTCGGTATCTATCGCATGCAGTTAATTGGACGCAATAAATTGATCATGCGCTGGTTATCTCATCGAGGTGGCGCATTGGATTTTCGAGACTGGAAACTTAAACATCCTGGCGAAGACTTTCCGGTTTCGGTCGCGCTGGGAGCTGACCCTGCAACAATTCTTGCTACGGTGACCCCCATTCCTGACACGCTTTCCGAGTATGCCTTCGCAGGATTATTAAGAGGCGGCAAAACTGATATCGTGAAATCCCAGACCAATGAATTGCAGGTTCCAGCCAGTGCGGAAATAGTTCTAGAAGGAACAATCGGACCAGAAGAAATTGCCCGTGAAGGTCCCTATGGCGATCATACCGGTTACTATAACGAGGTTGAGAAGTTCCCTGTGTTTACGGTGAAACGTATTACCCATCGCAAAGATCCTTTATATCACAGTACCTATACCGGTCGCCCGCCTGATGAACCCGCAATGCTAGGTGTAGCATTAAATGAAGTTTTTATTCCATTATTGCAAAAACAATTTCCTGAAATTTCCGATTTCTACTTACCGGCTGAAGGGTGTTCCTACCGTATGGCAGTAGTAAGCATTAAGAAACAGTACCCTGGCCATGCCAAGCGCATTATGATGGGTATATGGTCTTTCTTGCGACAGTTTATGTATACCAAGTTTATAGTGGTAGTAGACGACGATGTAGATATTCGCAGCTGGGAAGATGTCATCTGGGCTATCACCACTAGAATGGATCCCATTCGAGATACAGTGCTAATAGATAACACACCTATCGACTATCTGGATTTCGCGTCTCCAGTGCCCGGCCTTGGCTCGAAGATGGGACTCGACGCAACGAATAAGTGGTCAGGTGAAACGGAAAGGCAGTGGGGAATGCCAATCGAAATGAGCACAGTAGTTAAACAACGTGTAGATGAATTGTGGAAGGAGCTCGGAATTGATTAGTGAGTTATCTTATTCTGAGAAGGAAGAGGTAGGTCAGGAAGCTGAGCGCCAATTAAATCACCATAGCTTTGCAAATAAGTTTCACTAGCTTCTACTTCCCCTAAATGTCTCAGCAATCTACTCAGCTCACCATAAGCTAGTGCAGTAGGTGAGATCTTAATACTGGCTTTGTAGTATTCCTTTGCTTTTCCCCAAAGCTCATTCCGCATCGATATACGGCCGAGACATAGCATTAAGTTGGCGTCGGTCGGCCTCGATTCTAACCAGCCTTCTGCAATGATAAGTTGTTGTGGGCTCACACCATAATCCAACTCACCGTAGCGCTGCACCAAAGTTTCACTCCACCTTTTACTGACTGCAGCTTCAATGGCCTTGGCCGCATTGGCCTTGGCATCTAATTGCAGCAGTAACTCTGAGAAATGCTTAACAATTTTTTCATTTTCACGATATTTTGCCGGAGCTTTTTTCCATAGCTTATTGAGCTGCAACAGAGATTCTTCTTTTGATGAATCAGTCATTGCAAAACAAGCTGAATAGAGCTCTTCCATAAATATGCGCATCTGTATCTGTTCTATTTCCACTGCATCAACGATTTGGTTCTTTTCGAGGGTTGGGAGTATTTCTTTAAGCGCCTGCCAATCCTGAAGTTGGAGGTATACATCCTTTAGTAAAAAAAGCAAAGAATGATCATTGACTGAACTTCGCTTAAGTTGTTCCAAAACGGCAACGGATTGTTCCAACTGGCCTAACTTAAACAACAACTGCGCTTTCAAGAAATTAATAGTGGACCTAGCTTTGGGGTACGTTTTTTCAGCATCTTCCAGACATTTGATCCAGTCTTCTTTGCGCCCAACCTTGTGTGCGGCGTAGGCGGCAGCGAGATAGTTAACAACGCTGGAGTCTTTGTCACCAATGCTCTTCGTTAACAAGTTATAACTAGATTGCCAATTGCCTCGCGTAAAATAAAGCAATCCTTCAATAGTATCGCTGCGAGCTTTGGCTTTACGTTGCTCATTTAATTCATACCCAAACTGAAAAAGTTTACGTGGGTTAATCCACTGTAATAGCAGGACTAAAGATTTAAACAACAAGTAAACAATACCGCTTATTACTATAAGCGCAAGTAAGCTTGTTTCGAAAGTGTAACTACCAAAAGCGATTAGAAGGTAACCCGGGTCGTTGGGAAAACCGAGATAGAGAGTAACCGAGAGAGCAACAACGATTGTGAGTAAGCTAAAAACAAATAAGCGGATCATGATGCTTGCTTTAGTCCGGCGTGAATTGCGAAATAAGTGACAGTGAGTTTCCTAAATTCGGCAAGCTTGGATTGACATCGATTTCGCTTAGTTCATTTATTTCTTCCAGCATCACTTGCACTACTTCAGATTCCATAACTGCAAAGCGTTGTAGCCATGTTCTAATGTTTGAGAGACTGTGCCGATACAATTCGTTATCCTGAGCCACCATCGCATACTGCGTCTGCCCTAACATTAAGCTCAGTGATTGTTTAATTGTATATTCCAGTCCAGGGGTAAGCATTGCTGCCGGTTTCTCTTCCCATTTACGCCAAACAAAAACAGAACTAAGAAAATTGTAAGTAGAATCTATAAACCCATTGGGTTGTGCTCCGATTTCAA
>DFQD01000206.1:29178-41208 GCA_002377605.1 Gammaproteobacteria bacterium UBA3498 | reverse complement strand
TAACAAAGTTACAGATTCAGCGCCATGATTGGTGATTTCTATTGAATAAGCAAACACATAGCGATTTTTCGCCGGTTCTGAATGCTTGTATAGATACCGTGTGGTTACTTCTATTTGTATGGTGTCGCTAATATTTTTCATTTCACATCATTTGCTGATGGCATCACTAATTAAGACGTAATCAGCCAAAGATAATTTTTCCGGTCTAAGGCCAGCATCTATTGGTAACTCGTTTAGCACTTTTTTTGAAATGATGGTTCGAAGGCTATTTTTCAAGGTCTTTCTGCGTTGATTAAATGCGGTACGAATCACAGTTTGCAAACATTCTGGATCTTTTGCCTCTAGCGGAAAGTCAGAATGAGGTTTCAAACGAACTATGGCGGAAACTACTTTAGGTTTGGGAGTGAATGCAGATGAGGGTACATTAAATAAATGCTGGACCTCACAGAAGTACTGCACCATTAAACCTAATCGACCATAATTTTTCCCCCCTGGTGTGGCAACCAGTCTTTGCACAACTTCCAGCTGCAACATAAAAATCATGTCGCATATTAATCGGTGGCTTTTAAGCAAATGAAAAATTACTGGTGTGGAAATGTTGTAAGGAAGATTGCCAATAATTCGCAGGGATTTTTCTGTGTCTGTCAAAGTCGATAAATCAAACCTAAGAACGTCTTGCTGAACGACCGAGACTCTCTCTGCTTCGCTAAATTCTTTGTCTAGATATTTTGCGAGGTCTCTATCCAGTTCGATGCAATCAAGTTTTGCCCCAGAGCTTGCCAGAGGTTTCGTGAGCGCACCCTGACCCGGACCTATTTCCACTAGGTGCTGATTATTCTTTGGTTTAATTTGCTCGACGATCTTGTCGACTATGTTTTGGTCATGCAAAAAATTCTGTCCGAATCTTTTCCGTGCTTGATAGGGAAGCCCATTATTCAGTTTTACGTTAGCCAATGTCGGTTTCATATGAACTCCTATGGCTAATCATTTCGTTTGCAGTTGCTATAGCGTTATAGAAACTACCGATGTTCGCCTCGCCCGTTCCGGCAAGATCTAGGGCGGTGCCGTGATCAACTGACGTGCGGATTATAGGTAGACCCAGAGTAATATTGCTGGCAGCACCAAAACCTTTGAACTTCAAAACTGGCAAACCTTGATCGTGATACATTGATAGCACAGCATCCGCATGATCAAGATACTTGGCGGTAAACAGAGAGTCAGCAGGTAGCGGTCCAATAAGGTCCATGCCAGCGGTTTGCATTTCTTGCATTATTGGTTCAATTATTTCTAATTCCTCCAGGCCAAGATGTCCTCCCTCACCAGCATGAGGGTTTAATCCGCATACTAGAATCGTTGGATTTTTAATTCCAAATTTCTTAACCAGGTCTTCGTGCAGAATGGTAATGACGTTTCTAAGGAGAGCTTTGTTTATGGCACCTGGGACTTCTGTTAACGGTAAGTGCGTTGTAGCTAGAGCCACTCGTAATCCTTCAGTCGCCAACATCATAACGGTTAGATCCCTATTACAATGTTCTGCCAGGAACTCGGTATGCCCAGTAAAGGCAATACCTGCATCATTGATATTTCCCTTATGCACTGGGCCAGTAACCATTGCTCCTAGCTCTCCTGCTATTACTTTGTCTGCCGCTAAGCGCAAAGTTTTTAGCACGTAGTTGGCATTTGACGGATTAAGTTTGCCTGCAATGACTTGCTCTTGAGTATCCACCTGAATAAATGAAAGCTCTCCCGCAGAATTGGGCTTAGAGTTCGATCTGGAAAACTGATTTAGTGAAAGCGATAAGTTCAGTAATTTAGCCCGCTGCTCGAGCACTGCGTGATCGCCGATTATGACGAGCTCGGTATTAGGTGGAGGATGTTGAGCGATTAATACGGCGAGGTCAGGTCCAATGCCGGCTGGTTCGCCAGGTGTAATGGCAATTCGATTGGTCACGAGTCATTAACCGCTTAGTCCTTAATCCACTAATTCGACAAAAGCTTCTTCGCGGATTTCGATTAGCCAATTTTGCAATTCGATATCGAATTTTCTATTGCGTAAGGTTTGCTCTGCCTGAGAGCGGGAGTAATCAACACTGAGGTCTGTTTCACGTCGACCAAGTACTTCTGCGATATGCCAGCCAGTAGCAGTTTCAAATGGTTCACTAAGTTCGTATTCTTCAAGCTGATCGACAACAATTTCGAATTCTCTTGGCATTCCGCCTTCACTTACCCAGTCTAAATCGCCACCGGCAACTACAGATGAGGCATCATCAGAATGTTGCCTAGCGATTGAAGCGAAGTCTTCACCAGAAAGAATTCTTTCTCGGAGTTCATTGATCTCTCCAATCGTCTGCTGTTCGTTTCTGATTTCGTTTGGTGACAGCATGATGTGTCTAACATTTGTTTGTTTAACGATTTGTTCTGTGCCACCACGTTTCCCCGCTAAGAATATTACATGGTACCCATTGCCAGCTTCGATTGGTCCTTCCACAGCGCCTTGTTCCATAGTTTCTACGATCGTGGAAAACAAATTAGGTAAGTTCTCCGCTTTGCGCCAGCCAAAGTCAGTAGTCTCAACGGGGAATACATTAGCTCTCCTGGCTGCAGTTCTAACTTCGAGGAAGTTTTCTCCTTCGCTAACGCGAGCAACAATGTCAGCCGCGTATTTTAATTTGGCATCGCGCTCTTCTATGCTGTCACCACTGGCGAATGGAATTAATAAGTGATCGATGAAGTAATCTGCTGACATTACTTCTCTACCCATCTCGGAATTGAGGAAATTATCAATTTCCTGATTAGTTATGGAAATTCGTCGATTAACCATTCCGCGCTGTAATTCCTGTAGCATCATTTGCCGCCGAACTTGATCACGGGTTTGAAGATACACCCCATTATTTTCCAATGTCGCCACATACTGATCGAATGGCATACCACTGTTTTGAGCCATGTTATTTAAAACACGATTGATCATGTCATCATCAAAGCGAATACTGACTTGTTCAGCCATCTGTAATTGAATACTTTCAATTATCAGCGCTTCCAATACGTCATCCCTAATTTCTTCTTCTGGGGGTAATTCTCGGTTGTCTCGGGCTGCAGCACTCAATATATCAGCCATTCTCAGGTTCATTTCGCTCTGCAGCACAACATCTTGGTCGACCAGCGCGACAACCCTATCCAACAGTACTCGCTGAGCTAAGGCTGAATTACCAATTGAAAAAGCTACTGCTGCGATAAAGCAGGTCTTGGCCAGTAATGAAATAGTCGTTTTATAAGCCATAATCAGTTTCTCTAAATCCCCAGATACTGTCGGTTAACAGGTTGCTTAGGCCTCCTCCAGTGAGGTTTCCAAGCCCATTTAGAGTAAATTGGACAAAAATTCCTCGGTCGGGTTCGATATTAGGAAGAAACAATTCGTCTTCGTCAACCCATTCCCGGCCTATTAGACGAATCGTAGCACAGCAATTAGACCACTCAACACCGGCAAAACTTTCAAGATTTCTTTCATTACTATGGTCATAGTTCCATCGCGCTAATAGTTTCCAGTTTTCACTGACTGGCCAGACTGCAGAGAAATCTGTTTGCTTTATGCGCTCATCTATTCCGGACGGTAAGATGAAGGAAGGACTACTTACCAAGCTGCGGTATCGATAAGCAAAATTTAGCAAATGATTATCGTCGCGATGATAACGGAGCTGGAATGCGCCTTCATCGATGACCTCGTTGTCTTCATTCCACTGTACGTCGGTATTCAGACGCCAGCTATCCCCTAATGAGAAGGCAAGTTCACCTACAAGGGCTGATTCATTGGTTAATGGTGAATAGCGTGGTAGCCAGGTCTGTAGTGGATTGGTTAGAGTCACGAAGCGGTCTTCGAAATAGCGGATCTGGCCGATGCTGATGCGCGCTGTTTCTTTTCCTTGCGGATTTAAAATGCGACTGGTTAGGGCAAAGGCGACCTGATCGGCATCAGCGATTCGGTCACCACCACTGAATTTATCGTCCCGAAACAATTGATTAAAGCTGAAATTCAATTCAGAGGTGTCGAACAGAGGTAAAGAACTTTGGTCTTCATACTCGCTATATAAATAAAAGACTCGGGGTTCTAGAGTCTGTTGCCAACCACTACCCCGATTCATATCCCGTTCAAAAAGCAAGCCAGCATCGAAGGAATAGATACCAATGCCAAGGTCTGGGTCTTCAACAGTACCTAATGCCTGGTTCTGTAATTTGTATTGGATATATTTGTACTTGGCATTAGTTCGAATAAACCAACCTAGATTTTCATTCGACCAACCTATTTCTGGTTCCAGGTTAAATCGTTCCCCATTCATCAACGCACCATTATCCAATTGGTTCATCGTTAATAAAGCTTCATCTAGATTGCGGTCGAAAGAAGTAGCTTCACCGCGAATACCTACTTGAAAGCCTCCCCTTAAGTAAGCATTACTTTCAAAGAAGAATTGCGGTAAGCGATCAAACGGCTTGTTGATATTCGATCTCGCATAAAAAGGGTCAATGATCTCGATTCTTTGTACATTCAAACCTGCTCGTAAAAAATCAGAATCAAAATTTATTCGACCTTGTCGGTTGAGATGAGTGCGGCTGGTTAAATTTAGTCCACTACTTCCTAAGTCATAGAAATAATCTTCATCACTTATCGCGTTGTAATCAACAAAAGAAGAGAAACCCGCTCCGAGAAGTCCTTTGTGTTCAAATCCAACAAACCATCGATCTTCTACAAGTGGCGAATCCGTTCCAGGTATGTTTCTAGTCGCTGGATCATAGAGTTTGTCACCAGATAACCCAGACAGATTTAAGGTATTCATGGACCAGCTGGCTAAGTAACGAGCTTCCAATCCAACTAGCGTGCCGCGGTCAGAAATAATTCTTGGCGACAAAGTGGCGTCATAATGAGGAGCGAGATTAAAATAATAGGGCAGCTCAAAATCGAAACCTCCACTGCGGGTAGACCCCGTGCTAGGAGCCAGAAAGCCAGATATTGGTTCGTCACCCAGGGGAAAGGGCAGGGTGCCTGGGTAATAAAAGATTGGGAAATCACCAAGTTTCAAGCTGACATTGTCGGCGTAGCCGCGATTAGTATCTTGATCGAGTACGATACTGTCTGCCCGTAACTTCCAGAAATTACTTCCGGGTTCGCAGCGACTAAATTCACCATTTTCTATACTTACTAATCCAGAATCGCCAGCATAGACAATAGAGGCGGCATTACCGTGAGCGCCGTAGTCGTGCAATACATACTGAGCGCCTGTTACCCGGTTAATAGATTCATCACTTTCGATATAGGCGGCATTGCCGAGTAGCAAAATACCGGGCTCGCGAAACTCAACATTGCCCTCCATTAGTACGGTGTTTTCCTCGCGGTCAATGGTTGTGTCGTTATCATTCCGAATCGTGCGATATCCTTGCTGCACAATAACCTTACCGTCAATGGTGATCAGATTCTGATTGATCTGTGATAGTCCGGTTTCATCTGTTAAGAAGGTAATTCCGGAATTAGCAGGATCGTTGGTGGGATCAAGAAATTCAGCAGCCGGATCGACGTATGCGCCACAACAATTTCCCGGGACTAAGGCTAACTTTTCTGCGCTTAGTTCTTCAAGAGGAATCCAGTCCATTTCATAATCTGAACTAGGAGCAACTATCGGTTGGGCAATGACTTCTTGACCCGTTTCTTCTATCGGTTCTGTAATTGGTGCGACGGCCGCAAGGGGAAGCCTAGGCTGTTGCGGAGATGCGGCCTCGTCTTCGGGGTCTTCTTCGGCTTCTTCGTCTTCTGATTCATCTTCAGTTTGTTCGGGTTCGGCAGATTCTTCTAAAGAGTCTTGGGGCAATTGAATTGGAAATTGGAAAGTGGAGCGTCTTTGTGAACCAGATCCGTCTGGTAGGACTGATCCCGGGCTATTGTAACGATCATTTCCATCGGCTGTGTTTGGAGATTCAATCGGGCCTGTATTTTCGCAAATCCATCCATCACCGGCTTCGTTAGGCCGACAACTATATTGAGGAAGCTGTGCATCTGCCGATTTAGGTGAGGCAGCTAGAAATAATCCAGCGGAGAGCGCGAAGGCGATTTCTGATCTTAGCAGGCGTTTCTTAATTGGCACGAGATAATAATCCTGCGGAGATCAATTTGAAGAGTGGAATCGAAATAAACAATTAGCAAATAGAACCGACTTACAAGTTTATGCGCTGGTGAAACTGGCGCGTACAGGCATAATAATTCATTGAAGTTAGATTGCATAGCAACTGAAAATTACATCGAAAGATTATAAATGTCGGAATCCAGACAAGAACAATTAGGACTTTGGGCTAAGCAGATACTCAAACAAAGGTTGCCCCAAAACAAAGGTGAGGTAGCTATTACCCTGGTAAGTGGGGATGCCAGCTTTCGTCGCTATTTTAGGGTCCGCTCTGAGGAGGCGCGTTTTATTGCAGTTGATTCGCCGCCTGAGCAAGAAAACTCCCGCATTTTCGTCCGTATCTGCAACTTATTACGAGAAGCTGGGGTGACTGTACCGAAGGTATTCTCTGTTGACTATGATCAGGGCTTTATGTTGTTGGATGATTTTGGTGATGAAATTTATCTCAATCGATTAGTTTATCTACAAAAAGCGGGCAATCAATCGGAAATTAATATGCTCTATAAAGTAGCGATTGACTCTTTAATTGATATTCAGGCAGGAGTTTATAAAGAGAAACTTGACCCCTATGACAAGTCTGAATTGCATCGAGAAATGTCCTTATTTGAGAATTGGTTTTGTTCTCAATTTCTTCAATTAAAGTTAAAGGAAAATGAGAAAGCATTAATCGCTGAAACACTGGAATTTTTGGAAGAGGCTGCTTTGTCGCAACCTAAAGTGGCGGTGCACCGAGATTACCATTCCAGGAATCTGATGATTCTCGGTACGAAGGAATTTGGTGAAAATTCCACTCCTGGGATTATCGATTTCCAGGACGCTGTAAGCGGACCTTACACCTACGATCTTGTTTCTTTACTAAGGGATGCTTATATCCGCTGGGATCAGGAGCAAGTTGATGGCTGGGCACTATACTATCTAAGGCAGGCGAAAAGCTCCGGACTTGTCAAAAATATTGAAGAAATCCAATTTCTACGAGACTTCGACCTCATGGGGCTTCAGCGCCAATTGAAGGTAATTGGGATCTTCGCGCGACTGTGTATTAGGGATAATAAACCGCGATATTTGGCCGATATTCCTCTGGTCATTCAATATTTTTTGGAGGTTGGTCAACGATATAAGGAACTTAAATCATTTGTTGACTGGTTTAAGCATGTGGTGGAACCGACCGCTAGGACCAAACTCTGAAGCAATAATGCGTGAGGGCAGCTGGGCCAGCCGCAGAAAATACTTACTGGAAAAACTATGCGCGCCATGATTTTGGCTGCCGGCTTGGGCAAGCGTATGCAGCCGCTGACCGCTGACAAACCAAAACCTCTGCTAAAGGTAGGGGATAAGACCTTGATTGAGTATCAGATCGAGCGGCTGGCGGAGGGCGGCATTACTGGTGTAGTTATCAATCATTTCTACCTAGGCGCAATGATAGAAGAAGCTCTGGGAGATGGCTCCCAATTCGACATAGAGATTCTCTACTCCAAAGAGGCCATACGCCTGGATACAGCCGGTGGCATTATTAAATCTTTGCCTAAACTTAAAGATGACAGTTTTATTGTCGTCAATGCTGATATTTGGACCGATTTTGATTTTTCGCGATTACAACCTCTAGATGGTAAAGATAGCTTGGCACACCTGGTTCTCGTAGAAAATGCAGAACACAACCCACATGGAGATTTCTATATAGATGAAAGTAGAAAAGTTCATGAAGATCACGATGCACGCGACAAGCGCCTGACCTTTAGTGGCATTAGTGTAATGCACAAAAAGTTATTTGAAGGATTTCCTATTCAACCACGGTCGACCATTCCTCTTTTACAGGAAGCTATGGCGAACAATTTGGTTAGTGGAGAAGTCTACGATGGCTTATGGATCGATGTTGGAACACCAGAAAGGCTGAAAGTGGTAAACAAAATAGTCGCTCAATCGAACGCAAACTGAGTCATGATCGCATTACTACTTAATCGCGGTTACAAGCGAGCTATTACCAGTCGATTAAACGGCACCGATCCCCATGCGCCCGTCCCTAATGGGGGTCGGGCGCAGCAATTACTGTTAATGGCTATGTTTGCAGTAATGGGGAAAATTGCCAAGATGGATGGGCGGGTTACAACGAATGAAGTGAAGTATGCTTCAAGTATCATGCAGCTAATGGGACTTAGCGCAATCGAACGACATCAGGCGATAAATTATTTTGATCAAGGCAAGCAAGCGAATACTGATGTAATGCCTTGCATTGATAATTTGGTTGAAACAATTGGGAAAAATAGCGCACTGGCATATTTGTTTCTCAAGATTCAAATCAGACATGCCTTGGTAAAAGGCAAATTGCGTTTAAAAGAGAAAGTGTTGCTGCGCGATATTGCCGAGATTCTTGGCTATGATAAATCTACATTTGTGAAATTGTATAATGCGATGCAAGGTCACAATGATACTAAACAATATAAAGCACGAAACTTTTCGCACAATGCTTATAAAGTATTGCAACTGGAACCTGACGCTGAAGATGGAGAAATTCGTCGGGCTTACTTGCGCATGATGTCGCGCTATCACCCAGATAAACTCGTGCGTGATAACCTTTCTGAAGAGTCCCTAAAACAAGCGCAGGAAAAATCCATGGCTATCCGCACTGCTTATGAGACTGTATGCGGTTACCGGAAGATCAGAGCCTAAAGCGATATCTCTAATTCATGATCTTCACTCGCATAGGTTACTGCCTTTTCTTTCAGTGAGGCCGAGGCTTAGCACCGGCGGCAAGCTCTGGGACAAAAGCCGCCGTAATCTGTACAATACCGCCACTTCTGGACTTATGGCCTGATACCTCCATGAAAGATTACTTGATTGCTCCGTCCATTCTCTCGGCAGACTTCGCTCGTTTAGGCGAAGAAGTTAATGCTGTGCTAGATGCTGGTGCAGATGTTATCCATTTCGATGTAATGGACAATCATTATGTGCCTAATCTCACCATTGGTCCCATGGTTTGTGAGGCTTTGCGTAATCATAAAATTGCCGCACCTATCGATGTGCATTTAATGGTTACTCCTGTAGATCAGCTCATTCTGGATTTCGCTAAAGCCGGTGCCAGCTATATTAGCTTTCATCCTGAAGCCACTACTCATGTGGATCGATCTCTTCAGCTTGTAAGAGACCAGGGTTGTAAATCTGGTCTAGTATTTAATCCCGGCTCATCTATCGAATGCCTCGAATATTTGATGGACAAGGTCGATGTCATTCTTCTAATGTCTGTTAACCCCGGTTTCGGTGGCCAAAAATTTATCCCGGCTACGCTTAAGAAGCTGGAGAAAGTACGTAAGCTAATCGATGACAGCGGCTATCAAATTCTACTGGAGGTTGATGGCGGCGTTAGTGTGAAAAATATTCGTGAAATTGCCGACGCCGGAGCTGACATGTTTGTCACAGGGTCTGCTATTTTTAACAGTAAAGATTACGCCGCTACTATAAGGGCCATGCGCGAAGAGCTTGGTCAGAATCCTAATCCAAGCCATTGAGGCTTTCCTCCCATGAATGAAGAGCGTCTCCAGCAACTTTCAGCGGAAGGATTTAACCGTATTCCAATTGTTAGGGAAGTTCTTGCTGATACTGAAACTCCCCTTAGCACCTACCTGAAATTGGCGAAGGGCAAACATAGTTATTTTTTCGAATCGGTTCAGGGCGGAGAGAAGTGGGGACGCTTCTCCATTATCGGCTTGCCTTGCAGAACTGTGCTTCGAGTCAAGGCTAGAAAGGTAATGGTAGAAGTTGGAGGTGAGGTCCTTGAAGAAAAAGAGACTAACAATCCCTTTGAATTTATATCCGAATTTAAATCCCGCTATCGCGTAGCGGAACTTGGTGATCCGCAACGATTTACGGGCGGGCTGGTTGGTTACTTTGCCTATGACACTGTACGTTATGTTGAAACAACGATTGGGCCAAGCGTAGGTGAAGATGAAATTGACACGCCTGACATTTTGTTAATGTTATCGGAGGAGGTAGTTGTTTTCGACAACCTCCGCGGAACTATCTCTTTCATCATTAACGTAGATCCATCAGCGTCTGATGCCTATGTAAAAGCACAAAGTCGACTGGATCAACTTCAAGAACTTTTGAAATCCCCAACACCATTTCCTGAATCTGGATCAGGCAAGGACGTATCAGAAGATCAGTTTCATCATCACTTCGAGCAAGCACGTTATGAAACAGCAGTTGAAAAAATAAAAGAATATATTGTTGCAGGCGATGTTATGCAGGTTGTATTGGCTCAGCGCATGTCAATCGATTTTGATAGTGATCCAATCAATGTTTATCGTGCACTACGTTACCTAAATCCATCTCCTTACATGGTGTTCTTCGATATGGATGACCATCATGTGGTGAGCGCATCTCCAGAAATACTCGCAAGGGTAGAAAGCGGAAGAATTACCGTGCGTCCTTTGGCAGGTACTAGAAAGCGCGGATCAACAGAGGCAGAGGATCAGGCTCTGGAAGTTGAGCTTTTAGCTGATGCTAAGGAAATAGCAGAGCATTTAATGCTCATCGATTTAAGCCGGAATGATTCTGGGAGGGTATCGAAGATAGGTTCTGTTACTGTTCCCAAGAAAATGTTTGTAGAGCGCTACTCTCATGTCATGCATATCGCTTCTATAGTAGAGAGTGAAATTCGTGACGATAAAACCGCATTAGATTTGCTGCAGTCCACCCTTCCCGTTGGCACCTTGAGTGGCGCCCCGAAAGTACGAGCGATGGAAATAATCGATGAACTGGAGCCTCATAAACGCGGTATCTATGGTGGTGCTATGGGCTATCTTGGCTGGAACGATAATATGGACATGGCGATCGCAATACGTACGGCAGTGATAAAGAATCAAAAACTTTACGTAGGAGCAGGTGCAGGAATAGTCGCCGATTCTGAGCCAGACAAAGAGTGGGAAGAGACTCAAAGTAAGGCTAGGGCTATCGTAAAAGCTGTGCAACTCGCTCAGAAATCTCTCAATGTAGGTTAAGCAGCCAGGATAGTTTCTTTCATATTTTTATAAGCAGTGAGCGCTGCTGCTCTAGTTTCTTTTAGATCCACAATCGGCAACGGATAGTCATTTCCGAGAATAATCCCATGTTTTCGAATCTCAGTTGGCGAGGCTGATCCGGGATCATGAATTAGTTTGCTGGGGCATGAACTTAATTCAGGCACATAGGACCGAATATAATTGCCGTCAGGATCAAATTTTTGCGACTGAATGACAGGATTAAATATCCGAAAATAGGGAGCAGCATCGGCACCACTTCCAGCCACCCATTGCCAACTGGCAGAATTGTTTGCGAGGTCCGCATCAAGTAAACAATCCCAAAACCATTTAGCCCCGAGCTGCCATGGAATGCAAAGATTCTTTACCAGGAAAGACGCAACTATCATCCGCACTCGGTTATGCATGTAGCCTGTATGCCAAAGCTCTCGCATACCCGCATCGATTATAGGAAAACCTGTCTTACCCCCTTGCCAAAGTCGCAACAGTGCTTCGTTTTCAACCCATGGGAAGTGGTCGAATTTCTGATTTAAATTGCGATGGGTAATGAAAGGAAAGTAGTAGAGTAAGGAATAAGAAAACTCACGCCACGCCAGTTCTTTCTGAAAATGTGCAACATTTGCTTCGATTTGCATCCCTTGGGTAGCTTTAGCAATGCAATGTAGAATTTGTCGCGGTGATATTTCTCCATAGTGCAAATGGGGGGATTGTCTGGAGACTGAATTTAAAGCAGGAAAATCTCTACCTACTTTGTAGTTCTCAATACCTTTTTGAATAAAGCTATCCAATCTCTCTTGTGCTCCACGCTCGCCTGGCGACCAATTTGATGCAATCCCTTCATACCAATTAAGCGTAGGCAT
>DFQD01000206.1:3838-28811 GCA_002377605.1 Gammaproteobacteria bacterium UBA3498 | reverse complement strand
CTTGGCTATTTTGGTTTCTGTTGGAGTCTCTATGAATAGATTTTCCATCCCATTTTCATAGAATGGAGTAAATACTTTATAAGGCGTATCGTCATGTTTTAAATTAGTCCATGGCTCCCAAAGTAATGCTGAGTTAAAACTGCGAACTGAAATGCCTAAGTATTCAAGCTCATTTTTGATCTTTTTGTCACGCTGAACTTGCCATGGTTCATAACAACGATTCCAGAAGACATTTTCGATACTATGCTCACTGATTAGCCGTTTGATAATTTGCTTTGGGTCTCCCTTATAAACCCAAAGTTTATTGGCGAGAGTTTGATTCAGTTGTTGTATTGAATGGTGTAGCCACCAGCGGCTGGCGGATCCAATTTTCCAATCTCCTGCATTTGTGTCATCCAGAATATAAACTGGAAGTACATGACCGGTGTCGATAGCTTCAGCTAACGCTGGATTGTCATGGAGGCGTAAGTCTTGTCTAAACCACACCAGGGATACAGATTGCATTGTTTACTCACATATAGACAGGACAATTCGTAGTACGCTAACTCTTTGAAATTGGATTCATTTTCCATCAAGACAGGAAGTAAAGCTGCTGCTATGATTGTCCCTCTTTTGAGAGAGGTGGTGAGCCAGAGATCGAAGCTATGCTCTTAATGATCGATAATTATGATTCTTTTACTTACAACGTGGCCCAGTATCTCGGAGAACTCGGTGCCGAAGTAAAAGTGTATAGAAACGATGCGATAAGCATTGAAGAAATTGAATCCCTTGATCCGCAGCGGATCGTAATTTCACCTGGGCCATGCACTCCGAACGAAGCTGGAATCTCCATGCAAGTAATTTCTCATTTCGCTGGCAAGAAACCCATACTGGGTATTTGTCTCGGGCATCAGAGTATTGGTCAGTCTTTTGGTGGAAAAATTGTTCGTGCCGGTAAAGTAATGCATGGAAAATTATCGTCGATTCAACATGATGGAAAAGGTGTTTTCAAAGATTTGGAAAAATCATTTACCGCTACGCGTTACCACTCATTAGTAATTGATAAAACTAGTGTCCCCGACTGTCTCGAAGTTACAGCATGGACTGAAGATAAAGATGGCAACATAGAAGAGATCATGGGAGTGCGTCATAAATCCCTTGATGTGGAAGGTGTACAGTTTCATCCTGAGTCAATCTTGAGTGAAGAGGGGCACCGGTTACTTAACAATTTTTTACTCAATAGTGTGAATTGAACTCCCAGGAGAACTAGCATGACTATTGTCGGTGCAATCAGACGAGTCACTAGCGGCCAGGACTTAAATAAAGAAGAAATGACTGGGGTTATGCAAGACATAATGTCGGGCCAGACCACCGATGCGCAAAATGCTGCCTTTCTGGTTGGGTTGCAAATGAAAGGAGTTAAGGCTGCGGAAGTACTCGGTGGCGCAATGGTAATGCGCGAGCTATCGACTAAAGTAAAGGTAGAGTCATCTCCCCATCTTGTGGACACTTGCGGCACAGGCGGCAGTGGTTCAAATAAATTCAATGTATCCACAAGCTCAGCGTTCGTAGCAGCGGCTGCTGGAGCGAAAGTTGCGAAGCATGGAAATCGCGGAGCAACCAGTAAGAGTGGCAGTGCCGATGTGTTAGAGGCGGCGGGTATCAATCTGGCTTTAAGTGCCGAACAGATAGCTACTACAATCGAACAAGTCGGTGTTGGATTTATGTTTGCACCTGCTCATCATAGTGCAATGAAGCATGTTATTGCGGCACGCAAAGAAATCGGCGTGCGCACAGTATTCAATATTCTAGGACCCCTTACAAACCCTGCAGCTGCGCCGAATCAGATTATAGGTGTATTCGATCCGCAATGGATTCCTATTCTCTTAGAAGTATTGCGAGACCTGGGATCCGATCATGTTTTGATCGTCGCCGCAGAAGATGGACTGGATGAAATTAGTATAGCTGCGGCGACCGCTGTTGGTGAGCTTAGAGGCGGTGAGATTTCCAGTTATACCGTGTCTCCAGCGGATTTCGGCATCGAGCAATATGCAAACTATGATGAACTGAAGATTGAATCAGCAGAAGCAAGTCTAACCCTAATGCGACAGGCACTTACCTATGAAAATAAAGCTGCGGGGGACATCGTCGCGTTGAATGCTGGAGCAGCTATCTTCGCAGCGAATCTAGAAGATTCATTGCTGAATGGTGTGAAGCGTGCCCAGGAAGTTCTAATTAGTGGAGCGGCGCTAGCAAAGCTAGACGAACTGGTGCAGTGCTCCAATACCATGAGTGAATAGAACTGTGCCCCAAGCCACCATCCTTGAAGAAATTATTGAGCATAAATTGGGAGAGATTGCTGCGGCCAAGAATAAGATTTCCATATCTGAATTAGAATCTCAGTTCGGACTAGTTGGTTCTACTCGCGGGTTTTGTCAGGTTCTTCGCAACAAGATAAATGCACAACAGCCTGCTGTGATTGCAGAAATTAAAAAAGCGTCGCCTTCCAAAGGATTAATCAGACAAAACTTTGATGCTGCAGAGCATGCTGCCGACTATGCCAAAAATGGTGCCACTTGCCTTTCTATACTTACCGATCAGAAATTCTTTCAAGGATCAAATGCATTTCTAAGACAAGCTCGTGACGCTTGTACCCTTCCTACTATACGCAAAGATTTTGTGATTGATCCATACCAAATAGCAGAATCCAAAGTACTGGGAGCAGATTGCATTCTGCTGATTGTTGCAGCTTTGCAACAATCGCAGTTAGCCGAATTGGCTGCTTATGCTAATGAAATTTCAATAGATATACTGGTTGAAGTCCACAACAAGGAAGAGCTAGAGCACGCATTGGAACTGGATACTGACATTATTGGTATCAACAATCGCAATCTGCATACATTTGAAACATCATTGCGGACTACTCTGGAATTGGCTTCATCAATGCCGCCGGAAAAGCTTGTTGTAACAGAAAGTGGAATAAACGCTGTCGAAGATGTTAAGACAATGATCGATAATGGAATTTTCGGTTTTCTAGTTGGTGAATCATTTATGCGTGCAGAAAAACCTGGCACTCGCTTAAAAGAATTATTCTTTTCTCATGAATGAAGCCACTGATTTAGAGCCATGACCTTAAGAGTCCTTCCAAATAGATGAGAGCTAATATGAACGCGCGAGTTAAATGGGTTGAAAACGTAATGTTTGTTGCCGAATCTGCAACAGGCCATGGCATTGTTATTGATGGTGCTCCAGAGAGTGGCGGTAATAATATGGGTATGAGGCCAATGGAATTGGTAGCACTTGGTGTCGGTGCATGCTCTTCATACGATGTAGTTACCATTTTGAAGAAAGCACGTCAGGATATAACCAGCTGTGAAGCGGAAGTAATATCTAGGCGTGTTGACGGAACCCCCGCAGTGTTCGAATCGATTCATCTGCACTTTAACGTTGCTGGAAATAATCTCAGCGAAAAACAGGTTGAGAGAGCAATTGCGTTATCGGCGGATAAATATTGTTCGGCATCGATCATGCTGAAAAAAGCTGGAGTAAAAGTTTCTCACGATTTCGAAATAGTCTAATAACGAGAATCGATGGGCTGGGAATATTGCGCGAAAAAATTAATCGAAATAGCTAAATATTAAACGTGATAAGCAGTTTTTTTCATCACCTTCGACATGGTCGTCATGGCTTTTTTGGCAGGTAATGGTAGGTCGGCACCGCCTGCTTCTTTAGCAGTTTCGCCATGCTGCCTTTCATCTTTGATCATCTGTTCTAGAATTGCCTTACTCTTGCCATCTTGCTCAGGCAATTTAGTTAAATGGTCTTCAAGGTGTTTGCAAACTTGATCCTCAGTTTCAGCTACAAATCCCAGGCTCCATTTATCTCCAGCTAATCCGGCAATAGCCCCCATTCCAAAAGACAATCCATACCAGAGTGGGTTTAGTAGGCTCGGATGGCTATCAAGTTCTTTCAATCTTTCGTCACACCAAGCAAGGTGATCTACCTCTTCTTGAGCGGCTAGATCCATAGATTCCCTAACTTCATCCAGTCTTGCGGTTGCCGCCTGACCAGCATACAGCGCCTGTGCGCAAACTTCGCCAGTGTGATTAATTCGCATTAGGCCGACGATGTGCTTTTTTTCTGCTGCGGAAAGCTCTTCTTCGGCAACTGTATCTGCAGGTGAAGACCGAGTTGCAAGACTGGAGCCGGGCACACAAGTGCGCAGTGCCTGATCGAATTGAAGCAAGCAACGATCGATAAAAGAATGGTGATTAGAAACTGCCATTCAGGCATTTTCTCGCGCTATAGCGCGATAGGCAATATCTGTGCGGAAATAGACATTTTCCCAGTTGATGCTGTTTGCCAGCTCATAAGCGGCCGCCCGGGCTTCGCTGACACTGCTACCCAATGCAGTTGCGCAGAGAACGCGCCCGCCGCTGGTGACAATGTTGCCTTCTTGTTCTGTAGTACCCGCATGAAAGACTTTCTGATGCTCAGTCGAAGCAGGAATTCCGCTGATAATAGCTCCTTTGGGATATGAGCCTGGATAACCCCCCGATGCCAGCACAACTCCAACGGCGCAACGAGAATCCCATTCAGCAGATTTTGAATCTAATGCTTGCTCGAGGGCGGCTAAACAGAGCTCGGGTAAGTCAGATTGCAGCCGCATCATGACTGGCTGTGCTTCCGGGTCTCCAAAGCGGCAGTTAAATTCCACGACATTTACTTCACCATCAGGAGAAACCATTAATCCAGCATAGAGAAAACCCGTGTAGTCATTCCCGTCTGCTGCCATTCCGGCAACGGTGGGTAGTATGACCTGATTCATTATGCGCTGAGACACCTCATCAGTAACTACAGGTGCGGGGGAGTATGCTCCCATGCCGCCGGTGTTTGGCCCTTTATCACCATTGTCTCGAGCTTTATGATCCTGAGAGGTGGCCATGGGTAATATATTTTTACCATCTACCATCGCTATGAAACTAGCTTCTTCTCCTGTTAGAAACTGCTCAATAACGACACGATGGCCAGCCTCACCGAAAGCGCTACCAGAGAGCATATCTTTAACGGCGGCAAAGGCATCTTCTTCATTCATGGCGACGATGACGCCTTTACCAGCAGCAAGGCCATCAGCTTTGATGACAATAGGCGCACCATTGGACCGAATAAAGGCCACTGCTGGATCGACTTCGGTGAAGGTCTGATATGCAGCAGTGGGCACACCATGCTTACTGCAAAAATCTTTGGTAAAGGCTTTAGAGCCTTCTAACTGAGCTGCTTGTTTTGATGGTCCGAAACAGGGAAGGCCACGCTCCTGAAAATAGTTAACTATTCCACTAACTAATGGAGCTTCAGGACCCACAATAGATAATCCTATTGATTCTTGCACTGCGAAGTCCGCAAGAGCAGGAAAATCCATCGTATCAATGACGACATTTTCAATTTTATCTTCAAGTGCGGTTCCGGCATTTCCAGGAGCCACGAAGACTTTTTCCACTGACTGTGATTGAGCACATTTCCACGCTAAGGAATGTTCTCTGCCGCCGGATCCAATAATAAGTACTTTCATAATTAGTGCCTAAAATGGCGAAAGCCGGTAAAAACCATGGCTAATCCCAGTTCATCGGCAGCAGCTATAACATCTTCGTCTCGCATGGAACCACCAGGCTGAATTACTGCTGTAATTCCAGCTTCAGCTGCGGCATCTATGCCGTCTCTGAATGGAAAAAACGCATCTGAAGCCATAACTGATCCCTGAACTTCGAGATTTTCATCCGCAGCTTTAATACCAGCAATTTTGGCACTGTACACGCGGCTCATCTGTCCGGCGCCAATGCCTATTGTTTGATTGTTCTTACAATAAACAATCGCATTGGATTTGACGTATTGGGCAACATGCCACGCGAATAGCAGGTCACTTAGTTCATTCTCGGTAGGAGCACGCTTGGTAACTATTTTTAAGTCTTTAGCTGTAATTGCATGGATATCTCTATCTTGAACTAACAAGCCTCCATTGACTCGCTTGTAATCCAATTCTGCAGTTCGTTCAGTTTTCCATTGACCACAAGCGAGCACTCTAACGTTTTTCTTTTTGGTAGTGATAGCCAATGCAGTTTTAGAAACTGATGGAGCAATAATTACTTCTGTAAACTGTTGTTCGGTTATTTTTCTTGCGGTTTCTTCGTCGAATTCGCGATTGAACGCAATTATTCCGCCAAATGCGGAAGTGGGATCTGTTTGAAATGCTAATTCGTATGCTTGTAACGGGGAATCCGCGATTGCGACTCCACAAGGATTAGCATGTTTAACAATAACACAAGCAGGTTCGGTAAAACATTTTACGCACTCAAGAGCAGCATCGGTGTCTGCAATGTTGTTATAAGAGAGTTCTTTACCTTGTAATTGAGTAGCTGTGCTAATGCTCGCTTCTTCTGGGTTTCTTTCTACGTAAAATGCGGCTTGTTGATGGGGATTCTCTCCATAACGTAATTCTTGAGTCTTAAAGAACTGAATATTAAAAGTTCTTGGGAATGAAGATTTATAATCACCTTCTTCCAGTTTAGTTCCAAGATAATTTGCTATTGCGCCATCATATGCTGCGGTATGTTCGTAAGTTTTCACGGCGAGATCAAATCGAGTTTTTTGATTCAAACAACCATGATTCGCTCGAAGTGTTTCAATAATGCCATCATAGTCATAAGGATCGACGACAACTGCAACGAATGCGTTATTTTTGGCTGCAGCCCTCAACATGGTTGGGCCGCCAATGTCGATGTTTTCAATTGCCGTGGGCAGATCGCATCCAGGATTGGCTACGGTGGCTTCAAAGGGATAGAGATTAACCACCACCAGATCGATAGGGGGGATGTCGTGCTTCTCCATGACAGCCTGGTCTTGGTCGCGGCGTGCTAGAATGCCACCGTGAACTTTGGGGTGTAGAGTTTTTACCCGGCCATCCATCATTTCCGGAAAGCCAGTATATTCGGAGATCTCTATAGCAGGGATCCCCTCCTTAGAGAGCAGTTCGTAGGTACCCCCAGTGGATAAAATTTCGATATTTAAGTTCGAAAGAGCTTGAGCGAAGGGAACGATGCCAGTCTTGTCTGAAACACTAATCAATGCTCGACGGATGGCGCCAGAATTATCTGAAGTCATAAGTTGTGTAACGCGTTTGTGTTGTTGCTAGGGGCGACTTAGAAAAAAGTTTTATTATTAGGAATTTCTAAAACTAAAGTAAGCCGTAATGTTTAAGTTTAGTGCGTAGAGTACCACGGTTTATGCCTAGCATTATAGAAGCCTTGCTTTGATTGTTGCCAGTGTAACGCATAACAGCTTCTATTAATGGAGCTTCCACTTCAGACATTACCATCTGATGTAAATCTGTTACTGGCTCATCATCGATATGTTGAAAGTAACGACGGAGTGCTTTCTCTACTTCAGATCTGAGTGTGCTTTCCTGTTGAGCAAAAGGCTCTATGTTATCTGCAAGTTGAAAATTTGAGATAGTCGAGGACTCTTCCAGTTTGTTCATGCAGCGATGGCTCCATCATCTATAGCCAGGTTCTCAAAATAAGACTTCAGATTGTCTAATTGAGCCGGCCCATCTTGTAATTTATTAAAATGCGATAAAAATTGCTTTGAATTCGGCAAATTTTTCACATAACCAGCAACGTGTTTACGAGCGTACCACACACCTTTGGTTTCTCCATAGAAACTCTGTAATTTTTTTAGGTGGGATTCGATAATTCGAAGTTTTTCGAAGACATTAGGTTCGGATTTGGGTATTCCGGTAACGAGATAGTGATTTATCTCTTCGAAAATCCACGGCCGCCCCATTGCGGCTCGTCCGATCATTAGCCCGTCGGCTTTGGTGTGTTCCAAAATTTTTTTCGCCTTAATAGGAGAGTCTATATCGCCATTGGCGACTACCGGAATTGAGATGTTTTGTTTGATTTTCGCAATAGTGTCGTATTCAGCTTCACCCCTAAAGCGGCATTCTCTGGTCCGACCGTGAACCGTTAGCAACTGTACGCCACAATCTTCTGCAATCTTTGCTACTTCAACGCCATTACGATTCTCTTTGTTCCAACCGGTGCGAATCTTCAGCGTTACAGGCACTTCTACACTGGCCGTGACTGTTTTTAATATATTTTTTATTAGGCTAACATCTTTTAGTAAGGCGGATCCCGCTGCTTTTTTTAGTACCTTCTTAGCAGGGCATCCCATATTGATATCTATGGCACTAGCACCTAGCTGAACGTTTAATTGTGCAGCTTCACTTAACATAGTTGGATCAGCACCGGCGATCTGTATAACGTGGGGCCCGGAAATTTTAGGTTTAACTTGTTTAAGTCTGTTGCGTTCGTTACTCCAGAGTTCTACATTGCAAGTTAGCATTTCAGCAATGGTTAAACCGGCGCCACTTTCACTGCACATCTCACGAAATGGCGTGTCACTCACGCCTACCATCGGTGCCAGAAATAGAGAATTGTTTAGCACGTAAGGACCGATGGATTGCATTCGAATTTTTCTGATGAACTGAAAAGCCCGCATATTCTAGCGAGGACCTAATCCCGACGAAAGAGGATTGAATCAAATATTAGGGAAATAAGCGCATGTTAGTAGTTTCGCGGCGGGGCACTTTAGTTTTTAGGGCAGTCGAAACGCAAGAGTGTAGTTTACAGCGCCTGGGCCGGGATCAATTATTTCTAAGCTAACTTGGACTGGCGACATTGAGGGCATAATTGCGACATCTCGTAGTCCTGGATCCAAATATTCTTCTGGGGAAAATTCTCGCAACGCAACTATTTCATTACTTGCTGAATTGAAACTTAACACCATCACCGGGAAAGCCTGAGGAAAGGTAGCTGTGTTTCGAAACTCAATGTTTACTGTTAGCCCATTTTCCAACTCGGGATGGCTGCGCACAGTCAATCTATCACTTTGAATTGCATTGATATCGGAATAGTCAGGTAAATCACATGAAGAAAATGTGCAGGCGTACTCGTATAGACGCCGCACTCGATCATTCTGGCTAAATGCATCCATGTTTTGCAAGAAATATTGTGACCCTAAGGCTGTGCAAAGCATCAATATTATTACTCCAAGAAAAATTTGCCTGACGTACCTGTGTTGCACTCCTGCGACTAATTCAACTGGAGTGGATGAGGTGTCGAAAGCGGCAATGTTTTCTTCAGGAATCGGTTCCAAGTTTTCATCGTCATCAAGTTGCACCTGCAGCGCCCGCGCGCGAATTTCTTCTGTGTAATCTTCTTCCTGTGCTTCTTCAGTGTCTTCAGGATCAAGATCGGTGTCAGCATAAATTATGTCACGTTGGGATTTTTCTTTAGTTTTTTCTGTAAACACGTCTTGAGGTGGGTTTTGGGTTTCAGTTTCGGTAATGGTGTAGGCCAGTAAATCTTCAGATAGTTCTTTAAATTGGCCATTAGAATCAATGTCCTGGCCAGTGTCTGTATCTGGATCAACCGATTGAGAATTTCTAATTCCCGTGGGTTTTTTAAGTTTTGCGATTTCTTGAGATTCATTTTGTTCAGGAGCTTTCTCGAAAGGGTCCACTAATTCATCACTGGAATCAGGAAAAAGTTCCGGATCTATAGGTTCCGATTCAGGAATCAAAGGAGGTAGTAAATCTTCAAAAAAGGAAGTTTCTCTCTCCTCAAGCTGTTCTAGCAACCCATTTTTTTCAGTTAAAACTTCTTTTAGAGACTCTGCTATTGATTGCTCAACGGATTCAAAGAATTCATTCGTGTATTCTTCTGAAAGTTCAAGATATTCTTCTTTGATCGGATCATTGCTTAAAATAGAATCTGTTAGCCCTTCAAACTCCGCTCCTAATTTTTCATTCTTTACTTCGCTAATTTCTTCATCTTTTCGTTGAAGGTCGCTTCGGGTTAGAAATTTGGTTGGGTCGAAATAATCCTGAGGATTGATTCCCACAAAAACAGAATCTTTTTCGTGTGTGTACTCAGCCGCAAGCGGCTCAATAAAATTATCGATAGCTTGAAAAATTGCGAGGCAAGCGCCGCAGCGAACCTTTCCCTCCGCCAACCCCAGCATTTCTGCGCTGGTGTTAAAGGTTGATTCACAGTCAGGGCACTTCGTGACGTGAAGGGCCATCCGCACCGAATCCGAATAGATTAATTTACTAAATAGGCAGATTGTAGGTTAAGGCGGGCTGGATATCACGCCTTGCGCGTACCAGTGATTAGTACCCATTCCTTCTCAATTATCGGAGAATCCAGGTCAAAACAGCGCTTATAGCAACTAAGCAGAGATGTGGCCTGTTCTTCGAGAATGCCCGAAAGAGCTATTTGCCCTCCTGGCTTTACAAGACCGGCGAACTTTAGCGAGAGATCAATCAAAGGCTCAGCCAGTATATTTGCGATTAGAATGTCTGGGCTGAGCTCTGGCAAGGCTTCAGGCAGATAGGCCGTGATGATACCTTCGGCAATATTATTGCGATAGCTGTTGTCTAGGGTTGCTGCAATGGCTTGCGGATCGTTATCGACGGCATGTACTTTCTTCGCTCCCAATAAAGCAGCAGCAATGGCGAGAACACCAGAACCGCAGCCATAATCGATCACTTCTTTTGTATCGATTGCAGATTTCTCAAGCCAACGTAGACAGAGCGATGTTGTTGTATGGGTGCCGCTGCCGAAGGCCAGTCCTGGATCTAACATTAAGTTAGCAGCCGTTGGGTCTGGAGGGATCTCCCAGCTAGGAAGTATCCAGAGTTTTTCACCGAATTGCATCGGCTTAAAATCTTCCATCCAGCTTCTTTCCCAATCCTTGTCTTCGATAACTTCTACAGCTAGATTTTCGTTATTCAATATTCGCGTGTTGCCTTTCAAGTCAGCTAAGAGTGAATCTAATTCGGCATTTTCATCGAATAGGCACAATAGAAAGGCATTATCCCATAAAGGTGTGCTATTTGGCTCCTTTTGGAATACAGGTTGATCCTCGGCATCCAGATAACTTATAGAAAGCGCACCGGACTTGAAAAGGGTTTGTTCCAATTCCGAAGCATCTTCAGACTTAAGCTGAATTTTTAGTTGCCGCCACATGTAAATTTTACGAACTTAGCTTTTTTTCCAGGTAGTGGATGTTGATTCCACCTTTCTGGAATTCTGAGTCCCGCACAATATCCCTTTGTAGTGGGATATTGCTCTTTATGCCGTCGATTAGGAGTTCGTCGAGCGCAATTTGCATGCGAGTTAGCGCCTGATCTCTGCTGGTGCCATAGCTGATAAGTTTAGCTACTAGTGAATCGTAATAGGGAGGTACGCTGTAGCCACTATACAGATGGGAATCTACGCGAACGCCTGGCCCGCCCGGTGCGTGAAATAACTTAACTTTGCCCGGGCTGGGAATAAATTTTTCCGGATCTTCTGCGTTGATGCGGCATTCAAAGGCATGGCCCTGAATTTTAATGTCTTCTTGTTTGATTGAAAGCGGTTCACCAGAAGCAATGCGTAATTGTTCTTTTACGATGTCAACTCCCGTAACCATTTCAGTTACTGGATGCTCAACTTGAACTCGCGTATTCATCTCAATAAAATAAAAGCGTTCATCCTGATAGAGAAATTCCAATGTGCCAGCGCCGCGATACTTCATGTTTTTGCAGGCTTGAATACAAGTAGCTGCTACTTCATTTCTTACTGCGTCGGGAATATCAGGCGCGGGTGCTTCTTCTAACACTTTTTGATGACGTCGTTGTAAAGAACAATCCCGGTCTCCGAGGTGAATTGCATCGCCTTCGCCGTCTCCAATCACTTGGATTTCAACATGACGCGGATTTTCCAGAAACTTTTCTAAATAAACGATGCCGCTACCAAAGAATGATTGCGCTTCAGTGGAAGTTACTTTAATAGAATTGAGCAGCTCTGTTTCGTTATAGACGACTCTCATGCCGCGACCTCCGCCGCCAGCTGCTGCTTTAATGATTATAGGAAATCCAATTTCTCGTGCTAACTCGAGGGCACGCTCATCGTTATCATCCAGGGGGCCATTGGAACCGGGAACCGTTGGAACACCAGCTTCCCGCATGACCTCAATGGCAGAAATTTTGTCTCCCATCATGCGAATAGTCTCGGCAGTAGGACCAATAAAACTGAATCCGCTGTTTTTTACCTGTTCTGCGAAATCTGCATTCTCAGAAAGAAAGCCATAGCCTGGATGAACTGCATCGGAGTCTGTCACTTCCATCGCGCTAATGATCGAAGGTATGTTTAGATAGCTATCAGTTGGGCTAGGTGCGCCAATACATACCGATTCATCGGAGAGTCGCACATGCATTAAATCTTTGTCGGCAACGGAATGTACAGCTACGGTTTTGATTCCAAGCTCTTTACAAGCGCGAAGAATACGAAGAGCAATTTCACCACGATTCGCTATAAGAACTTTTTCAAGCATGCAGACAGACCCCTGAAAGGGTACACAATGTTATACGATGGTCATTAGGGGTTGATCAAATTCAACAGGTTCGCCGTCTTCAACCAAGATAGCTTCGACTACTCCGGCATGGTCTACTTCGATCTGATTCATCATCTTCATTGCTTCAACAATACAAACCACATCACCTACTTTTACGTGAGTGCCCACTTCAACAAATGGTGGTGAAGATGGAGAAGGTGCGCGATAAAAGGTTCCCACCATGGGTGATTGAATTGGAGTACCTTTAGTGGCATCGGACGGACCAGCAGATTCTGCTTCTTTAACTGCTGGTGTCGGAGTAGTCACGGAGGCTGAAGTTGGAGCTGCTTGATATTGCATAGTCGCAGGTGCAACCGTAGACGCACGACTAATACGAACAGCTTCCTCGCCTTCTTTAATTTCTATTTCCGCAATATCCGAAGCTTCTAACAATTCAATGAGCTTCTTTACTTTTCGAATATCCATATTTCATTCCAATATCGGTAGAGTTAATACAATTCCTACCGTATTTTTCTACTTTTAAAAATCGATAGTTTACCTTTCTAATCTTCTGAAAGCGGCTTGCAATGCTAACTCGTACCCTTGAGCGCCGAGCCCGACAATACAGCCAATAGCAATGTCTGCGAAAAAAGAATGCTGACGATACTCTTCTCTGGTAAACAGATTTGACAGATGAACTTCAATAAAAGGAATTTCTGCTGCCAATATCGCATCGCGAATTGCGATGCTGGTATGAGTGAACCCACCAAAATTTACCACCATAAATTGTGTTCCATCGGTTCTGGTTGCATGCAGGCGATTTATAAAATCTTCTTCTGCATTACTTTGAAAAGCAGTGAAATCATGCCCAACGCCGGCGCACAAAGTTTGGCAACGTTGATTAATGTCGTCGAGTGTGTCTGAACCGTAAATATCTGGTTCACGGTGTCCCAATAAATTGAGATTGGGACCGTGTAGGGCCAATATTTTCGCCATTTTGTGCTTGTCCTAGATGGATTTTGCGGGTTAAGAAAACCCGGTTTCTTCTTGCCTTTAGAATTGGCTGCATTTTCTCAGAAATTTAAAGGTAATTCATCCATTTATGAGAAGATAACGGAAATTAACCGCAAATTTGCTCGCAGCTACAGAGGAAAGAGGTGTTTAACGCAATAACTTAAATGGGGAACTCTGGGGCGGGTAACAGAAACCCCAATCGGCGCAGCCCTGATACTGAATCAAAAGTTCCGCATTCGGGCCGGGAACCGTTGTTAACTCCAGATTCACGCTAACCTGGTTGTAATAAGCCACAATCTGACCGAAGAATTGATCGGTTTTCTGAATTCCGTCCGGCAGGTCAAAATCTACCAAGAGGTTTGCACTATCAGCACTTTGCCGTAGGCTGAACTGGAACGCATGCCGGTACAAATAGTGCCCTGGAGCCAGATCCCAGGTTACGCGATATTTGCCTGGGCTAAGTTCACTTACAAAATAAGGGAAAGCTTGATCCATGGGCAGCGGTGCCGGCTGGGTCTGGGTTTGCTGAGTAAAATTAGTGATTGCTGGGCGATCAAGTTGCGCCAGGGAAATCTGAGGTAGACCCAGTAAGAGCAAAGCGCACGCGATTGCCAGTATTTTCTCCATTGCTATTTGACCAATATTAAAGTGGTTTTGTTCCTGAAAGTTCGCAAAATGTTTTGACCTAGGATAAGTATCGATCGAATACTAAACAAGCATTAGTGCCGCCGAAACCAAAGCTGTTCGACATAATTCGATTAAGTGTCAAGTTGTCCTTACGCTCCCGTGCAATTGGAAATCCTTCAGCTCCTTCGTCCAGGTTTTCGATGTTGGCAGAAGCAGCTATAAAATCATTTTCCATCATTAATAAACTATATGTGGCTTCATGCACTCCTGCCGCTCCTAGGGAGTGCCCACTTAAAGACTTAGTAGAATTAATCGTAGGAATATTGTCAGCAAACACGCTGCGAATTGCATTTAATTCGGTAATATCTCCTGCTGGAGTACTAGTTCCATGAGCATTAATGTAGTCCACCGGGCCTTCAAGATTTGCAATCGCGATCTGCATTGCACGTGCACCGCCTTCACCAGATGGGGCGACCATGTCATAGCCATCAGAGGTTGCACCATAGCCAGTCACTTCAGCATAAATTTTTGCACCGCGTTGCAGTGCGTGATCGAGAGCTTCGACAACTAACATGCCACCACCTCCGGCAGCAACGAATCCATCACGATCGGCATCATAAGCTCGGGATGCTTTTCCCGGTGTATCATTGTATTTGGATGACAGTGCGCCCATGGCATCAAACTGATGAGATAGGGTCCAGTGCTCAGACTCGCTGCCACCAGCAAAAATTAAGTCTTGTTTTTCCATTTGAATGAGTTCAGCTGCGTTGCCGATGCAGTGAGCGCTGGTAGCACATGCTGAAGAGATGGAATAATTGATGCCCTTGATCTTGAATGCTGTTGCAAGACATGCAGAAACGGAGCTGCTCATGGTTCTAGGAACACGATAAGGTCCAACACGTTTCACCCCTTTTTCTCTTGCAATGTCGTTAGATTCAAGTTGATCCTGTGGAGACCCTCCACCCGCGCCAGCGATGATGCCAGTTCTAAGATTAGAAATCTGTTCTTCTGTTAATCCCGCGTCTTCAATTGCTTCCCGCATTGCAATATAGGCAAAGGCAGCCGAATCCCCCATGAAGCGTAATAGCTTCCGATCTATAAGTTCCGCAGTATCTAGCTGCACGGATCCGCTGACAAGACTGCGCATACCAATCTCCGCATACTCTTCGTTAAAGCGTATTCCACTTCGACCGTTCTTTAATGAGTCTAAAACTTCGGGTTTGTTGTTGCCCAAACAAGACACGATACCGATGCCGGTGATTACAACTCGTTGCATAGAAGCCTCAATTCCTGATTTTCCTAAAATGATTGATCGGGCGTGAAGAGACCAACTTTAAGTGCTTTTGTTGTGTAGATAACTTTGCCATCAACTGCCACTGAGCCATCCGCGATGCCGACTACAAGTTTACGTTCGATAACTCTACTAATTGAAAGTTCGTAAACTACTTCCGTTGCATCTGGCAATATTTCACCTGTGAATTTTACTTCCTTAGCACCCAGAGCTCTTCCTTTGCCAGGAAAACCACTCCAGGCAAGAAAGAAGCCGACTAATTGCCAGAGAGCGTCTAGGCCTAAACAACCTGGCATAACGGGATCGCCTGGAAAGTGACAATCGAAAAACCATAGATCGGGCCTGATATCGAGTTCAGCGATAATCTGCCCACGACCGAATTCACCACCATCAGCATTGATTTCGGCAATTCGATCAAGCATGAGCATATTATTGACAGGAAGTTTTGCGTTACTTGGCCCGAACAATTTCCCGTAACCACAATCTACTAATTCAGATAGTTGGTAGGAGTTTTGGGGAATGAAGCCGACATTGCGTTCTTTCATTGAGATCGCCCCCCTCCGGGGCCGTATTCACAAGGAATCGGATGTTATCGTGCCGCGCCTAAATAATCGATACAAATTTGTGCACGAGCTGGTTACTAATTAGTGAATTCTTGCTGTTTTATTAAAAGCATCAATTATTTGCTATTATTGTTTCTTGAATGTTCAGGTGAATACTATGTTTCTTCCCGTAGTAATAGCAGGGGGCATCGGGTCCAGACTGTGGCCAGTGTCGAGGGCACTTTTACCTAAGCAGTTTATTCACTTCCCCCAATACCAAGGATCCCTTTTTCAAAATACATTGCGGCGGGTAGAGGGCATCGAAGATATTAGCGAACCTCTAGTTGTGTGTAATGCAGATCATCGATTCTTGGTGGCAGAACAACTGAGAGAGCTCGGTAGAAGTGACGGGTCTATTCTATTGGAGCCAATAGGCCGTGACACTGCACCCGCTGTAGCCATGGCAGCGTTTCTTGCTTTGCAGAAAAGCAAAGAAGCAATCTTACTTGTACTGCCCTCTGATCATTTAATTAAAAACAATGAAAATTTTCATACTGCTGTTAATGAAGCAGTGAAGTTGGCCAGGCGAAACTTCTTAATTACATTTGGAATAGTGCCAGGTACCCCAGAAACGGGATACGGGTATATAAACAGAGGTGAAATAATAGAGGGAAGTAATGGATATCAGATTTCTAAGTTTGTTGAGAAGCCTGATAAGCAAACTGCGGAATCTTATCTTTCAACCGGTGACTATTTTTGGAATAGCGGAATGTTTGTTTTGTCTGCCAAAACCTACCTAGACGAATTAAAAGCGCATGCAGAGGATATTTATAGAGCCTGTGAAAAAGCAATAGATGCAATCGAGGAGGGTGATAATTTTGACATAATACCAGAGAGGGAATTCAGTGAAGTGCGTAGCGATTCAATCGACTACGCGGTGATGGAGAAAACCTCCAAGGCAGCAATGGTGCCGATGGATGCGGGTTGGAACGATCTCGGCGCTTGGGATGCATTGTGGGAGGAGGATGAAAAAGATGCGAAAGGAAATTCAATTATTGGAGATGTGCTCACCGAAGGGGTTGCCAATTGCTATATCCAAGCACATTCCCGGCTGGTAGCAGCAGTTGGTCTTGAAGATGCAATAATCGTTGAAACTCCAGATGCAGTGTTGGTGTCAAGTAAAGAAAAAGTACAATCAGTTAAACAGATCGTCCACCAGATCGAAGCGAATGATAGAGAAGAATATAGTAACCACACTAAAGTCTTTCGGCCTTGGGGGTCATATGAATCAATAATTAACCGTGACGGCTACCAGGTTAAGCACATAATTGTGAACCCAGGTGAAGCTCTGTCATTGCAACTTCATAATCATCGAGCTGAGCATTGGACGGTTATAAAAGGAAAAGGAGTGGTCACTTGCGATGGAAATGAAATCACTCTAGGAGTAAATGAAAGCACTTTCATTCCATTGGGCAGTAAACATAGACTAGCAAATCCATTCGAAGAAGTGGTAGAAATTGTCGAAGTTCAGGTGGGAGATTATTTGGGAGAAGATGATATTGTGCGTTTTGAAGATAAATACGGGCGTATTGATAAATCATGACTGTGATTACTAAATACTTGCTCCCCGCAGCTCTTTATCGCTCAGAATTCTTCCTGTCTAACAGGGCCGTGTCCGAAGAAATATCGCCCTTAGTGACTAAGCCGCTGTTTCAATATGGGTGCAAGAATCCATGCAAGTAGGCAATCTTGTCAGCTATAAACTTAAGAGCTATTGCATGGACTGCGGTAGCATCTGCGGTTTCATCCAAGCCACCGACCATACCTGAAATCTTCATTATCAATGAGCGAAGAACTAAGTTGCTTTAAGGCCTATGATGTTAGGGGAAGAGTTCCAGATCAGCTCAACGAAAACATCGCCTATCGAATCGGTCGTGCCTATGGCCAATTTCTTTCTCCGCAGCGAGTCGTTGTCGGCTATGACATTCGCCTGACCAGCCAAGAATTGTGCACAGCTCTTACAAAAGGTCTAATTGATTCCAGTGTAGATGTCGTGAACATTGGACTTTGTGGTGCGGAGGAAATCTATTTTGCCACTTCCCATCTCGAATTCGACGGTGGGATTGTCGTAACTGCTAGTCACAATCCTAAAGACTACAACGGCATGAAATTCGTGCGAGAAAACTCAAAACCAATAAGCGGAGATACTGGGCTCAAGGAAATTCAACTGCTGGCAGAACAAAATCAATTTTCGGAACCAACTGCGATCGGCAATGTAACATCGAAGGATGTTAAAGCCTCGTACATCGAGCATTTATTGAGTTACATTGATGTTGCGGGATTACAGCCATTAAAAATTGTTTGTAATGCAGGAAATGGTGCCGCGGGTCAGATTATCGATTTAGTAGAAAGTCACTTGCCATTCGATTTTTTTAAAGTACATCACGAGGCGGACGGAAACTTCCCTCATGGGGTGCCAAATCCATTGCTCGAAGAAAATCGCGAGTCAACTGTTAAAGCAATTGTCGAGAATCAAGCCGATATTGGAATCGCTTGGGATGGTGACTTCGATCGTTGCTTTTTCTTTGACGAGGTAGGCCGGTTCATCGATGGGTACTACATTGTAGGGTTGCTGGCCCAGTCCTTTTTGTCGAGTCATCCAGGAGCAAAGGTTATTCATGATCCAAGACTGACCTGGAACACAATAGAAATCGCCAATGAAAATGGCGGCGATCCGATCTGTTGTAAGACAGGTCACGCATTTATCAAAGAGTGTATGCGAAAAGAAGATGCGATTTATGGTGGAGAGATCAGTGCTCATCATTACTTTCGAGATTTTTCCTACTGCGATAGTGGGATGGTGCCTTGGTTGTTAGTAGTGGAACTAATGACGAAACAAAACAAACGCCTGTCCGAACTAGTAAATAAGAGAATGGAGGCATTTCCCGCCAGCGGAGAGATTAATAGTACTATCGATGATCCTGCTGCTTTACTAGAAATAATTGAAGAAAAATACTCTGAAGGAGCGGAGTCCATCGATCACATCGATGGGCTCTCTATTGCATATTCTGATTGGCGATTTAACCTGCGTATGTCGAATACAGAGCCTTTAGTCAGACTCAACGTCGAATCCAAAGCTAACGAACCTTTAATGCGAGTAAAGACAAAAGAACTCTTAGACCTAATTAGATCTTGATTTCCTTTCACATCTGTTATGTGTAGAGTGCATTCATTGCTTCTCCCTAAGCCATCCATTCTTGCTTGGGTTCTAACCTTGCTCTTAGCGGTCCATGTATTTATTCAAATCAATGAGTAAAAAGTCTCTAACTAAATGCAAAACCTAAAGCAAGGGAGCTAACTCTGTGGAGTTAAAGCTATACCAGATTGATGCATTTGCGGAAAAGCCCTTTGAAGGCAATCCGGCTGCAGTGGTGCCTTTGAATAAATGGCTCCCAGACCAAATTCTCCAAAAAATTGCCGAGGAAAATAACCTTGCCGAAACTGCCTACTACATCTCCAAAACGGACGGTTTTGAAATTCGATGGTTTACACCCGGGACAGAAGTAAAACTTTGTGGCCACGCTACGCTTGCGTCCGCGGCTGTTTTGTTTAATGAATTTGATTACTGCCAAGACAAGATCGTTTTTGATTCTTTGTCCGGTCCCCTTATTGTTACCAGAAATGGAGATCTACTCACGCTAGACTTTCCCAATCAAATGCCATCGATTTGTGAGACGCCACAGAATCTTATTACTGGCCTAGGAATTGAGCCTAGCGATTGTTTAGCAAACGAAGATTATTTAGCTGTCTATGAAGACGAAGAAACCTTGATTAGCATTGATCCGAAAGCAGAGCCTTTAAAGTGTCTGGACAGGAGAGGTGTAATAGCCTCCGCCCCGTCGAATCAATACGATTTTGTTTCCCGCTTTTTTGCACCGAAGGTGGCGATTCTGGAAGATCCAGTAACTGGGTCTTCTTTTACACATCTTATTCCTTACTGGGCAGAGAGATTAGGAAAGAAAAAGATGATAGCAAAACAAGTTTCGCCTAGAGGAGGAATTGTACATTGTGAATTAATGGGCGATAGGGTTTTGATATCAGGAAAAGCAATTAAGTATCTCGAAGGCACAATTGAGATAAATATTTAGAGCCAAAAGTTAGAATCGAAATATGGAAATAAAATATCTACAACTGGTTGTTGCCGCGCTAGCGATAGAAATCATAAGCGTTCTAGTCTTGGCAATAATGGTGGCAATATTCGGCCCATCCGACCCTGAGCAAGCGCAAGCGTTTGCGGCAGACTTAGGGTATTGGGCCGGACCTATAGCTGGATTCGTTTTTACTTTTCTAGGTGCTTATATGCTGACTAAGAACTTATCAAGATCCAGGATTCCAAACGGCATTTTACTAGGCCTTTTGGTCGCTATAATCGATGTGAGTATTTTGCTAGGTGGCGACCGAGGATATGAAATTATCTTCCTAGTTTCGCATACCGGCAGAGTAGTTGCTGGATCATTAGGTGCATACGTGGCGGAAAGACAAGCTCAAGGAAAAACACAAGATGTATGAACTAGTAGAAGAAGTAGTAACGGTAGATGACTTTATTCGATTACGCGATGTAAGTGGCTTATCCCCTCGACCCAGAGAGGCAGTTGAAAAGGGATTGCCCAATAGTTTGTATGGGGTCCGGGTTGTTCACAAAAATAGGACTATCGGCATGGGGAGGGTCGTGGGGGACGGCGCTATCAATTTTGAAATAGTCGATGTTGCAGTTCATCCCGCCCACCAAAGACAAGGTCTCGGGTTACGAATAATGGAGGCTATAATGAATTACATTGACCAAACTGCTTATCCTGGCTCCTATATTGATTTGATGGCAGATGTTCCGGAGCTATATGAAAAATTTGGATTTAAACTGACTCGCCCTAGTAGCGAGGGAATGTTTTTCCAGAAAAAAGATTCTTAGGGGAGAATCGAGAGTAAAAATTCCATAACCTTTTTATTTTTCAACTGTCAGCAATTGATGACAAAATTCGTGCCGCAACTATATTGTTATAGAGGCTAAGCTACCCAGATCATTTTAATACTGTGCTCGTCAGATTTAACTTCTTCAAAGCCTGCTTTTAAATGAAAATCTACAGCAGGGTTAGTTTTTAATACGCTTAGCTGAACGGCTTTGTTTAGTTGCTTTGCCTGAGACTTAATTCTTGTCAACATTTCGCCACCTAAACCTTGACGTTGATAATCGGGTTCCAACAGGATCATGTTTAGTAGCAAGTGGTCTTCATTGTAGCTAATGTGGTAGCCACCTACAGCTTCGCCATCAATGCACAAAAGTTGAAACTGTTTTATTGGAAGTGAGGTTTTGAAGCTTTCTTTTTGAAGTTGTTCATCCCAGCCCCAGGCAGATTCGACATGGTGCTGCATAGTTCGCTTGAACAAATCAAACATCCACTCACCATCTTTTATGGTTCCAACGCGGAATTCTGTATTCGCTGGCATCGTTAATAATTAAGAAATTCGCCAATTTGCTTAATTAGCGAAGCTGTGGATGAATCGAATTCATTATCCGAGCTTGATTCCGTCAATGCTTTGAATATATCGTCTGAAAGCACTTTCCCTAACTGAACTCCCCATTGATCGAATGCATTGATGCTCCAAATTACGCTTTGAACATAAGTTTTATGCTCATAAAGAGCGATAAGAGATCCAAGGTTATAAGGATTGAGTTTATCTATAAGAAGGGTATTACTTGGTTTGTTTCCCTGGAATTTTTTATGTTGATCTGAGGAATCATTATTTCCCTGCATTAGTGCCAGACTTTGGCTTAAACAATTCGCTAATAAGTATTGTTGCCTTCGCATAGCATCGTTCCCGTCACTCGTCGGTTTTATAACACCTACAAAATCCACGGGAATAAATGCTGTGCCCTGATGCAATAGCTGGAAAAAAGAATGTTGAGCATTCGTACCAGCAGCACCCCACAATACATCACCTGTGTTGCTGGTCACTGGCTGATCATTTTTATTGACACTCTTACCCAAGCTTTCCATATACAGTTGTTGCAGATAAGCAGGGAACTGCTGAAGCTTCTGACTGTATGGCACAACTGCATGACTGTGGGCATTGAAAAAACCTGTATACCAAACCGTGAGCAGCCCCATTATTACTGGAATATTCTTTCGGAGCTCTGTGGAATGAAAATGCTTGTCCATGGAATGGGCGCCGGCAAGTAGCTGGCGAAAATTATTCATACCAATGGAAAGAGCTATAGGCAGCCCAATCGCCGACCATAAAGAATAACGACCGCCTAGCCATTCCCACATGGGAAAGAGGTTTTGTTCTTGTATGCCAAATTCTGATGCCGCAGCAGAATTCGTTGTTATTGCAACGAAATGATCTCCTATACAATCAGGGGAGCCTGACTGAGAGATCAACCAATTCTTTGCGGCATGGGCATTTTGGATAGTTTCTAGGGTATTAAATGACTTGGATGCGATAATAAATATTGTGGTTGTTGGGTCTAAACCTGCAACGACTTGGCCAAGATCTGCAGGGTCAACGTTAGAAACAAAATGTGGCTTTGTGTCGTTTGTAGAAAAACTCGAAAGGGCTTCACAAACGAAAGCCGGACCTAAATCAGAACCACCGATTCCAATATTTACAATATCGGTAATTTTACTTCCTGAGTAACCATTCCGTTCACCGGAATGAATCGCGGTAACAAATGAATCCATTTGTTGTAGACAACTAACAATTTCTGCATTCGAATTTTCTGCTTCTGGAATTCGACAGGTTGAGTGGAGTGCAGCGCGATTCTCGGTGGTATTAATTTTCTCTCCCGCAAACATTGCATTGATTGCGTCAGTTAGTTCCATTTCCTGAGCAAGCCCAATGAGAGTATCTATAGTTTCAGTAGTTACAAAATTCTTCGAATAATCCAAAAGCAAGTTTTCATGGCTGATTGAAAACTCTGAGAAGCGATCATTATGTTCAAATAACTGAGCAAGACGAAAATCTTCATGCTTAAAGTCAGCACAAAGGTGCAAAAGATCATTCCAGGCATTAGATTCAGTTGGATTGGTCATGTCGAGACTAGTCGTGAACTATTTCGAAACCGTCGGTTTCAGTTTTTTTGGGTTTGCGCAGGAGCGCCATCCAGCCATCATTTTTAAAGATATTATAACAATCGATAAATGGTTGATAATGCTGAATAATAATGTTGTTGCTGTAGCCTTCGAAACCAAAATCTGCCGGTATTTTGCCTTTTGGATAATATGCTGTGCCAAAAATCCAATCGAGAAAATTAAATTCAGCAGAAAAATTCTTATCGATAGCTTCCGGATGATTTGAATGATGCCAACGGTGGAATTTTGGATTACTCAAGAAATATCCAATCCAGTGTGGGTCCTTAATATTGCCGTGGCCATATCTTCCCCAAAAATCATTCAAGGAAACAAAGAGAAATACAATTCCCGGGTCTGGCTGGAAGTAAGTCACGAGCATTAAGTAAGGCGCGGCAAACAATGTTTTATCAAAAATATGGAAGCGGCTGGTAGAAAATGAATCTAGTTTAAGAGAACTGTGATGAACTTTATGAAACTGCCACAGCAGCGGAATTTTATGGCAGGCGTAATGTGCTACATAGAAAGAGACATGTCCAAACAACATTACGCATAACGCAGTAATAGACCAATGGGCGTCAATTAATGCACCTCTACCAAATGGCCCCTGGCCTCCGTTTTCCTGGGCATAGGCAGCGAGCCAGGCAATAAGGATAGCATTTAAAAAACTCCAGAGATGGACACGATGGTAGGTATGAATCAGGTCATTGATCATGCCAGGCCGGATGAATTTCTGTCCTTTTAGAGGGAAAAGCCTTTCTAGAATAGGAATAATCCAGATCCAACCCCACAGGGCCATCATTTGAAAAAATTCTTGTATTGACGGAGAAATATTCACCAGTTTTGTCTGATTTCTTTTCGAAACCTAACCCTGTGAATACTTTAGCAAAATACGGTTTAACTTAGTATTCTTCATTTCCGTTGTTCATGTCTTCATATTGCGACACTTAGTTGTATGGAGAGTTAAACTGGCTAAACAAGCGATGCCAGAGTTGGCTTGCTGTGAGCTGTTCGATTTATCTTGCGAGTTACGTCGTTCCAGATTTTTCCATGCAAGGAGGTCTTGATACTTTAATCTCTCTCGACAACGAATTGGGAATTGTTGTGATAAACGTACAAGTAATTGCAATGCCTCTTGTATAAGTACTTTGTGTCGCGTCTTGCAATTGTATTGAACTATGACTGCTCTTCCGTTGCATCACCTGAGACAAGAGAAAAGCCGTCGCTTAGCGCTATTGAACCACCTTGTAATTTTTTGTAGTATGCGCGCCTCGATTTGGTCTAAGATTGAAACGTAGCCGCTATAGCTCAGCCGTGGTAGAGCAGCTGACTTGTAATCAGCAGGTCCCGAGTTCGACTCTTGGTGGCGGCACCATACACAAGGGAAGCAGAGAAATCTGTTTCCCTTTTTCTTTGCTATACAAATCAGCAGCACCCGCACCAGCCATTAGCAAAATATTTAGGCCACTTATAAGCTTTAGCTTCGTTAGTGCTAGTTAAATCATTTCATTAGAAGTCAGAATCATACCATCTAGCAATTCTTCTCTAGAAAGCTTGGTCCTGGTTCCACGTATTTTTAGATTGCCAACTTATACACATATCGAAGTTAGCTTTTCGGTAACAATGGAATTAATTGCTTATTTTTTGAATTCTCGTTGAGCCGCTGCTTCTAAAATTTTACGGAGGGTGGGGATGTCTTCGGTTTCTGGCCTGTTGTCTGGCACGGAGCGGATGTACGCATAGATATCGCTCACCATCTCATCACTCAGAGAATTCTGTGGGTAGTTGGGCATTGAAGTGGACGGTAAAATGGGAGCTTCATTCGATCGAGAACGCAGGAAGGCTCGAAATACTTCGACGTTCATTAACCATGGGCTGCCGGTGTTGTTAAGGTCTTGACGTCCGTATCCTGAATAACCATGACAACCGTGGCAGCCGTGATCGTAATAAAGTTGTGCTCCGGC
>DFQD01000206.1:0-3460 GCA_002377605.1 Gammaproteobacteria bacterium UBA3498 | reverse complement strand
AACAAAAACGTTATGGTTCCGATAAGAACTTTTCTCATCTCTTTCCTCCTAACGCGGCTGGGTTATTACATCGATTAAATAGGGCTTACCATCTTTTACTGATTCTACACCTCGACTAAGAGCTGCTGCTAAAAGATTTGGATCTTCGATCGGACCTTCACTTGCTACACCATAGGATTCTGCCATCTTGGAGTAGTCAATGAATGGATCTCGAAGCACGCAACCGATATGACCGCGCTCTGTGCCGCGGCCACGGACACCGGCGAGATACTGAACAAACATATATTCTTGGTGCCAGGCCCGGTTATTATGCATGACGGCGAGCATCGGCAATTCATGATGAGCAGCTGTCCATAGAGCTCCCGGCGCATAATTCAGATCTCCATCGCATTGCACATTCACTACGAATCTGCCACGACTACGTGCTGCTAGTGCCGCTCCGACAGAAGCGCCGAGACCATAACCCATGCCTCCTGCTCCTTGGGTGCCAAGAAAGCTGTAATGTTTGTTGTGTTCCCACAGTTGTCGATGATGACCCCCCGAAAAGTTACTAGGAGATGCTAGGCACCAGTCCTCGTTCATTATCAGTGGCCACAATTCTGCGTAAAGGCGAGCTGTACTAACCGGGCTAAGATCCCAGCCTCGTTTTTTCTCTTCTACTGCTTCAGAGAGAGCGGTCAGAAATGCTTCTCTATTGGCGCTCGCATGGCGCGCTTTACGCTCATTGATTACTCGTTGTTGCACTGGTGTAATTAACCTAGTGAGTTCCGAGATTATTATGGGAATAGAGGCTTGGGCATCGATGGTCAACAATGCGCCCTGGTTTGCTTGCTGATCATCTTCCATCGGAGTAGGTTCAGCACCGGGTGGATTCGGCACATAGTTTTCACGCAGGCTGCCAAATCCGACGCTCATTTCATCGCGCTCTGCGGTCAAAGAGTTGACTATGGGTCGTTTCAGTGTGATGTCTGCTGATGCGGCTTCTAATCCCAGTATAAAATCATAATTGGTATCAGCGCCGGGACCGCACAAAGGGTGACGCTGAGGAAAGCTCATCGAGGCCGCAGTTGCGGTTGTAGAAGTGCTTGCGCCTACCAACTCAGCTAATTGCACCACTGATTCAACCCCTTCTGGGGTTCGAAATGGGCCGGTTTCCAGTCGGGGATTATTGGCATTGAGGAGTCTCTGCGCAATATTCCTGGCAGTAGCCGTATCGATGCCTTCAATAACCGCAGGGCGGAACCGGGGTAGCTGGAAATCCCGCGCTTCTTCTTTTTGCAATTCGATGTCGATAACCACCATGACAGGACCTGTAGGGGGGGTAACTGCCTGGCGGTATGCTTCATACAGAGAGTCAATACATTCTTCGAGGCTTGTTGGCTGTGCATCCCACTTGGTGAAGCTGCGACACATGGCAGCCATGTCGTCTGCGGTATGAGCCTGAATGAATCCAACATCGCGGCCCACTAGGAGCAGCATAGGTGTTCCGGTATGGTAGGCTTGAAAAATGGACATTGATGCATGCTGAATGCCAAGAGTGCCATGCAGCATGGCAACCATCGGTCTCCCTTCCGACTTGGCATAACCATTGGCCATATCCACAGATGATTCTTCGTGCAGTGCGGTAATAAACTCTGGCATATGATTGGGTGGATCGCCGAAGTTAGCGATGGACTCCTGTATGCCTTCGAAACTGGAACCGGGATTGGAGGAAACAAATTCTATACCCATTTCTTTGAGTGCTTGTAACATCAAGTCCGATCCGGGTCTTACCACCATGCGAGCATCTGGTTCCGGTGGCGTCACCATGCCCGCATCCCGTTGCATTTGCTGATAACTCGGTGCAGTGTAGGATGCATTGTAGGCCGACGGGTCCTGAGATTTCGCAGTTGGGCTGATGGCGAGGGCTGCTGCGCTTGTAGCAGCGCCTTTCAGGAATTTGCGACGATCAGCTTTGGGAAGGGACTGATCTGGGTCTTTCGTATTCTTATTATTCATTTTGTTTCTCCTTGTGATTTTGGAAGGAGACTATAAATTGAGAGCATCTTTTATTTCTCAATGACCACCCAAGGGTCTTTGAGGTGCATTCCATTGTCAAGTCTCCTTCATTGGAAAAAATCAACAAGATTTACTGAAGAGAACTTTGGCATCTTACATCACTACGAAAAGCAATTATTTCTGCTAGCCTGCATCTACCTGTTTAAGCGCTGATACTTATCAAAACATGAATGACTATCCTCTATAGAGGGTTAGACTAATATAACAAAAGAATTCCGCAAGCCTGCTTGGGAGGGAGTCATAGTAACAGGTACAGCTCCATGATTTATTTGCTTGCACTTCCTTCATCCCCGTATAAGCCAGTATGATGGGCTCCAGCTAGAGGGCATCGATTGAATTCAAAACGACAAGAATCAAAACTTATACTTTGGGGAGCTGGTACAGCCAGAACCCTTAGGCCTATCTGGGTGGCCGAAGAGTTAGGACTAATTTACAAATTAAATCCCATCGGCCCGCGGACCGGAGAAACTCAAACTGATCAGTACAAGGTGCTTAATCCAAAACAAAAAATACCTTTTTGTGAGGATGGTGATTTAGGGCTTTCTGAAACTATAGCGATCTGTCGTTATCTTATTAACAAGTACGGTAGACCTCATACATTGCAAACTCCTGACACCATTGAAGCACGGGCTAAAGAGGATGAATGGCTTGCGTTCATTTATGGTGAGCTTGACGAGACTAGTCTCTATGTCATGCGCAGACACGGAGCGTTGTCTTCTCTTTATGGAGAGGCTCCTGCAGCGATGAATGCGGCGGAAGCATATGTAAAAAGACAACTCGATGTCATTCACAATTACATGCTCGGGAGAGAGTATATTTTGAATGAAAGCTTCAGTTTGCCCGACATATTTCTTACCACTTGCTTAAACTGGGTTAATGCCTACGAAATAGAATTGCAGTCAGAGCTCGAACAATATCGAGCGCGAATTGTTCAACGCAAAGCTTATATAAAAGCAAATAAAGTTAACCAACAAAAATAGTTGAGGTCAGGTATGGGACCCTTAGAAGGAATCAAAGTATTAGATCTAACCAGTATGGTTTCGGGACCAGTAGCAGCAATGATGCTGGGAGATCAGGGGGCGGATGTTATAAAAGTCGAACCCATCCATGGAGAGCAGCTTCGTCATTTAGGAGAGACCCACAATGGTTTGAATCCTGGGTTCTATTCCTGCAATCGAAATAAAAGATCCTTGGCAGTAGATCTGAAAACTGAGTTGGGGAAACAAATTCTTTGGGACTTAATCAAGGACGCGGATGTACTCTTGCAAAACTTTCGGCCGGGAGCAATGGCGAGAATGGGTTTTCCCGAGGAGGAAGTACGAAAAGTTAATCGTGGCATTATATTTGTTTCTATCAGTGGATTTGGTGAAAAGGGCCCCTATGCTCACAAACGCGTCTATGA
>DFQD01000039.1 GCA_002377605.1 Gammaproteobacteria bacterium UBA3498 | reverse complement strand
AGGCAAGTATGTCTATGCGTTCTTGAAAGCAAACTTCACAGGTGACGCCAAATATTCGGATTTTATTGGCGGAGAAGGTGAAGAAAGCTTTTCGAGCTACGAAAAAAATTAGCTTTATTTCTCAAATAATCCCGACCAACAATGTGGTCGGGATTATCGCTCCCTCATCCTTTAATCCTAAAAATCCGCTGTTGAAACAAAATTATGACGCAAGTGTCAGAATTCCCTCATTATTTCCCACAAATTGTCACAGACTGAATAACTAGGAATCGGTACAATCTCATTGCAGTACTGGTAGCACCACAAGGCGACCACGAAAATCGAGAAAAGATCCAAAAGATCAAAGAGAAATAACGCGCTTCCCCATGAAATTTTTCAATACGACTAGCATAAAAGCCTTAGTCATAGTCTATCTATTAACTTCCGCACCGGACTTTTCGGCACAATTAGCACAACCTGAATTCCCTTCAGACAATTCTACCGTGGTTTATCCCGCCAGTTATTTTGCCGAATACTTCCCTGTGTCTGCCAACGATATGCTCAATCGGATTCCCGGTATTGGTCTAGCACTGCGAGGAGGCAATAGCGGTCGCGGTCTTGGTTCAGGGGAAGGTGAGATTTTAATTAACGGACAAAGGATTACTGGCAAAAACAACGAAGGTCGCGATCAGCTCAATCGTATTTCCGCAGACCAGGTTGAATACATCGAGATTATTCGTGGCACTTCCGAAGAGCTTGATATACGTAGTGGAGGTCAGATAGTTAATGTTATTTTGGTGGATACGCCTTCCCGTTCCAGCACTTCGGTAGAGTTGCGTACTGATCGCAAACAAGACGGGACCCTAGACCCAGGCGGCTCCGTTTCATTTAGAGGTCAATCTAGGGGGTTCAATTATTTATTTTCTTTGGAGGCCGAACCTAACTACCGAAACAGTCGCGCTAGAGAATTTAGTTACGATGGCGAAGACAGTCTCATCGAAACTCGAAAAGAGGAAACAACACGGGACCGAACAGAATTTGCTGCCAGCATGAACCTTGGTTATACAATGGAGCGCAGTTTGGTGCAGTTTAATGCATTAATAGAAGATCGCACTCGCTCGCCTCAGGATCGCTTTCGCACAATCAACGATCTGGTTAATAACACTTTCTTAATACAAACTGAGGTGAGTGACAGCGATCGAACCAATTGGGAGATCGGTGGCGATTACGAATACACATTTGATAGTGGCGCCAAGTATCGTTTCTTGTTCATTGTCAATGACCGAGAATTTGGTTATGACAGAGTTCGTTCCAATCTAGAAAATATGTTAGAAAAGCCCAATCTGTTTCTTGCTGGAACTGGCAGGGACCGCGAACGTATTGCCCGCAGCTCTTATACCTGGGATCTCAATCTCGCCCAGGCTATTGAATTAGGAATTGAAGGCGCACAGACCATTACAGATTCCACCTTAAGAATGGGGCTGGACATTCCTGGAACGCCTTCTGCTGATTTCGGCAACCTTGTTCCCGTTAGTGTTGATAACAGCTTCTCCACTGTCGAAGAACTTCGTTATGAGCCGTTTGCCGCGCACAACTGGCAAATCAATGGTCGCATGGCATTAGAGAGCTCTTTAATTTATGAAACTTCTACGATTGAACAATCAGGGGATGTGAGCAGAGAAAGAGATTTTGATTTTATAAAACCTAAAATTGATTACCGCTACGACATAACTCCCTCTATCCAATTACGAGCAGGTATTGAAAAAGACGTAGACCAGCTGAGTTTTTCTGATTTCAGCGCTTCCACTGATAGCAGTGACGAAGACAAAAATACTCAGGCAGGAAATCCTGAAATCGTTCAGGAGCAATCGTGGCGCTATGAACTTAATCTGGAATTTCGATTACCCGATGATGCCGGTGTAGTGAATTCCCAATTTTGGTACCGTGACGTAGAAGACCATATCGATAAAGTCGATGTCTCTCCATCTCTCGATAATCTGCAATCTGCTCGCGGCAATATAGGAGACGGATACCGCTATGGACTGAATTTTGATGTCAGTGCCAAGTTGGATCGCTTTCGCATTCCAAATGCTTTGCTTACCACTGGCATAAGATTGAGAGATTCTGAATTTACTGATCCGTTCCTTGGAATTAAGCGACGCCAGCGAAATAACGGTCGTTGGTCATTGAATATGGGATTTCGTCATGACATAACCAGCCAACAACTTACTTATGGCATTAACTATGGCAACAACTCCAATGGCAGTTCGGGGCGTAAGGCTTATGACATCGATGATGTAGAAGAACAAATAAACCAGCCCTACCTCTCTGCCTACGTGGAGAAAGTAGCCTTTGGTAACGTCACTTTCCGCTTTGAATCTCGCAATATTACGGAAAATGAATTTTGCCGAAAGAGAACCCGATTTAAGGGGCGCATAACCAGTGGCATAGTGGGAGAGATTGAGGATTACTGCAATGGCAATGGGATGGAATTGGCTCTAAGAGTGAGATCTACTTTCTAAAATTTGATAAATTCATAGCAGCTAAAAGAAAAAGCCATGAGGATTAAATACCTAAAAAAATGGCAACGGATTAAGCATTACCTCAACCATTGCGCGCTAATCGCAAGTCTATTCTTACTTGGCAGCTGTATTGCGGTCGACGAAAGTACTCGAAATGTTTCTACTAGCTCTTCTTCAGAGCTCACCCCTCCCCCTAATTTCACTCGCGGTTTAGTAGCACGCAGAGTTGCTGAACCCCTTTACCCTTTGCGGGCACGCAGTTTGGGAATCGAAGGTTGGGTGGTGGTTGAATTTTCAGTTGACGAAGAAGGCGAAGTAATTGGTAATACGATTCGTACAGTTGAAGAACAACCTATAGGATATTTTCGACAATCCGCGGTAAACGCTGCCCGACGCATGATTTTCGATAACACTCGTGGAGAAACCCTCGACGATATTCGTTATGTATTTCGCTACGTATTAGAAGATCAGGGCTCAATTCTGGTGGAACCACCATCCAACGAAGTGTTATTTCGCGAACTCATTCCTATGCGCTTCATCACACCGAACTATCCTGAAGTCGCGGAGGAATTAGGCATCGAAGGATATGTTGTAGTGAGATTCGATGTGAATGAGCAAGGCATGGTGGAAAATGTTGCAATTGTAGAAAGCGAACCACCGGGTGTCTTTAATGATGAGGCCATCAACTCTGCCTATCGATTGCGCTTTGAACCGCGCATTATCTTGGACGGCTCTGTTCGAGTTAATAATGTACAATATAGATTCGACTGGCAGCTTCCCGATTAGAACAAAAAGGAGTTGGACATGAAGCAATTGATTGCTACTTTCTTTGCTCTAGCTTTATTGGCTTCCTCAACACTTATTCTTGCCGCTGATATTACTCAACAAGGATTTAGCGCCAATGATGGTTTTGATTTAACCACACGCGATGATGGCTTAGTACTTCAATGGAATGCACCAGAAGGAAGAGCGTACATAGATCTGCAATTCATACCCCGCCGAGGTAATAGCGCCGCAGCACCAATAATCCGAGAGCTGGGTATTAACGGCAAAGCTATTATAGAAGAAGTCAATCCTAACTATTTATTTTGGATAGGCGATAGAGACCTGGAACTAAGGGATGGCTGGGAAATATTTTTTGATCGAGTGCCTACTCGTCCTTACTCTGTTGAAAAAGGCTATTTGACCCCCGAAAACGTAAACGTATCGACTACAGGTGGCCGCGCTACAATCGAAATCGAAGGTCTGAGTAGTACTCACTTCGCTGGCTCCCTCGCCTTTATCCTTTATCACGACAGCCCATTCGTGCACATGGAAGCAAGAGTTTCGACCGAACGTCCTGCAACAGCTTTTCTATATCATGTCGGGCTGGCGAAACCAGAAACCGAAGGCCACCATGTTGAGTGGTTTGATGCATACGACAATCCTCACGTTAATCCGATCTTAAATTCCACTGCCAGTGTTTATAAAACACGTTATCGCAGTTTGGCTTTATCCAATACTAATGGGTCTCTAGTCATCTCCCCTTTCCCTCACCAGTATTTGTATCCATTAGATTTCGCAGACAACTTTGGCTATAACTGGGCGGGAACGGAATACTTAGACATGATCGATGGTTTCGCCTTTGGTGTAAGGCAACCACCCATGGGCGATCGTCGTTTCGTTCCCTGGGTAAACTCACAACCATCATCGATGCAAAAATTAGGGGTTCTGCTATTTCTATCCGAACAATCAGGCTTAGAAAATTTAGAGATCGTTAAACGTTACACACGTAATGATTCCTTTAAATCTCTCGAAGGTTATAAGACTTTATCCAGCCATTATCATCACGAACATTCAATGGATTTTATCAATATGCAGCTGGAACAGAATACAACAGGCGTGCCGGATGGCCTAGAGGATCCAGACTTCGTGCAATTCTTTAAACGCATGGGCGTGGACATGGTTCACATGGCTGAGTTTCATTTTGGTCGCACCCCCGGAACTGAAACCGATCAACGCCTGGCTGAATTGAAAGTCATGCATGATGAATTTGCGCGGTTGTCTAACGACGAATTTTTACTTATCCCAGGAGAAGAGCCTAACGTGCATTTAAACAGTCACTGGTTAAGTCTGTTTCCTAAGCCAGTGTATTGGGTACTTAACCAGAATCAGGGACAGCCATTCGAGCAAGACATGCCAGGTTACGGGACTGTGTATCATGTAGGCAGTGCCGATGACGTGCTTAACCTTTTAGAACAAGAGAATGGGTTAGCCTGGACAGCTCATCCTCGAGTTAAAGGCTCGACAGGATTCCCTGATGGCTACAAAGATAAGGATTTTTTTCTAAGCGAACATTTTCTTGGTGGGGCTTGGAAAGCTATGCCAGCAGATTATTCGAGAGAAATGTTGGGATGGCGTGTGCTGGATCTTGAAGATGACATGGCAAACTGGGGTGCAAAAAAGTATATTCTCGGCGAAGTAGATATTTTTAAGATTTATGAAGACTACGAACTCTTTGGCACCATGAATATTAACTACTTAAAGCTGGATGAAATTCCTGACTACGAAGACGGTTGGCGGCCAGTAGTTGATGCCCTTGCCAATGGCGAATTCTTTGTTACTACTGGTGAAGTTCTAATCACAGACTTTTCAGTCGAAGGCGTGGAAAGTGGCGAGACAGTCAACGGAAATGAGTCTGCCGAGTTAATCGCGGACTTGGAGTGGACCTACCCACTTTCTTATATGGAAATCATCAGTGGTGATGGCGCCACCATATATAGAGACCGAATCAATCTATCCCATACCACTGAATTTGATTCAGAAACGATAAATAGAAATGTGGATTTATCTAACCGAAGCTGGGTCCGCATCGAAGTTTGGGATATCGCTCGAAACGGTGCTTTCACCCAGCCAGTCTGGATTGAAAATTAATAACCCAAATTAATTTCTCTCATTGTCGAGATAATCAGCACAACCTATAAAATCCATCCAAATATATGCCCCAAACCTGGGTATCAGGAGAGGCTCGACATAGCAGAACAAAGCAATGAGACGCAGAGCAAGATGGATGAAAAGCACTAATTAAAGACCAGAATGGTTTAGCTACTTACTGACACTTGATGACATTGTCATTTGCGAAGCTATTAATTTCATCACTGGTATAACCAACCGACATTAAAATCTTTTCGGTAGATTGCCCGATGAGTTGAGTCACTTTGTCTTCAACCTGCTCAACTCCTTCCATAGTGTAATGGGAGCGCACCTGCCGCATTGGACCTTCACTGGGATGCTCATATTCCTTAAACAGCCCCACTTCCTTTAAGTGTTTGTTATCAAGTAAATCATCTAAGCGGTTAACTTTGGTATGGGGAATATTTGCATGACGCAACAATTTATCCCACTCTTCAGTAGTTTTCTCAGGTGCGATTTCATAAAGCTTTTCATATAGCGTGTTTATATTTTCACTGCGCTTTATTGGATCTCTTACTATCTCCCAATTGGCCCATTCCGGTCGACCTACCATGGTGAAAAAATCCACCCAGTTTTTCGTGCTGTAAGGGAGAATTGCCATGTAGCCGTCTTTGGTTGGATACGGTCTTCGGTAAGGCGCGGTTAAGCGATCGTAGCCAGTAGTTCCGGTGCTCGGAATATAGCTGTGGCCAGCTAATTGCTCTGCCATCAGAAAAGCGACTAGGCCTTCAAACATAGGCGATTCAATAAAACAACCTTCGCCGGTACGCTCTTTATTTATCAACCCGCCTAACACTGCCACAGTTAACTGCAGCCCCGACACTTTGTCTGCGACAATTGTCGGCAAATAGCGAGGATGCCCCTGCTCATCAGAATTTAAATAAGACAAGCCACTAGCAGCCTGAATGATGTCGTCATAAGCAGGAATATCAGAACTAGGTCCTTTTTCGCCAAATCCTTGCGCCCCACAATAAACAATATCAGGCTTAATGGACTTTAGATCTTCATAGCCAATACCGAGATTAACCGCAGTCTTATTACGCATGTTATGGACGACTGCATCGGCACTCTCAACCAGACGATAAAAAATTTCTTTGCCCTGTTCTGTTTTCAGATTAATCGCAACACAATCTTTGTTGCGATTACAGTTAACAAAACCAGCTCCCATCTCGTCAGATTTACCTGGACGTACAGCGCGCATCATGTCGCCACCAAGATTTTCGATCTTGATCACTTCTGCGCCGAAATCTCCAAGCATCTGGGTTGCAAACGGCCCTAATACAACCGTGGTTAAATCAAGGACACGAAATCCATTTAAAATGTTAAACATTTTTGTTCCCTAGATACATTAGGTTTTTGGGGAAATCTTATTTTAACTAATTATAGAGAAAAGCAAGGATTGAGATTGTATTCATGCATGAGATAACTGAATTGTGAAGATCTGCTCTCATAGCGCTAATTTGCCGAATCGATTGTGACTATCGCCACGGAAGGCAATTTAATCCTGCTTTGAATCTGGCTAAATCGCGGCGGATTCCTCATTTTCAAGTCAGGTAGCAGCAACTAGAGGATCATACTCAATGTTGTTGATTTTATAAGGATTATACTTGGGTCGAGCAATATTCAGACTATAATTATTTTGCTGGTCAAATAATTCGGCAACTTCGCTAAGTACAAAAGCAGGTAGAATGAAGTTTCTGGTTGCCAGGATAAAGATTTCCTTAAGCGAGGGATCTCATAAGGAAATCCTTAGGTTAAAAGCAAAGAAAATTAATCCCGTGGGGTATAACCTCACCTGCCATGATGAGAGTAAGTACTGGAATGATCCATATAGCCATAGTTGAAGACTCTGAAGACGAGAGTCATCAATATCGCGATTTGCTCGAAGCTGCTTGGGACGATGTAGCAGTCGATCAGCTCTTCAATGAAGATCAGGCTCGGACTATGTTCGATCGTAAAAAAATCGCAGGTGAGGCTTATGATTTAATTACCCTGGACTTAGATTTGAGCGGAGGTAATCCCGAGCTTGACAAAGACGGGGGTATTCGTTTGCTTACCGAAATGAGCCCAGATTTACGCTCCACAGTTATAGTCGTGTCTGG
>DFQD01000235.1 GCA_002377605.1 Gammaproteobacteria bacterium UBA3498 | reverse complement strand
AGCTTCTGAAATTAGTAGAGATAAAATTGAAGATGTACGCAATGTGCTTAAGGAAGGAGAAGAGATCGAAGTTAAGATAGTAAGTGTAGATCGCAAGAATCGTGTTATTAGTTTATCGGTTAAGGCGATCGAGATTGATGACGAAAAGGCAGCGCTTCAAGAGCATAAAGATCTGGACGGCAGCGATGTGTCACCAGGAACTATCGGTGATTTAATAAAGGCAGAAATGGACAAAGGTTAGCTGAAGGCCTAACTATCTGATATTGTGGGGCTTTGATCTTAGGATAGTAAGTTAGAATCGTTGATTACGGAGCTTCTTAACTAGTTTTAAGGGTTCAAGTACAGTTTAGAGCACAGGGGAAAACTATGACTAAGTCTGAACTGATCGACCGCATAGCGGCCAAGCAAACCCAGTTGTCATCAAAAGATGTTGAGTTGGCAGTCAAGGCGATTCTAGAATGTATGTCCCAGGTTTTATCTGAGGGAGAAAGAATCGAAATAAGAGGATTTGGTAGTTTTTCTTTGCATTATCGCGTACCAAGGATTGGTCGTAATCCGAAGACAGGCACTCCAGTTGCACTTAGTGGTAAATATGTGCCGCACTTCAAGCCAGGAAAAGAATTGAGAGATCGTGTCAACCATATCATGTTGGCTGAATACCAAGTGCTGTAGATTTTGCACGAAAAGTAATAATAGAGCGGCATAACCTTCTGGTTATGCCGTTTTTGTTTTAGCAGAATTTATCTGATCGAACCTGATGTCATGACAGTGCAGGATGTATAGAGATGCGTAAAATTACTAAACTGCTTTCAGCTGTATTTTTGGTACTGGTTTTTACGGTGAGTATAAGTTTTACCTATTTCAATACAACCCTTGTGGAAATTTCGGTTGGTGTTTGGGAGTTTCCTCCGCAGCCAGTTTCAGTGTGGATTATTGGAGCCTTTGTGATGGGTGGAATAATAGGCCTTCTGCTTGGATTGGGAATATTTAAAAATCTAAAATCTAAATATGAAATTAAAAGATTGAGTAAGCAGTTGAATGAAGCGCAGCAAGAAGTTTCACAGCTGCGGGCGATGAGTTTCACGGATTTGTAATAAACATGGATAGCCTTTGGATTTATTTTATGTTGTTAATTGCCGTGCTTGCGGGATGGTTACTCGGGCGAATATCTTCATCAAAAGCTTTTACTAAAGATCGTGGCACTAATGAGATGCTTGCGGATTATTTTGTAGGACTAAACTACTTATTAAATGATGAGCCGGACGAAGCGATCGATATTTTTATAAAAGCCCTTGAAATAGATAACGACAATATAGAAACACATTTGGCTATCGGCGCCCTTTTGCGGAGAAGAGGGAAAGTAGATAAAGCTATAAAAGTACATCAAGCGCTATTGGCGCGTCCTGGTTTGGACAAGTCTTTTACCGATTCAACCCGCTTACAGCTTTCTATCGACTATATTTCTGCTGGGCTATTAGATAGAGCAGAAAGACTATTAAAAGAAATTCTTGAAGAAGGCTCAAATGGGAAATGGGAGGCGTTGCGACATCTCATCACGATTTATCAGCGGGAAAAAGAATGGGGTAAGGCGATCGATTGTTCAACCCTGTTATTAACTAATAATAATCACAAAAAAGATAGCGATATTAGAGCAGCAGCTGCTCATTATTGTTGTGAGTTAGCAGAACAAAACTTAAATAACGCACAAAATTCAAAAGCGAAAGATGAGGTTAGGCGAGCACTTACTTTCGATCGTAAAAATGTTCGGGCATCGTTATTACTAGCTCGTATTGAGCAACTGTTAGGTAATTTTAAAGCCGCAATCAAAGAGCTAGTTCGGATACGAACAAATAATCCTGAATTTACCAGCCAGGTGCTCGGCCCCTTAGGTGAATGTTATGAACAAATTCAAAACATGCCAGAGTACGAAAAGATTCTTACAAACACCTTGCCCGATGAACCTGATGTCAGCGTAGTCTTGGCACTTTCTGACTTGGTGAAGAATCGAGCCGGCGACGAAGCTGCCATTGAGTTTCTTAATGATTATTTAACGCGAAGACCGTCTCTAACGGGAATAGTTGAGTTATTGAAGTTACAAATTCCACGTACAGACGCTGCTTTAAGTAGCAACTTGAGTTTATTGCAACAAATGGTCGGCAGGTTGGTACGTAAAAATCCTGTTTACCAGTGCAATCATTGCGGTTATGAGACACGATCTCTTTATTGGTTATGTCCCAGCTGCCAAAAATGGGACAGGATCAAACCAATTTTAGAAGCGGGAGGCGCTTGATTTAGTGTAAAATGAGCGCTCCGTAGCAATATTGCTCTTCCGGGAGTTCACCCAAACTGAACAAAAGTATAATCATTGCCCTTGATTTCGAAACTGCCGATCTAACTCTCCAATTTCTGGACCATCTCGATCCCACCTTATGCAGAGTAAAAGTAGGCAAAGAGCTTTTCACTGCTGCCGGCCCACAACTCGTAAAGGAGATAGTAAGTCGAGAGTTTGATGTATTCCTAGATCTCAAATTTCATGACATACCTAATACCGTTGCCCGCGCAGTATCAGTTGCTGCTGATCTAGGTGTTTGGATGTTAAATGTTCATACCTCAGGCGGTAGAGCAATGATGGAAAGTGCTCGGGAAGCGTTAGATCGCTTTGGAACAGATCGGCCATTCATTATTGGAGTTACGGTCCTGACAAGTCTGGTGAATGAAGATTTGAAAGAGGTTGGCATGTTGTTCCAAACAGAAGAGCAGGTTAATAGATTGGCATTTCTTGCTCGAGAATCCGGGCTTGATGGTGTGGTTTGTTCGGCGGCGGAGACCAAGCTTTTGAGAACCCAGCTTTCTGATGACTTTATGTTAGTTACTCCGGGCATTAGAAGGCAAGAAGATGTCAGCGGCGATCAAAGAAGAGTAGTGGGTCCGACCGAAGCGATTCAAAATGGCAGTAACTTTTTGGTAATAGGAAGGCCTATAACCCGAGCCGATTCTCCGAGTGATGCTTTGGCGGAATTCAATTCCGCAGTTTCTATTGTTAGATAACTTCTCTGCTAGGCTGTTTTCGCAGGCGTCGGAGAATGGCTCACTACATTCTATCCACGATGATGAAATTACTATAAGTCATAGAATTGTCATCGTAGATCAGTGCCATTTATAAACAAGGCACTTTCATATTTCTATGAAAGTGCATGATTTTCCTAGCAAAAAACTAAATCATTTTTATATAATGAGCGGATCTTTTCTAAGCTTGGGATTTGGATACATGTCGTTATTACCACTTTACGGTGGCGTGTTCCTGTTTTCTCTGCTGTTTACCAGGATAATTCAGATTCAAGCAATTCGACTTCATTTGCTCGATACACCCATTGCTCGTAGTGCGCACTCGACCCCTACTCCGAGGGGCGGTGGCCTAAGCATCTGCCTTTTATTCGCAATCTCAACTATGTATTTCTTTCTTAAAGGAATTATCCCCACGGAAGAATTTCTAGCACTATTAGCAGCATTTGCCATTGCGTTATTAGGGCTTCTTGATGATTTATTTACTTTGAGACTACGATGGCGCATAACTGTGCAATTATTGGCTGCTATATGGGTTGTATATTGGTTAGGAGGGGTGGCGCCGATCAATTTTGGCGTTTTTCTATTAACAAACCCTCTAGTGCTTATAATTATGGGCGTTCTGGCTTTGATATGGCTTCTTAATCTTTACAATTTCATGGACGGAATTGACGGAATCGCCACAACAGAACTGCTTTTTGTAAACGTAATGTCATTATTCCTGTTTATCAATAACAGTGACCAGGTGGTAGGCCTCTTATCGGCAGTATTGCTATCCGCAGGAGCTGGATTCCTCGTATGGAATTGGCCGCCAGCAAAAATATTTTTGGGCGATGTTGGTAGCAGCTTTATAGGTTTTTTACTGGGAATTCTAGCTCTGCTGACAATGAAGCATGGAAGTCTAACTGTATGGACCTGGCTCATTTTGCTGGGTGTATTTGCGGTAGACGCAACAATTACGCTATCGGTAAGATATATTAGCGGTCAACGCTGGTTTGAGGGACATGCAAGTCATGCCTATCAGAATGCAGCGAGACAGTATAAAAGTCACGCCAAGGTGACGATAAGTATAATAGCGATTAATTGTCTTTGGCTGGCACCGATGGCTTTATTATCGGTTCAGCGCCCGGAGTATGGGTTTTTGCTTTGTATGATAGCTCTTGCGCCTTTGGGCTTATTGGCCTTTAAATTTAAGGCTGGCAAGTTAGTCGAATTCGCAAATTAGGCTAAATAACCTGACGCGAATAAGATCATGCGCTCTGTAAAGCTTTAGATTGATTAATGATATTCAGAAATCAGGTTTTAACCAGGACAATTTAAGATATGAAAATGTCATTCTTTACGACTCCAGTATCACGGTCTTTAAAACAATTTCTAATGATGTTCGCAGACAGTATTATGATCGTGCTGGCTTTGGCATTTTCCTTCGTTCTATTGGGTAATGATTTCTTTACCCAAGAGCAGTCTTTTTACCTCTATCTCTCAGTCGCAACTATTCTTAGTATTTTAGCTTTTAATAGCATAGGTCTTTATCGTGCAATCGTTCTGTATATGGGATTACAGTCTGGGTTCGTTGTTTTGCAGGGGGTAACTATATCCACTTGCTTACTTGCTGTTTCCTATTTTTTCTCTCAGGCACCACAAACTTACGATTACTCTTTTTTGCCCATTTTCTGGATGATCGCTTTGCTATTTATTGGTGGTAGTCGTTTTGTGGCTAAAGTATTTTTGCAAAGCTTGATTCAAAACTTTCGACCCAAAGAGCCGGTGATAATTTATGGGGCGGGTAGTTCAGGTATGCAATTGGTTGTTTCTTTACATAATGGTGACCAATACTTGCCAGTAGCATTTGTTGACGATAGCCATCGCATGTTAGGTAGTACTGTTCACGGCATTAGAGTCTACAGCCCTAACTCTTTATACGAGTTAATCGAGAGTTATTCGGTTCGTCAGATTTTGTTAGCTATACCATCAGCAACTCACGCTGAAAGAAAAGAAATTTTAAATCGATTGGAACATCTGCCGGTGCATGTAAAAACTGTACCTGATTTGTTTGACATGGTTTCAGGTAAGGTTGGGGTAGATGAGATTCGCGATATCGATATCGAAGATTTACTAGGCCGTGACATCGTTCCTCCAAATCCGGAACTTTTAGGAGCTTGCATTAACGGCCAATCAGTAATGGTTACTGGCGCCGGTGGCTCAATTGGTTCAGAGTTATGCCGTCAAATTATTAACAACAATCCCGCTAGAGTAATTTTGTTGGACTCATTTGAATATGGTCTTTACGAAGTGGAAAGCGAGCTTCGTGAAACCATACGCGCTATTGAAAACGGAGATCAGATCGAAGTAATTGCCCTGCTCGGTTCAGTCTACAATCGCGCTCATATGGAGAGCGCTATTAAAAGTTTTGCGGTTGATACTGTGTATCACGTTGCTGCCTATAAGCAGGTGCCGATGGTTGAAAAGAATATTGTAGAAGGCGCGCAGAACAATATATTTGGCACCTTGATTTCCGCTCAAGCTGCAGAAAAACACAACGTTAAAAACTTTGTATTGATTTCTACGGATAAAGCGGTGCGCCCGACTAATTTTATGGGAGCTACAAAACGTTTCGCAGAACAAGTCCTGCAGGCACTAGCTCAAAGAGAGAGTAGTACTAAGTTTAGCATGGTGAGATTCGGTAACGTGCTGGGCTCATCGGGTTCAGTTGTGCCTCTGTTTAGAAGACAGATTAATACCGGCGGTCCGGTTACCGTAACTCATCCAGAAGTAACTCGTTATTTCATGACTGTACAGGAAGCAGCTCAGCTGGTTATTCAGGCCGGTTCAATGGCAACAGGCGGAGACGTTTTTGTATTAGACATGCATGAACCTATTCGAATCGTTGATCTAGCTAAGAAGATGGTTCATTTAATGGGTTACGACATTAAAGACGAAAATTCTTATCGTGGTGACATAGCTATTGAATACACCGGTTTGCGACCGGGTGAAAAGCTTTACGAAGAGTTGTTGATCGGCGAATCAGTTACTGGAACTGAACATCCCAAGATCATGCGAGCAGAAGAAGAAACCCTGACCTGGGAAACTTTAGATTCGTTGTTAAGCAGATTGGAATTAGCTTGTCAGAATATTGATCTTTTTGAAATCAGATCTGTTTTAATGGAAGCTGTTGATGGATTTGAACCTAAAGAAGAAGCGAGCGACCCTCTTTGGGAAATTAACTACGCGGACGACAATAATAATTCTTCTAAGAGTGCAGAAAGCCAGGAACAGAAAGTAACACCTTTGTTCCCAGACTGAGTTAATAGAGCATTTATTCCTCTCTCTTAACCGAGATTATTGAAACAGGCTCCAGTGGTACATTTTGATAGCCTTGCTGATTACCTGTTTGCACTCCAGCAATTTCGTCTACTACTTCCATACCTTCGATAACTTTGCCAAATGCAGCGTAGCCATAAGAGCTTGGACTAACATAATCTAGTCTACTGTTGTCCGCGTGATTGATAAAAAACTGCGATGTAGCGCTATCCACCACACCTGTCCGTGCCATCGCAATAGTACCTCTGGCGTTAGAAAGGCCAGTATCGGCTTCATTTTTTATTGGTTCGTAGGTTGAAAGTTGATTCATGCCAGCATTGAATCCTCCACCTTGGATCATAAAACCGTTAATAACTCGATGAAAGATCAACCCATCATAGAGACCGTTATCAACATATCTGAGGAAATTCTCTACAGTGACAGGAGTTAGGTCGGGTCGCAATTCTATTTTAATTGCCCCTTTAGACGTCTCTACTACCACCACTGGATTGTCTTGGGCAAGAAGAGAGCCGCTAAACGTAAGAAAGACGGCTAATACTAGCGCTCGCATGATTTTTCTCCTAGAAGGCTGTGCACAACAGGCAGTAAATATACATTATTTCCGAATACCTTAACCACAAATGAATAGCATAAGAAGGGTGGTTAATGAATTTAGAGATGAATTAATAGAGAAAAGATGGCTGCCCAACCTGGACTCGAACCAGGAACCAAGTGATTAACAGTCACCTACTCTACCATTGAGCTATTGGGCAGCAGAGCTTCGAATATCGATTGAGTATAGCTCGAAAAGGCGCGTAGTCTAATGAGAAATGAAATCTCGGTCAACACTTGCTGTGAGCAACAAGAGTATCTGGTGTAATCTTAACGGTTGGGTTCGGAGTCGCTACTAACAATGGATATGCAATTCAAAATAGAGTCGAAATTCGGTCCAGCTGGAGATCAGCCGAATGCGATCAAGCAATTGGTAGATGGATTGAACGATGGGCTACATGCTCAGACTCTATTGGGTGTAACAGGGTCAGGTAAAACGTTCACAATAGCCAATGTCATTGAGCAGGTTCAGCGACCAACATTGGTTATGGCGCCGAACAAGACCCTCGCAGCGCAATTATATGGGGAGTTTAAAGAATTTTTCCCACGTAATGCGGTGGAATACTTCGTTTCTTATTATGACTATTATCAACCGGAAGCTTATGTTCCATCATCAGACCTTTACATCGAAAAGGATGCTTCGATTAATGATCACATCGAACAGATGCGATTATCTGCAACAAAGGCTCTGTTAGAGCGTCTAGATGTAATAGTTGTTGCAACCGTCTCTGCAATATATGGATTAGGCGACCCTAATTCTTATCTGCAAATGGTTGTGCACTTGGATCGTGGTGATGTTATCGATCAGCGTAGGCTGTTAAAACGATTAACCGATCTCCAGTACACTCGAAACGACATGGAGTTGCGGAGAGCAACCTATCGTGTTCGCGGAGATGTTATTGACATTTATCCAGCAGAATCTGAGCGTGATGCAATCCGCATCGAGCTATTCGATGATGAAATTGAAAAGCTTTCTTACTTTGATCCATTAACTGGGAGCGTCCTAAAGGAAGTTCCTCGATTAACAGTATTCCCTAAATCTCACTACGTAACACCTAGGGAACGTTTATTAGGAACAATCGACACGATAAAGAGCGAGCTTAAAGAGAGATTAGAACAACTCAATCAAAACAATAAGCTAGTAGAAGCACAGCGCCTTGAGCAAAGAACAAAGTACGATTTGGAGATGATTCAAGAATTGGGTTATTGCACTGGGATCGAAAATTATTCGCGGTACTTGTCCGGTAGAAAGGCAGGTGAACCACCACCTACGCTTTATGACTATCTTCCTAAAAACGCATTGGTGGTGGCGGATGAGTCCCACGTATCGATTCCGCAGTTAGGGGCAATGTACAAAGGCGATAGATCCCGTAAAGAAACTTTAGTTGAGTATGGCTTTAGGCTTCCTTCTGCGTTAGACAACCGACCACTTCGATTTGAAGAATGGGAAAACTTAACTCCGCAAATAATATTCGTATCAGCGACTCCTGGTCCCTATGAAGAAGAACACGAGGGACAGCAAGTGCGTCAGGTAGTTAGGCCTACGGGATTAGTAGATCCTGAATTAGAGGTCAGGCCGGCTTCCACTCAAGTAGATGATTTGTTATCTGAAGTCCATCGAGTGCTTGAGCAAAAGGAACGTGTATTGGTAACTGTTCTCACTAAACGAATGGCAGAAGACTTAACTGACTTTCTAGCAGAGCACGATGTACGAGTCCGATACCTTCATTCCGATATTGAAACTGTGGAACGTTCTGAAATTTTAAGAGATCTACGCTTAGGAAATTTTGACGTTTTGGTTGGAATCAATCTTCTTAGAGAAGGTTTGGATATTCCAGAAGTGTCTTTGGTCGCTATACTTGATGCAGATAAGGAAGGATTCTTGCGTTCTGAGCGATCGTTAATTCAGACCATTGGTAGGGCTGCTAGAAATATAAATGGCAAAGCGATTCTCTACGCAGATCAGATAACGGGTTCCATGCAGCGTGCGATCGATGAATCTGCTCGACGTCGAAATACTCAGGTGGATTACAATAAAGAGCACAACATCACACCAATAGGTGTAAAGAAAAAAGTACTAGATGTGATGGAGGGTGCCTATGCTGCGCCAGGTGTTCGGGGACGACAGCGTCTTCGCGCTAGTGTAGGGCCCGAGGGGGATTATTTAAAACTCGATTTCTCTGATCCGTCGCTAGTTAAAAAAGAGATCGGTAACCTTGAAAGCCTAATGTACGAGCAGGCTAAAAATTTAGCTTTTGAAGAGGCTGCAGCGACTAGAGACAGAATAGCTGAGTTAAAAAATAAGCTCTTAAAACAGTAATTTAAGAGAAAACACATCGACACTCGGACGGATAATTCCGTATAATCGCCAATCTTTTCATTCGGGATTAAAATCTATCGAAATGATTCTTCTTCATGCGTTTTAATGTGAAGTACGAATGCGCGAATTCGGGTTTGAAAGTGTTTATTATAGGCGCGTAGCTCAGTTGGTTAGAGCGCTACCTTGACATGGTAGAGGTCACCAGTTCGACTCTGGTCGTGCCTACCATTCCATAGGAGTACAAAAATTCATCCGATTAACTATCATATAGCCGTAAAGCTTATGGTAATTGGATCGTTACTGATTGTGGAAATAGGAATTAAGCAAGATGCCACAAGTAAGTTTGCCGGACGGAAGCAAGCGGGATTATGAAAATCCCATAACTGTTGCGGAAATAGCAGAATCTATTGGTGCAGGGCTGGCAAAAGCAGCCTTGGCGGGAAGGGTCGATGGGACTTTAGTGGATACTTCCTATGTGGTTAAAAGCGATGCGGAAGTAGCGATTGTTACTGAGCGAGATCAGGACGGCATAGAAGTTCTTCGCCATTCGTGCGCTCATTTAATGGCGCAAGCAGTTCAGCGGTTGTTTCCTAAAGCACAAGTAACTATCGGCCCAGTGATTGAAGATGGATTCTTCTACGATTTCGCGTTTGAGCGTCCTTTTACCCCTGAAGATTTGGAAGACATAGAGAGTTCGATGAATGAGATAGTTAAAGAGAATCTCGACGTCCAAAGGTCAGTATTACCTCGCGAAGAAGCAGTAAAACTTTTTAAAGAAATGGGTGAAGACTATAAAGTTGAAATCATCGAATCAATTCCTGGCGATGAAAATCTTTCTTTCTATAGGCAAGGTGAGTTTATTGACCTTTGTCGCGGGCCCCATGTTCCGAATACTGGGAAATTCAAAGC
>DFQD01000181.1 GCA_002377605.1 Gammaproteobacteria bacterium UBA3498 | reverse complement strand
AGTGGTCCACATGTTCATGTCAATCAAGCCGAAAAATGGACTTAATAAACTGGCTGTGCCGTCAGTCATTGCCGCATCGATAACCTGGCCTTGTCCAGAAGTGCTTCTTTCAACCAAGGCGGCAAGAATTCCAGTAAGCAAATACATGGCCCCTCCGCCGAAGTCGCCAACAAGATTGAGAGGAGGAGCTGGTGGGCGATCCGCATATCCCATTGCACCTAAAGCTCCGGCAATGGAAATGTAATTGATATCATGACCAGCAGCTTGCGAGAGAGGTCCTTCCTGGCCCCAGCCAGTCATGCGACCGAATACAAGTTGGGGATTTCTTGCTAAGCAAATCTCAGGGCCTAGACCAAGCCGTTCCATCACACCCGGCCTGAATCCTTCAACTAATACATCAGCCCGATCAATTAATTCCAGCGTTGTTTCGACTCCCTTAGGATTTTTCAGATCTACCGCGATGGACTTTCGTCCGCGGAACAAGACATTGCTTCGGTGGCCACTGCCTTTTTGATTGAGGCGATCAATTCGAATAACTTCTGCTCCCATATCCGACAACATCATTGCGCAAAACGGACCGGGTCCGATTGCCGCCATCTCTACTACTTTTATCCCAGACAGAGGTCCCATCTCTCTTCCTTAGCAAAATCTACATCGAGCACGAATGATATGGGATCAAAACTTGAAAATATAGGGGAAATCAGACATTTAGCTTAACTAGAGATATTCCATCGCCAATGAGTTGATTCACTTTTCTGAAAGGATAGATTATGCTTTCGCGTCCAAAATTTAGACTCGGGGTGGTACGAATAAATCATGGATTTAGAAAAAAAGACTGCTTTTATAACCGGCGGTGCTTCCGGTCTTGGTCTGGCAACAGCTAGAAACTTTATTGCAGCAGGTGCGAATGTTTTTTTATACGACTTAAACGAAGAAGCGTTAGCAGAAGCAGCTGAAGAATTTGGAAATAAAGCAAAATACCAAGCAGGTGATGTTGCCGATGAAGCATCAGTGAAACAGGCGATTGCCTCAGCTACTGAAAGTTTTGGTTCTATTCACATCAATGTCAATTCAGCTGGAATTGGTGGAGCGGCTAGAACGGTTGGTAAAAATGGTCCTATGCCACTGGAGAAGTTTGAGCATATTGTTCGAGTGAATCTTATTGGAACATTTAATGTGTTAAGGCTTTGCGCAGAAGTCATGCAAACCAATGAGCCACAAACTGAAGATCAGGAGCGAGGTGTCATAGTAAATGTTGCTTCTATTGCAGCATTCGATGGCCAGACGGGCCAGGCAGGTTATGCTGCGAGTAAGGGTGGTATAGTCGCGATGACTCTACCTATAGCAAGAGACCTAGCAAAGCGCGGAGTTCGTATAATGACAATAGCGCCAGGTGTCTTTGAGACACCGTTATTAGCTTCGGCGCCAGACGAAGTTAAAGAACCACTAATTGCTATTACTCAGTTTCCTAAACGACTCGGTCATCCAGACGAATTCGCCGAGGAAGTAGCGCATATTGTTAATTGCAGTTATTTAAATGGCGAAGTGATTAGGCTAGATGCTGCTATTCGAATGCCAGCCATTTAGGTACAAGCGAATTTCTAATAGATAACCGAAAACTATTTTGAAATGAGAAACCCGCAGCACGATACTTATATTTTGCTCCGGAGCAAACATAGATTCACATAGGAACCAATCAAATGGCAGACGCATACATCGTCGGAGCGGTCAGAACTGCAACCGGCAGAAAAAAAGGAAGACTGAGCGACATACACCCAGTAGATATGAGTGCTGTGGTGGTAGATGAGCTGGTTGATAGAACTGGTATTCCCACCGATAAAGTAGATGACGTAATTTTTGGTGTGGTTTCGCAAATTGGTTCCCAAGCCAATAACTTAGGTCGCAACGTAGCCATGTCTTCTAAGCTTGATCTTGAAGTACCAGGTACTACGGTTGATCGCCAATGTGGATCTTCTTTACAGGCAATTCAGTTTGGCGCACAGGCAGTTATGTCCGGAACTCAGGATGTAATCATCTGTGGTGGCGTTGAAGCTATGAGTACGGTTGAAATTGGATCCAATATCCGCGATGGACTTGAACATGGTCGCGGTATACCAAAGGGTGAGCGTCTCGAACTGCAATACCCTGGTATTCAGTTTTCACAATTCGACGGCGCTGAATTGCTCGCTGAAAAATATGATATAACACGAGACGATCTGGATGCTTTCGGCTTACTCAGTCATCAGCGCGCTGCTTATGCAACTGAAAGTGGCTATTTTAAGGACGAAGTAGTGCCACTAAAAATCAAGCTCGAAGATGGAAGTGTAGATATCCACGAAATCGATGAAGGGATTCGTCCAGAAGCGTCGCTAGAAGCTATGCAGGGATTAAATTCACTGCGTGAGGGCGGCGTTATTACTGCAGGAACAGCGAGTCAGATTAGTGATGGTGCTGCTGCAATAATGGTGGCCAACGAAGATGCGGTGAAAAGATTCAACTTGCCGGTACGCGCTAAGATTCATTCTTTGGCAGTTATCGGTTCAGATCCAGTAATCATGTTAGAGGGGCCAATACCTGCGACGCAAAAAGCGTTAGAGAAAGCAGGTCTTTCCATCGATGACATCGATTTATTCGAAGTAAATGAAGCATTCGGTTCAGTACCTTTAGCATGGGCTAAAGCTCTAAATGCAGATCAGGAAAAACTCAATGTCAACGGTGGAGCGCAAGCACTTGGTCATCCGCTTGGTGGAACTGGAGCAAAATTAATGACTACTCTAGTGCATGAGTTAGAGCGCAGAGGGGCTCAGTATGGACTAGTTGCAATCTGTGAAGGTGGCGGTACAGCAAACGCTATGATTATTGAACGTATGAGCGATTTACCGGCCTAAAAAAAGAGGGTGCATAGTTATGTTACTGGATAATTATCAGTCACCATGGATGGATGAAGAGCTCAGCATTATGCGCGATGCCGTGCGTAAATTCATTGAGAAA
>DFQD01000112.1:7209-9492 GCA_002377605.1 Gammaproteobacteria bacterium UBA3498 | reverse complement strand
CCAGGGATTGCAGCGCTTACTCTTGTTGCGCAGCTTTGTGGCAGTAGTGGGCATATTGGGACTGCTCGCTTTCCAGTCTATCTTCGGCATAGTAGTTTCCTATACGCTGATAACGTCACTTAGTATAGCCATTCTTGTATCTGTTGCCCTCGGCTATTGGCGACTAAAAAAATCCACGTTTGTTAGCGATACCGAATTATTCTGTCACCTGCTGATTGATGTTGTGATACTAATAAGCCTATTGCTTAACACAGGAGGGGCTAGTAACCCTCTTATCTCATATTTACTGGTATTACTTGCAGTTACAGCAGCACTTTTGCCTAGAATGTTTGTTAATTCTTTTGCCTTGATAGGTATTTTAATCTACACCTCGTTTTTGTTATTAGACTTACTAAGTGACCATGGAATGGAAGCCGGACCGCAAAATCAGGAGATGATTTTTCAGCTACACCTGGTAGGTATGTGGGTAATCTTTCTGGTTAGCTCAATTCTAATTGCTGTCTTTATCACCCAAATGGCGAATGCGATTAAGGTACGAGAAGCCAATCTCGCTGAGGCTCGAGAAAATGAAATTCGCAACGAACAACTAGTTGCTATTGGAACATTAGCAGCTGGTACTGCTCATGCCCTTGGCACGCCTCTGTCCACAATGGCGGTATTACTCACTGAATTAGACAAACTTGACGCAGAAGAATTAAAGAACAGCGAGATAAAAGAAGACATTTCTGTTTTACGGCAACAAATTACTCGTTGCAAACACTCTTTAACGCAGTTAACTCGGTACTATAATAAAGACAACCCAGATCAGCCACAAAATTTGTCGTTGCAGGAATTTGTAAATGACATTAAAGACTATATCTTGAATATTCATCCTGGTGCATCCGTAAAATTCAAAATCAATTGTAAAGACGATTTGGAAGTTATCTCTAATCAGAATGTTAGGCACGCAGTAATTAACATTATTGAAAATAGCGTCAAGGCCGCAAAAAACAGCGTATATGTGGGCTTTAATATTAATAATAGTTCACCATCACAACTTGAAATTGCTATCAAGGACGATGGCCCGGGAATTCCAAGTAATGTAATGGAAAGTATGGGAGAACCTTTTATTTCCTCCCGCAAAGAAAGTATGGGCTTGGGAATCTTTTTAGCGAATGCCGCGGTACAACGGCTTGGCGGAACTATCGAAATGATCAACATCAAATCCGGGGGCGCACAGGCAATGATTAATCTTCCGCTACCGGAGAACCAACATGGAATAGCAGATGACTAGAGAAAATGTTCTGTTAGTTGAAGACGATGAAGTATTCGCGAGGGTGGTTAGCCGTGCTTTCGAGCAGAGAAACTACGCCGTATCCCATGCCCACAATAGTGCTCAAGCTCAGCAACTTATTAATTCCGAAATGTTTTCTTATGCAATCCTCGATTTAAATCTCGGCAGTGAAACTTCACTAAGCTTAATTCATCCAATTAAACAAAAATTTGCAGAAATCCGCATACTAATTCTTACCGGCTATGCCAGCATTGCCACAGCAGTGGAAGCAATTAAATTAGGCGCCGACAATTACCTAGCCAAACCAGCTGATGCAGACGAAATACTTTCAGCGATGCTAGTAGAAAATGCCTCAGTAGCTTCTAAAACAATAGACAAAACGCAACTAGAACCTATGTCCGTGCGCCGACTTGAGTGGGAGCATATTCAACGAGTGTTAATGCAGAATGATGGCAATATTTCTGCCACCGCACGTCAACTCAATATGCATAGACGCACGCTGCAACGAAAGCTGCAGAAGAAACCGGTTTCTAAATAATTAACTAACGTCGGGTGAGTGGCGTCATACCCAGATGGCGACCCCCGTCAATGATCAGCGATTCACCGGTAACGACAGTTGGACCCTGTATAAAATAAAGAATGGACTCGGCAACGGTATCTGAAGTTGCTGTAACACCCAATGGTGCATTTTTAATGGAAACCTGGCGCGCCTGTTCATAACGTTCTTCCCCGAGCCCTTCCTTCAACCACTCCCCTTCGATAAAACCAGGACAGACAACATTAACTCTAACCTTAGGACCTAGCACCCTAGCTAAAGAAAGAGTCATAGTAATCATAGCTCCTTTTGAAGCAGCGTAAGCGATACAGCTACCAACTCCTGCAACGCCAGCAATGGAAGCAACATTTACAATTGAACCACCTTCTTCCTGTTGTTTCATTTGCTCTGCAACTGCTCGGGTCATTTGATAAGCGCCAATAACATTTACACCATAGATGTTCTGAAAATCATC
>DFQD01000112.1:0-6848 GCA_002377605.1 Gammaproteobacteria bacterium UBA3498 | reverse complement strand
TTGTTAACCAGAATATCGATCTGTCCCCATTTTTCGATGGCGGCACTTGCCATTGCCCGGCAATCTTTATCGTTGGACACATTTGCACGCATCACTAGTGTTTCAGTACCCGCTCGCTGGCATTCCGCAGCAACCGCTTCAGCACCGTTTAAATTTGAGTTGTAATTAATAACAGAATGGCATCCAAGCGCCGCAAGCTGTTTCACTGTTGCCGCTCCGACTCCACTGCTAGATCCCGTGACGATAGCGACTTTGCCTTTTAAATCTTTCACCGCGTAGATTGCTCCCCGATAATCGTGTTAAAAGTGGTAAAAATTAGCATAAATCTGCCGAAATTCCTTCTCACAAGAAATGCGATGAGATGTGCATTATCTTTGATGGTTAGCACACTAAAAGCGTTGCAAATAATCATTAAATCGTTACAATGCGTAACACTTTTGCAGCATGCCATGTTTGTAGTTGTAAAAGTAGTCGTTAAGCCTGCTGATCTGGGATAATTCTAACAACAGGGACGAAAAATTAACGCGAAAAACTGCATTCCGCTGGATTGTAGCACCTCTATCTGAGCGAGAAGGGAGCGTTATTTTCTCTAGAACAAGCCAAGTCATAGCAGACTTGCGGAGGCAAAAGTGAAAAAGCAGCAGTTACTAGCAGCTGTAATTCTGGTAGCAGTCGTTGCCTGGATGGGTCTACCCATTGTAAGTCCGGATAATGCTGAAACGGTTATTGGGGATAGCAGAACAAAACCAATTACTGTGGTAGCACTTCCTGAAGGAGGAGCTGACTCCGAATCTCCAGATGTCGTAACTGTGCGTGCCGAACGCATCAATTCTCAAACCTATATAGAACGTATCCGCGTTCGCGGTCGCACTCAAGCGTATCGACACGTAGAAGTACGTGCAGAAGAAGCTGGACGTATTATCGGGAATCCAGTTAACCGTGGCGCTCGAATCAATGAAGGCGATGTCCTATGCGAAATTGCTGTTGATAATCGAGAAGTAAATCTCCAAGAAGCGGTTAGTCGCCGGGAACAAGCCGAATTTGAATATGAAGGCGCATTAGATTTACAGGAGCAAGGATTGCAATCAGATGTTGTCGTTGCCCAGCTCAAGGCAGCACTCGAGTCATCCAAAGCGGCAGTTGCCCGTGCCATGTTAGCCCTGGAAAAAACCAAGATCGTCGCTCCTTTCGATGGCATAGTTGAAACCCGCACAGTAGAAGTTGGTGATTTATTAAATATTGGCGCGGTTTGTGCGTCGATTTTAGATGACAGCCCGATGCTGCTAGTTGGATTAGTACCAGAGCAAGATGTAGGAGCATTAGCCACTGGTGCAAGAGTCACTGGTCGACTCTTAAGCGGCGAAGAAGTTGAAGGCACTGTGTCTTACCTGGCAAGAGCAGCTGATTCAATTTCCCGCAGCTATCGTATCGAAATTGAAGTCGATTCTCGCTACGAAAATCTGAGAGAAGGTGTGACAGTAGAAATTCTAGTCAATGCTAATGAAGTCATGGCTCATAGAATTCCTTCCTCGTCATTAACTCTCGATGACACAGGAAAAGTTGGCGTTAAAATCATCGACCGTAACAATACGGTGCAATTTTATAACATCGAGATTATTGGTGATGAAACCAATCAACTAGATCCCGGGATCTGGGTAACCGGCCTCAGGGACACAGTTACTTTAGTAACTCTTGGGCAGGAAATTGTCTTTCCTGGACAAATTGTCGAAGCAAACTTCGATTGGGATAAGTAACTAGCCTCTGACTCTCTTTATCCATGAAAACTTATATTGATGCTGCAATATCAAGATCCAGAACTACAGTAAGTATTTTTGTCGTAACTCTGTTGGCAGGATTTGCTTCTTATCTCGCTATTCCTATCGAGATGTATCCTGATGTCCAGGTACCCATGGTCGTTACTACTGTCATTCACGAAGGGATCTCACCGGAAGATGCCGAGAGATTATTGTCAAAGCCTGCTGAGCTGGAACTTAAAACAATAGATGGCATTGTTGAAGTCACCTCCTTCTCTAGCGAAGGTGCAGCAACGCTCATGACAGAATTCGACATTAGTTTCGAATCATCCGCTGCATTAGCTGAAGTTCGTGAAGCAATTAACCGAGCTAAAGCCCGCTTTCCTCAATCAACAGAAGAGCCAATCATTCAAGAGATGTCAGCTGCTTCCATGCCAATCGTACAAATAGCTATTGGTGGTGAAAGAGTTCCGGAAAGGACTCTACTAAGGATTGCAGAAGATCTGCAACGGGAGATTGAACTAGTACCCCAGGTTCTTGAAGCACCCATGGTGGGCAATCGAGAAGAGTTGCTGGAAGTAGTTATTAATCCTTCGAAATTGGAGACCTATGGCATACCAAACAGCTCCATCGTGCAAACAGTTACCAGTAATAACCGTCTGATTGCTGCTGGGCAAGTCGATACTGGACAGGGCAGTTTCCCTGTTAAGGTGCCAGGTCTAATCGAAAACGCTGATGATCTTTATAACTTACCCTTGGCTTCTAATGATTTAGGCGTATTAACTGTTTCGGATTTGGCCGAGGTACGCCGAACTTTTAAAGACGCTACTCGTTACTCCTATGCCAATCATTCTCAAAACATTTCGTTAAACGTAATGAAGCGTAAAGGGGCCAACCTAGTAGAAGCCTTCGAACAGATCGATGTCATTGTCGAAGAAATGCGACCCACGCTACCTCCCGCAGTGACAATGGCTTATATAAACAATAGTGTTCCAATAGCGCTGGAACAAAATTCTGGTCTTTCAGGCAACATGGCAACTGCCATGGCGTTGGTGCTACTGGTGGTAATTGCTACGGTAGGTGTTCGCTCTGGGTTACTGGTTACTCTCGCTGTTCCATTTTCTTTTTTCTTCGCTTTCATCATCATCAACATACTGGAATTCACTTATAACTTTATGGTGATTTTTGGATTACTACTCGGTCTCGGGATGCTGATCGATGGCGCCATCGTAATGGTGGAATATGCCGATCGGAAGATGGCGGAAGGGTTAGATAGTCGAGAAGCCTATAAAGCTTCCGTAAAACGTATGTTCTGGCCTATTACTGCTTCCACAGCCACTACCTTAGCTGCTTTTCTGCCCTTGATGTTCTGGCCTGGCGTGTCAGGACAATTCATGAGCTACTTACCCATTACAGTATTCGCTGTGCTAATTGGATCACTGTTTTACGCGCTGTTGTTCGCCCCAGCCATCGGCGCACTAATTGGTAAATCAACTGATGCAGACCGCACATACTTAAAGAGTTTAGAGGAAGGTAATCCTGACAAAGTTACAGGCATTACTGGTATCTATGCATCAATTTTAGAAAAAGCTGTAAACATTCCTGGCACGATTTTCATATTAAGCATTGCAACCTTGGTTAGTATTATCATAGCTTACGATCGCTGGGGTTCAGGTATCGAGTTTTTTGTCACTCCAGAACCTTTACAAACCCAGGTCCAGATTTTTGCTAGAGGTAATTTGTCTCCAGCAGAACTGCGGGACATCATGTTGGATGCAGAACAGCGCATTCAGGAAATAGGTTACTACGAAGGTATTGTTACCCAATCTGGGGCCGGAGCTCAATCTGCTGGACCCATGCAAGCGGCTCCTGACCTGGTTGGTACGATCTTTGTTGAATTAACTGACCGGCGTACTCGCGACTTCAATGGATTCGAAATTGAAAACATGTATCGCCAGGCGATCTCGCAAATCCCTGGGGTACGCGCAGAAATCGTATCAGTCGAACAAGGTCCTCCTGTAGGAAAAGAGATCCAGGTAGAGCTTTCTGGCGAAGAATTGGATCTGTTATTTATTGAAGCTAGGCGCATCCGTGAATTCATGGAAAATGAAATGACTGACCTCATCGACATCGATGATACGGCTCCGCTTCCTGGTATCGAATGGGAAATCGACGTAGATAGAGCCCAAGCGGCTATTCTTGGTGCCAACATGTCAGAGATTGGTGCTGCTGTTCAATTACTCACCAATGGCATCTTCATGGGAGACTATCGGCCCGACGACAGCGAAGAAGAAATAGACATTAGAGTCAGATACCCACTGGAATATCGAGGTATCGATCAACTCGACACTATTCGTATCAGCACTCCGAATGGGCCGGTACCTATCAGTAGCTTTGTTACTCGCGAAGCCAAACAGAAAGTCAGCTCAATACAACGCGTAGATAGCAATCGAGTTGTTTACATCCGCGCTAATCCCGCACCTGGCACTGTAGCAGACAATAAACTGCAGGAACTGGCAGCATGGCTCGAAGCTAATCCACCTGTTGCAGAAGTGGACTACCTATTCCGAGGCGCCAACGAGGAACAGGAAGAATCCGCTGAATTCTTAATTCAGGCTTTCGCTCTTGCTATGGCATTAATGGCGATATTGTTGGTGACTCAGTTTAATAGTTACTACCAGGCCCTACTCATACTTTCGTCGGTCCTTTTATCAACCTCAGGTGTTTTACTGGGATTGCTGGCAACCGGCCAAACCTTCAGTGTCATGCTGACAGGAATAGGTATCGTCGCCCTGGCAGGAATTATTGTGAACAACAATATTGTACTTATCGATACCTTTAACTTGCTCCGGCGCGAACATCCAAAATGGACCCTGAAAGAAACCATTGTTCATACCGGCATACAAAGATTACGTCCAGTATTCCTAACTACATTCACTACTGGCTTTGGATTGCTGCCACTAGCTATTGGCATTTCATTTGACTTGATCAGTGCTGAGATTGAGATTGGCGGTCCGATCGCATCTCAATGGGCTGGACTCGCTTCTACTATCGTATTCGGCCTTTCCTTTGCCACCATACTAACCTTGGTAGTTACCCCTGTCATGCTAGCGCTACCAGATAGATTGCGTCACATGTTTAGAAGAGAAACTAAAATAGCTCCTAAGGCTGAACCTAGCCTGGGCGTCTAGTTCAATTAGAATAGTCTCCTAGACTTCAATTGTAAGTTCCTATTTAATCGTGTAAGAATGGTTACTACTCGTGGCAGACGATACGCATAGATGGGACTGTTAGTCGCCTTTTTCTTAGGCAGTATTTTCTTCTCTTTCCTTTGCTCAATCCTGGAAGCTGTTTTGCTTAGCATTACTCCTGCCTATGTAGGAATCAAAGAACAGGAAGGATCCGCAATTGCCAAAGATCTCGCGCGTTTTAAAGAAGATATCGACAGGCCGCTGGCGGCAATACTTACCCTGAATACAATTGCTCACACAGCTGGCGCGATCTTAGTCGGTTCTCAGGCCACCATAATATTTGGTACAACATCTTTAGAAATTCTCGGAGTAACGCTAATAAGTTGGGAATTCCTAATAGCGGCAGGTATGACTTTAGCTGTACTAGTGTTTTCAGAAATAGTACCCAAGACGATCGGCGCTAATAACTGGGAAGCCCTAACTCCTTTTACCATTCCGACGTTAAAAGTGATGATCTTCTTGCTAGCTCCACTAACCTGGCTGTTCCCCTTGATTACTCGACATCTCAAAAAAGACAAAGACAAACCTATTCTTAGCCGTACTGATTTCGCAGTAATGACTGATCTAGGTAAAGAAAGTGGTGCGCTGGAAGAGAATGAGCAGAAAATTATTCAGAATCTGCTCAGATTCAGTAAGGTTCTAGTGAAGGACATAATGACCCCCCGCATTGTGGTTATTTCTGCAAATGAAGAGACAACGGTGCGGGAATTTCATGATAAACATGCGTCTTTGGCCTTTTCACGCATACCAATTTACCGAGAGAATGGTGACAACATCACAGGTTACGTGCTTAAAGACGAGCTCTTACTGAACTTAGTTGATGACAAAGATCATACACCGCTAAATAAAATACGGCGTGACATTACAGTCGTGCATGCTTCTGCCCCCATCCCCGATTTACTCGATACCTTTATCTCTAAAAAGGAACACATGGCGCTTGTTGTTGATGAATTTGGAGGCACAGAAGGCATCGTTACCATGGAAGACATAATAGAAACTTTGTTAGGGCTGGAAATAGTCGATGAGTCAGACAACGCCGAAGACATGCAGGCACTGGCAAGGAAAAATTGGGAACGACGCGCCAAGCGTTTGGGAATAATTTCGCCAGAAGAAGAAATAGAAGAGTAATTTACATCTATCTAGCGCTCGCTCGATATTTTCTAGATCTTTAAAATCTACCTATTTTAATTCGATCATTTTAAGATTCTTTGCGCCTGAAAGCCAGAGATCTAGGGCATTGTGACAAATTGTTACCACGCCATGAAACCGAAAATGGCTGTGATAAGATTTTCGTAGTTTACGGTTCGCGATATTAAGGAAATGATTCACGATCTGTAAATAGCTAAAGACAGGAGCTTGGGGTTTTTCTTTGTTCCCCCCTTTTCTAAAGCATTGAGTGACCTCCAAGTTTCCTCTTTAGCGCTCTCTTCGATTACCCATCTAAAGAATTTAAGTAAGCGTCGTTACTAACTTAGTTGCAGTCGAATTTTGAAAAGCTGTTAGCGAAAAGTGCGGTTGGCGATTAATGCTTCTGCGATTATCAACGCCATTACTAAAACAAGTAACCACCACCAAATACGTTGTGGCCGTTCAAGCTCTTCGATTAATTGAGCTGTCTGTACTTCTCTCGATCGAATTGGATTGGTGTCCGGGTTAATAATCGCGTCATAAAGATTATCAATCGGCGTGCGGGCGAAGTTGGATTCCTCAGGAAGTATGTTGACAGCGAATTGTACAGACTCACCATCAATGTCAGCAGAAATAAATCCAGGGGTCGCTGCCTGTATTACAAATCCATCGTTAGTGAAGTCGATGGCATTCCCATTGGCATCCTGCGCGGTAA
>DFQD01000118.1 GCA_002377605.1 Gammaproteobacteria bacterium UBA3498 | reverse complement strand
CAACTCGGAATGATAGTGGTGGATTATTTACAGCTTATGCAGATTAAAGGTACAAATGAAAACCGGGTTAACGAAATTTCCGAAATTTCTCGCTCTTTAAAATTGCTGGCTAGAGAATTCGAATGTCCCGTGATTGCGCTTTCTCAGCTTAATCGCGGCTTGGAGCAACGCCCTAACAAACGCCCGGTGATGTCAGACCTACGCGAATCGGGTGCTATTGAGCAAGACGCAGACTTAATTACGTTCATCTATCGCGACGAAGTCTATAACGAAGATTCGCCAGACAAGGGGATTGCCGAAATCATTATCGGCAAGCACCGAAATGGACCTATTGGAACTGTGCGCTTAAGCTTCCTAGGACAGTTTACTCGTTTCGATAGTCATGCTCAGCCGAGATACGATGATAGTTACACCCGCGGCTAGCACTTCCAGGTTAACCAAAGAATGACTGAACCGACCAAAAGAAACTGGGCTAGCATCGACTTGGATGCTTTGCGCAAGAATCTTGCTATAGTCCATGCCCGTTGTCCGGAATCGACAATATTTCCCGTTATTAAATCCAATGCTTATGGTCACGGCATGGAGCAGGCTGCGCGAGCAATACTTTCATCCCATACAAAGATTGGAGGATTCGCGGTTGCTGCAATGAAAGAGGCAGTTGAATTGCATGAGCTCGATCTTGGGATGCCAATCTTAGTTTTAAATGGTTTTGTCAATCGAGATGAGCTCAGGCTTTGCATGGAGAAAGGCTTCGAGTCGATTATCCATTCGAATTATCAAACGGAAATGGTAGTTAAGGCATTAGAGAGTGATTTTTTCTCAGGCAAAAAAAAGTTCTGGATAAAACTGAATTCGGGAATGAATCGTTTAGGCATGAATTCGTTGGATACTTGTGCTTCCTTTTTAAGCTTGCATACTTTTCCAGAGACTGAACTGGTGCTCATGTCGCACCTAGCTTATGCAGATGATATGGATAATCCAGATTCAAAATATTTTACCGATCGGCAGATGGATAAATTCGAGGCGGTAAAGGCCCAACTGCAGTCTAGTTGTGATGATCAGGTAGGAATGAGCATGGCTGCATCCGCTGGAATACTTACTCTTCCTGATACTCATCTAGATTATGTGAGACCTGGAGTTATGCTCTATGGTAGCTCTCCACTCGCGCAGCAAACGGGAGAAGAAATAGGGCTCCATCCAGTGATGACTTTAGCGTCTCGTATTATTGCGATCAATCAAGTTGCAGCCGGCGAAGCGATAGGCTACAACGCGACATATGTTTGTGAAAAAGATACTCGAGTTGGCACTGTTTCTATTGGTTACGGCGATGGATATCCACGCTCGGCAGTAAATGGAACCCCCGTGTTAGTTAAAACTGAATCTCAGGCCTTAAGAACACAAATACTTGGCCGTGTTTCCATGGATATGATTACCATCGATCTCTCCGGGATTGACGATGTGCAAATAAATGACGAAGTCATACTGTGGGGAGAAGGTCTATGTGCAGACGAAGTCGCTAAATATGCGAACACGATCTCTTATGAGCTTTTTTGTAAGGTCACTAAAAGAGTGCCTTTCATTTACAACTAACAAAAACATTCTGCTTCGAATTTAGCTAGACATCTACTTATAATTTAATGGCAAAAACCAAGACAGCTTTTGTTTGTACAGATTGCGGTGCCGAGCATGGGCAATGGCAAGGTCAATGTGTTGCCTGTAAAGGCTGGAATACTCTCTCTCAGGTAAATCTAGGTGCAAGTTCTTCTCCCGCAACCAAAGCTGATTTTCGCAAGCAAGGATACGCCGGAGAGCAATCAAATGTACAAAACCTCTCGGACATAGACTTACAATCCTTGCCCCGTTACTCCAGCACCATCACTGAACTAGACCGAGTGCTGGGTGGAGGACTGGTTCCTGGATCGGTTGTGCTAATCGGCGGAAATCCTGGTGCCGGCAAAAGTACTTTGCTTCTGCAAATTATGTGTCAGCTCGCCCATGAAGGTAAGCCTGCGCTCTATGTCACCGGAGAAGAATCTCTTCAACAAGTGGGCATGCGGGCGAGCCGGCTAAATTTGCCCAACGACAATTTGAAAATGTTGGCTGAGACAAATGTTGAGCACATATGTCAGGCAGCCCAACAAAACCAACCCGAATTACTCGTCGTCGATTCCATTCAAGTCATGCATAGCAGCGATGTACCTTCAGCGCCAGGTAGCGTATCGCAAGTTAGAGAATGTGCTGCCTATTTAATTCAGTTTGCAAAACAAACCAACACCGTTCTCTTTCTAGTTGGGCACGTAACAAAAGAAGGTAATCTTGCAGGCCCGAAAGTTCTCGAGCACATGATTGATTGTTTCATAATGTTAGAAGGTGGTAATGATAAAAAGTACCGAATTCTTCGTAGCCAAAAGAATCGTTTTGGCGCAGTGAATGAGCTTGGGGTTTTTGCCATGACCGAGTATGGCCTGAAAGAAGTGAGGAATCCTTCGGCAATATTTCTCGTTCGTGCTGAAGAAGACACATCAGGATCATTGGTCATGGTATTGTGGGAAGGTACGCGGCCAATGCTCGTTGAGATCCAAGCATTGGTGGATGCTAGTCCACTCAGTAATCCCCGTCGAGTAGCAGTGGGCTTGGAGCAAAACCGACTTGCCATGTTGTTAGCAGTGCTCCATCGTCATGGAGGTTTGTACATGGCAGATCAAGATGTATTTGTAAATGTTGTTGGCGGCATAAAAGTTTCTGAAACCAGTGCGGACCTTGCTCTAGTACTCGCAATTGTTTCAAGTTTTAAAGATCGGGCGTTAGACAAGGATTTGGTTGTATTTGGTGAAGTAGGATTGGCAGGAGAGATAAGACCGGTGCCCGGAGGTCAAGAACGCCTGGCAGAAGCAGCCAAACATGGATTCACTAAGGCAATCGTTCCTAAAGCAAATTTACCGAAATCAAAAATCAAAGGATTTGAAGTAATTGGCGTTACTAAAATAGCTCAGGCATTAGAGGCCATTTAAAACTAATCAGGCGCTCTCGCAAAATCTTGTTTAATAGTCTTCATGCACCACCAGTAGTGCATTGCACACCAGATATTTACTAACACCGTAATGGACATGGCATAACGCAATCCATCTACACCTGCTGTTGGTGTTAGAAGATCACTTACGAAGCCAGTGACCATCGGCCCTAACCCGAGGCCAATCAAATTTAATACAAATAATAAAACGGCTGATCCCATGGCGCGCATACGAATGCCAACGAGAAAATGTGTGGATGCCAAACAAGGTGCGAGATACCAACCGCCAAAGAAAACCGGGATAAAGTAAGAGTAAACCGCTATGTAAGCATCCGGCATTAACAAGAAAGTATTGAGAGCAAACGGAACGGCAATAATGGTAGATACAAATGGAATCCATATGTACCAGGTCATATCTCCGGTCTTTTTGTTCATATAGTCAGCAGCCCAGCCTCCAAAAAAAGTACCGGCCAGTCCGCCAACTCCAGCAATTATTCCGTAGTACCAACCGATATCCAGAATTGGCATTCCATGTACTCGGCCAAGAAATAGGGGCATAAAGTTTCCCATGCCATAAGTGACAAATGCATGCAGCGCGCAGGCAAAAGCTAAGTGACGAAATGATTTTCTTTCCCAGAGAAATTCCATTACGCGGAAGAAGCCAGGCGGTTGCACATCTTTGCGAGCTTCGGCCATACCACGTGGAGGTTCTTTAATTACGAATCGAACCACTAAGGCGAGTAGAACACCAGGCAATCCGACAACGATAAACGCAGTGCGCCAATCAAACATCTGTACTAGGTAAGCACCACCAACAGTTCCGACCAAAATGCCCCCGTAAACACCCAAGGAATAAATAGAAAGGGCTGTCGCTCTTTGTTCTGCTGGAAAGATATCTGAAACAATCGAATGAGAAGGTGGGGAGCCGCCGGCTTCACCAATACCAACACCGAAACGCGCCATAAAAAGCTGCGCGAAATTTTGCGCAGCACCACAGAGTGCAGTCATCAAGCTCCAAATTGTGACTGATATTGCGACGATATTGCGGCGGTTACTGATGTCTGCCCAGCGCGCGATTGGAATACCCAGAGTTGTGTAAATAGCTGCGAACGCCAAGCCAGATAACATTCCGAATTGGCCGTCGGATAATTCCAGATCTTCGATTATGTATTGGGCAAGAACATTGATGACTTGGCGATCGACAAAGTTCGACACATATACAACAGTAAGAATTCCTAAGACGAGGTAGCGATAATAGGGCTTCTTATAGGCCTCAATAATAGCATTGTCTTTTTCAGAAAGATTAGAAGCAGAAGAGTTATCTTCAACAACCGAATCCGTGTCGCCACCAACGTCAGTTGTCATATTTGGTTTCTCTATATTCTTTTTATGCGGATTTACACTGGTGGCGATGAAAGCATTTATTCCGCGGCGAGTCTACGAATTAGTACCGCGTTAAGCTGTGTCCGTTTTGCTAATGAGCTAACCTGAGCCTGTTCTCGGTTCGAGTGAGCTCCAGTTCCAGCAACACCAAGAGAATCAAGAGTCGGCAGTTCATCTGCTTGAGTAAGAGATCCGTCGGTTCCACCGCTGGAATCAGTAACTCTTAATTCCTGTCCGAGCCATCTGTTATTCTATCGTTGTATTTGCTGCAAACCCTCTTCATAATCCCTCGCCCATGAATGCTGCATCTGAGCCTATTATTGTCGTTCGAGGCCTTAGCAAAACTTATGCTGGAGGATTTCAGGCGCTTAAGAATATCGATCTTGAGATAGACAAGGGTGAAATAATTGCCTTGCTTGGCCCTAATGGCGC
>DFQD01000157.1:3397-4548 GCA_002377605.1 Gammaproteobacteria bacterium UBA3498 | reverse complement strand
CTTTTTTAGCTTCTTCGGCCGATTAAAATTGTAGTTAATCCTTTAAATCGGATAGAATTCCGCGCCATTCAAATGCTGAATTCAACAAACCTTTCTTTTATTTTTTCAGTCTCAGTGGCCAGACGCGGTATCAATCCAATTTCTAAAATCCAGCAATTTAATACGAGGCATTAATGCGCCTAAAGAATGTTAAGTTAGCTGGTTTCAAGACGTTCGTAGATCCTACGACAATCAATTTCCCTTCGAATCTAGGTGCAGTAGTTGGCCCAAATGGTTGTGGTAAGTCGAATGTGATTGATGCAGTACGCTGGGTAATGGGTGAGAGCTCTGCTAAGAATCTCCGCGGCGAGAGCATGACTGACGTTATTTTTAATGGCTCAAGTGCCCGCAAACCGGTCGGGCAGGCAAGTGTCGAGCTTGTTTTTGATAATTATGACCGAAAACTAAAAGGCGAGTACGCCAACTTCAATGAAGTTTCAATTAAGCGCAAAGTAGATCGGGAAGGGCAGTCGATTTATTCCCTTAACGGCACAGTATGTCGGCGTCGCGATATAACGGACATACTTCTAGGAACTGGTCTCGGTGCCCGCAGCTATTCCATCATCGAGCAGGGAATGGTGTCCCGGTTAATCGAATCGAAGCCAGAAGAGTTGCGTGTCTATATAGAAGAGGCAGCAGGAATTTCCAGATATAAAGAAAGAAGAAAGGAGACCGAGCGACGGATTAGACGCACCAAAGAAAATTTAGAGCGTCTAGCAGATATTCGGGAAGAACTGGACCGCCAGTTACAGCATTTAAAGCGTCAATCTGTTGCTGCTGAAAAATATGGTGAGCTGAAACAGCAGGAAAGAGTGACAACCGCAAATCTTAATGCTCTGCGTTGGCGCAGCCTGGATGAGCAAATTCGCGATAATCAAGAATCTATCAATTCTATAGAGTTAAGTATCGAGTCTCTGACTGCGGATCAGCGTAGGATCGATGCCAAGATCGAAACACATCTTTCGGACAACGCTGAGCTTACTGATGCGTTAGGCGAAGTCCAGGCAAGGTTTTATAGCTTAGGCAATGACATTGCTCGAATCGAGCAATCTATCGATCACCATATGGAGCGGGTAGACCAATTAAAACTGGATCTCACCGAAACCCAGGAA
>DFQD01000157.1:0-3006 GCA_002377605.1 Gammaproteobacteria bacterium UBA3498 | reverse complement strand
ACTCCTGAGCTTGACTCCGCACAGGAAATGGAAGTTGAGTCGGCAAAGCGATTGGCGGAAGCCGAGCAGGGGCTGCGGCAGTGGCAAAAGGAATGGGACGAATTTAATCAACGCGCTGAAGAGCCTCGCCAGACAGCGGAAGTAGAGCAATCTCGCATTCAGCAATTAGAAAATATCGTAGATAGAGGATTGAACCGCAAGAAGAATCTAGAAGAAGAATTACAACAGTTGGAAAAGGCGCCAATTGACAGTGGTTACGAAGAGCAACAGCGTGAGGCTACTGACTTAGAAACGTCTATCAAAGGGTTACAATCCAAGTCTGGCACTTTGCTCTCGACCATAGAGAGTATGCGTCAGCAGCTTAATAGAACCACAGAGGAACTGGATGCTGTCCGTAGTGAATTACAGACTAGTAAAGGAAAACAGGCATCACTGGAAGCGCTTCAGCAGGCTGCTCTTGGTCAGGACAACCAAGAAATTAACAATTGGCTTAAATCCAAAGGCTTTGATAACGAAATACGCCTTGCAGAGGGCCTGCGCATTGAACCTGGCTGGGAAAAAGCAGTGGAGGCCGTTTTAGGTGAGTCTTTACAAGCAATTTGTGTTGAAGGGTTGGATAAAGTTGAGCAGCTGCTCACAGACCTACCTAAAGGTAATTTAGGCCTGATAGACATTATTCGACGATCCGGTAACCAGGAATCTAATGGATCCTTGACCCCGCTTAGCGCCAAAGCTAGTGGAGATTGGGATATAGGTGATCTTCTCAAAAATATATACATTGCGAATAGCCTACCTGAAGCCCTGGCTAACCGTGCGGAACTTGGTGAAAACGATTCGATAATAACTAAAGAAGGAGTTTGGATCGGCACTAATTGGATTCAGATTAATAATAAAACCAACCAGGAGTCAATTGTTGAAAGACGAAGCTTGATTTCTGATTTATTTCATAAAATCAAGAAATTAAATGAAAATTCTGAGAATCTTTCTCAAAAACAATCACAGCTACGTTCAGAATTAAAAAACAAGGAAGTAGAGCGGGATCAATTGCAGACCGATTTAGCGAATAAAGCCGAGCTTTTGGGTGAAATTAAGTCCGATATAAGCACTCAGAAAGCAAAGGAAGAAGAAGCATTTTCCAGGAAAGAACGCACAACTGCAGAGCTACAAGAGATAGTTAAACAACTAGAAGCGGAAGAAAAGCACACCGCTGAGGCTCGCGCTAGGCTGCAAAAAGCTCTAGATAGTATGGCTAAAGACGTTGGTGGAAAGGAAGAGCTGGAAGCATCCAGGGAAAAGGCTCAAATAGCTGTTGAGAATGCACGTGAAGAAGCGAGAAATTACAAAGACCTAGCGCACGAACTTGCTTTAAAACAGCAATCTACGAATGCTTCTCTCCAGTCTACACGTGAAACGATGGACCGAATGGCCAGCCAAGTTCAACGTTCTAAGGAGCGAATTGAATCACTCACCGGCCAAATTGCGAAGTCTGATAAGCCGCTGGAAGAAATGCGCGCTGACCTTCAAGACCTATTGGGCCAGCGCCTTGAGGTGGAGAAAGAATTAGGGGTGGCGAAAAGCCGTGTAGACGAAAATGAACTCGCTATTCGCAGCTTGGAACAAGAGAGGAATAAGTTACAAGACAGTCATAATGAGCGCCGAGAAGACCTCATGCAGGCTCGTCTCAAGAGCGAGGGTGCATCAGTTAAGAGGGACCTCGTTTTGGAGCAACTCAATGAAGCTCAATTTGAGTTGGAACTAGTTTTACAGAACTTGCCAGAGGATCTGGAAGAGCAGAAATGTGAGCAGGAATTGGAGAAGTTATCAAATCGGATTCACCGGCTTGGCCCTATCAATCTGGCCGCGATCGATGAATATGAGCAACAAGGCGAACGCAAAGTTTATCTCGACCGGCAAAACGAGGATCTGGAGAAGGCTCTAAAAACCTTACAAAATGCGATTCGCAAGATCGACAAGGAAACCCGCACACGTTTTAAGGAAACCTTCGATAAGATAAATGCTGGACTTCAAAGTTTGTTTCCGCGTGTTTTCGGAGGTGGGCAAGCTTATCTAGATATGACAGGCGATGACTTGTTAGATACTGGGGTCGCAATAATGGCTAGACCACCAGGTAAGCGCAATAGCACGATTCATTTGCTTTCTGGTGGAGAGAAAGCTATGACAGCGATTGCGCTGGTCTTCTCAATCTTCCATCTAAACCCCTCACCTTTTTGTATGCTGGATGAGGTTGACGCACCATTAGACGATGCCAACGTGACTCGTTATGCCAATCTTGTGAAAGAGATGGCGGAAAATGTACAGTTTATATTTATTACTCATAATAAGATCACCATGGAGATGGCTAATCAGCTGCTTGGGGTGACTATGCATGAAGCTGGGGTCTCTAGAATCGTGGCGGTTGATATTGACGAGGCGGCTGAATTGGCGGCGATGTAAACCTCATGTTTATTTGTTGTTTGGGTCTAATTCCACGCTAAAGAAATCTAAGAAAAAGCAAGATAACCTTAAAAATTTCTTAATTTATCTATCTAATTCACTGAGCAATTATGAGCCCTCGCGAACTGATAATTTTATTGTTAGGCCTGGCTATTGTGGCTGTTATTTTGCGTGGTTTATATGTGGCAATGCGGGCACGTCGTGGCCAAATTAAATTAGCGATCGACAAAAATATCCCCCAAGATGTTGATTTAGAGGCACTTGAGATGGCTGAGCTGCCAAGCGGCGGTGCCCGTGTTGTTGAGCGTTCCTTGGCAGTAGTTAATTCACAAAATAGTGCGATAGAGGCTGCCAACGCCCGGGCAGAATCACTAGGCATAGGTGTAAAAGAATCCGATGAAGTTGCAATTCCAGTTCTTATGGATCCAGTAGAAATAAGCGATCTGCAGGAAGAAGATAAAAGCACAGAAGAAGCAAATTCATTTCTCTTGGATCCATTGGAAAGTAGCGAAACGCAAAGAGAAAACGTAACCACTGACGAAGCATTATCTG
>DFQD01000136.1 GCA_002377605.1 Gammaproteobacteria bacterium UBA3498 | reverse complement strand
CAAAGGAACGGTATACGAATATTGCTCCATTGCCTCTTTAAAGAATTCTTGATCAGCATCAAACATGACATGCATGGCTACTGCAAAGGCACTGTTATCCAATGCGTTTATTTCCAAGAGCAATCGATTATAACGAGCAGCAACTAAACGAATACTTTCCGCATCGCTTTCAAACACTGCGTCGTTGCTGCGCGCATAATAAGCGATTACCGCTTCGAGGTCTCCATCAAATAGCTTGTCAGCGGTGTCCTGAAATCCACTGATGTTAATACTTACTTCGCGAAAATGAGCATCGATCCGCTCGTCGTATTGTTTGACAAAGCTCGGCACCTGAATCCCGAACAGAATACCAACTGCAAATATGGCCAGGCGAATACTGGCACGGAATATTGAGCTAAAAAACATGAGAGGACAATAACTAGAACTGACTCCTGGATATGTAACTTTGACAGCAACAACAGAGATTTAGTTCTACCCTGTCCCAACAAATTATTTAGATTAATAATGGCAGCGTTAGCCTGAGAAATATACTTCGCCATAGTAAGTGAATTATTGGCAAAGATTCAAAACCCAGAACCATCTTCACTCACTTTAAAGATAGGAAAGTTTCCAGAAAGTTTTCTTTGAGGGATTCCTGGAACTCCATAGTTTGATCGTCAATCTTCGGGCATACGCAGTCTTATCCTGGTTTGACCAGCGAGCTCGATGTTTCCCCGTAGACGAAATCCACCCAATACGTGACGCATCTCGAGAAACATCCATCGGGCAGTTTCGTCATTCGGCGCAGTGATTAACACGAAAGCATCATTTTCTTTCGCTTTCACTGCTATGTCAGCTAACAATAGTTGCGCCCCTTCGCTTCGGCGCGCGAATTCATCGCTATCGAGGTTAAAGAACAAATCATTAGAGGTGCGCTCAGTCTCTAAGTCAATCCAGGCTTCTAACAACGCCGGATGTTTATCATTGATATTGCTCGCGTTTTCCAATAAAGCTTCAGCATTAGCGAATAACCCACTGCGGCTTGCTTCAGCAGACAGCTCTACGTAGCGAATAACAATTCTATCTAAACCATCGAGCGCAATTTGATTACCAGGATCCATTGCAAGTACTCGCTGAAATCGTTGATGGGCGTTGTCATCAATTGGTGTCATTAAGCGATCATCATCTAATGCCTGCAGCCCTTCAAACAAAGTATCCGCGATGATTCGCTCCAGTTCGGTTTGCTCGCCTGGAATAACCACCAGCGGCTCATTAGTCATCTGGATATCAGGTGCTGTAACCACTACTTCACTGCTGGCTTCCTCCACTGGTTGCCGTGTTTCACAGGCAACTAAAAGCAGTGGCAAGGAAATCAATACGAGCCGAGCTATTTTCACAATGGCTTAACCTAATAATTCTGAAAACGGAATGAATTCGAGAATGTCGCCATGGGCAACTGAGGTATAAGGTGGGATTATCGCAAGACCTTGCGCGCAGCTCAAGGAAGCGCCGACTCCAGAGCTTTGATTATCAAAAGGTTTTATACCTAGCCTGCCATTATTGTCGCTATGTAAATTGGCCCGAATATACTCTTGCCGTTCGCCCGATTTATCGGCTTTAAAGTATGCAGGAATCTGGAAGCCCTTTGGCTGCGAGCTATCACTACCCAACATTGCAAGCAGACAAGGCTTCACTAACAAAAGAAAAGTAACGAAAGCTGAAACAGGATTACCCGGCAAACCAAAAAATTGAGTATTTGCAACCTTACCACTGGCAAAGGGCTTACCTGGTTTGATTGCCAACTTCCAAAGATCGAGATGACCATTGGCCTCCACTGCCGCCTTCACATGATCCTCTTCACCAACGGACACGCCACCAGTAGAAATAATGCAATCAACTTTTGCAGCAGCGTCATTTAAGATCTTGCAAGTAGTTTCATAGTCATCCACCACCACACCAAGTTCTTCAACCCTACAATCCGCTTCATTTAGTAACGCCGCTAGAGAGTAGTAATTGGAGTTGTAAATTTGTCCTGGTTTTAACTCATTCCCGGGGGAGACCAACTCATCGCCTGTTGTCATTAACCCAACCCGTAATTTTCTTTTAACAGACAATTCAGTCGCGCCGGTGGAGGCCGCCAACCCAATATCCTGTGGTAATAAACGATGTCCTGCAGTTAATAAAATTGCTCCGGCTTTAACGTCTTCTCCTGCTTCTCTTAAGTTTTCACCTCTAGCGGGATTCAGTAATACTTTTACTGAATCGTTTTCCGCTTCGCAGTTTTCCTGCGCAACTACTGCATCTGCTCCTTCTGGTATTGGAGCACCCGTAAAAATACGTGCAGCCGCTCCCGCCACTAATGGGCTACCAATTTCCCCCGCAGCAATGCGTTGAGTCACTTTTAGGATAGTTTGTTCATCAGTTAGATCTGTCGTTCGCACTGCATAGCCATCCATTGCACTATTAGTTAATGGTGGCACATTAACGGTAGATTTTAAGTCCTTAGCTAACACTCTGCCGGTACATTCGACTAATAATGTAGATTCACATTCATCAATAGATGTCAGTGAACCAAGTAGTGCTTGGAAGGCTTTATCTATAGGAGTAAGTAGCATAAGGAATTTTGAAAGCCTTTAGGCAGCATCAGATTCGGTTGATTCATTCTCTGGTACCGCACCTGCGGATCGATAAACACCTTCGTAAAGTGTCTTGATTACTTCTTGTAAATCGCCATGCCAGGATTTTTGTTTAATTCCAAAAGTATCGAAGATCTTTTTACTGGAAAGAGTAGAATTAAAAATCTCAGGGGCATGAACGTCCTGTTCAACTATATTAATCGAATCCAAAAGTTGATAAATAGGTTCATCATCATTAGCAGCATACTTAATAACTTGTTCAACAAATTCTATTTCTCGTTTAGTTTCCAGATCAGAATAATGATAGGTACCCCATACACTTGCATCACAATCCACTTGCTGAATAACAGCAAGAATTGCTTTCGCGAGATGGCCAGTGTAAGTAGGGGATAATCTACGTCTCGTTACCGGCACTTGTCCCCTATTTTTTTTTGCTACTCTGATCCAGGATTTAATCAATCCTTTTTTCTTTTTCCCGAATAACCATCCTGAGCGAATAACAATATGATTCTGGTGCTGCCTGATCGCTCTTTCACCTTGTAAGGATGCTAAGCCATAAACACCTTGTGGATTGGTATCGTCATTCTCGTTGTAGCCGAGTTTTTTTATGCCATCAAAAACATAGGCATTAGAAAGATGGATAATAGGAATATTCAAGTGATCACAGACTTCTGAGAGCACCGCTGGTAAACGAGAGTTAATCTGGTAACAACGATCTTCAGTGGTTTCAGCACGGCGCAACGCACTGTGGTTCGTTGAGATAAAATCTGCAAGATTAATCAGCTGAGTGGGTTCTGCTTCAGTGACTAATTTTGCGATTTCTACAGGATCGCTAGGATCAAAATACTTGTCTGGAGGTGCCTGAAAACGGATCCTGCGCTTGCGCAGAACCTCGATCAAATCCTTGGCTGTAGGACTGTTGCCACCAACAATAAATAGCTTCAAAACAGTAACTTAGCCGTTTCCCGGCACCCTTTCACAACATATCTCTTAAACTTCAGGCAAAGATGGCGGGAAGTCAAGCTTGGCAGGAGTTTCTACAATAATCAGCTAGAAGAAAATTAAAACTATAACAGTTCCGAAGCATGGGATCCCGAAGACCGTGGTGTAAACAACAAATTCAAGAAAAAGAGGCGCATACTAAGTATGCATGTGAGTATTTTTTGCAAATATTTAACAAAAAAGTTGCGAGCGCAGGACGCCCATGGCCTGGCGCGAAGTAACTCCGTTTTAAAATGGAATGTCGTCGTCGAAATTATCGAAATTTACAGGTTGCGCCGCCGCTTGCTGATTCTGTGCTGGCTGCTGCGCAGGCGCAGCCTGTTGCTGATCACCAAAATCTTGCCCTGCACCCTGGGTGCCTCGTGAATCCAACATCTGCATCTCATTGGCAACTATCTCAGTGGTATACCGCTTAACCCCATCCTGTTCCCAAGAACGAGTCTGCAGTCTTCCTTCTATATATAACTTTGATCCTTTCTTAACGTATTGCTCAACAATCTCTGCAAGACGATTAAAAAACACCACACGATGCCATTCGGTTCGCTCGTGTTGGTCACCGGTATTTTTATCCTTCCATGAATCACTAGTGGCCACAGAGATATTCGCTACCGCATTACCATTGGGCATGTATCTGACTTCTGGTTCGTTCCCCACATTGCCTACCAGAATTGCTTTGTTTACGCCTCGACTAGCCACTCGTACCACTCCTTTCGGATCAAAATCTCACAGAGCTTCAAGTCTATACCATCGCCGGAGAGATTAGAAAATTATTACGGAAATTAAATTTTGCAGACAATTTTACCAACAAAATTGGGTGATTTTTAAACAATAAAAGCTATGAGCAATTCGTTTCTTGCCTGGGCTTTACTCGAGTATTAAGAATTGAAGATAATGGCTGGTTTCGCCGAGCTGCTTTAGGCCAATCATGGACCAGATTCTTGTGCGGGGTGCCCGCACTCACAACCTAAAAAATATCAATCTCACCATTCCCCGTGACAAATTGGTCGTAATTACTGGCCTGTCTGGATCAGGTAAATCATCATTAGCTTTCGACACTCTCTATGCAGAGGGCCAACGCCGCTACGTGGAGTCTCTTTCCACGTACGCAAGACAATTTCTATCCATGATGGAAAAACCAGACATCGATCATATCGAAGGTCTATCGCCGGCTATTTCCATCGAACAAAAATCAACTTCCCACAATCCCCGCTCCACCGTAGGAACCATTACAGAGATATACGATTACTTACGACTGTTATTTGCCCGTGTAGGCGAACCCCATTGCCCTGATCACAATATCAAATTGGAAGCCCAGACTATCAGTCAGATGGTGGATAAAGTCATGACACTGCCGAAAGATGCTCGCATCATGATACTTGCTCCCATAATTCGTGATCGTAAGGGTGAACATGTTCATGTATTCAACGAACTCAAGACTAGTGGCTTTATTCGAGCTCGAGTGGACGGCATCGTCTGCGAAATAGACTATCCTCCTGAACTAGAAAAAAACAAGAAGCACTCAGTCGATGTAGTTATAGATCGTCTCAGAATTAAAGAAGGGCTTGAACAACGCCTGGCGGAGAGTTTTGAAACCGCTATCCAACTGGCGGATGGCCTTGCCATTGTTAGTTTCATGGACAAGGAAGACAAAGAAGAAGAATTAGTCTTCTCTGCCTTATTCGCCTGCCCAAAATGCGGTCATAGCATTTCCGAATTAGAACCAAAACTATTTTCGTTTAACAGTCCCGCTGGTGCATGCGCCAGCTGCGACGGATTAGGCCTAAAACAATTCTTCGATGAGTCACGCATAGTTACTGATGAAAGCCTTTCCCTAGCCGAAGGTGCAATTCGTGGCTGGGACCGACGCAACATTTTTTATTTCCAGATGCTCACATCTCTAGCTGGACACTACGGATTCGGCGTAGATGTTCCATTAAAAAGACTTAGCAAGAAACATCGCAACATTGTCTTTCACGGCAGCGGCAAAGAAGTTATAGACTTTAAATACGTCAATGACAAAGGCAGCACCTATACCCGCAGCTGGCCATTCGAAGGGATCCTGCCCAACATGGAACGGCGCTATCGGGAAACCGAATCTAGTATGGTACGAGAAGAGCTCGCCAAATACTTAAGTTCACAACCCTGCCCAGACTGCGCTGGCACAAGACTTCGCCGAGATGCGCGTTTTGTTTTAATCAAGGGAGCTAATCTTCCACAGATTACTGAAATGACTGTAACCGCTGCTGCTGATTACATTAAAAAGCTAAAACTCTCGGGAAAGCGTGCCAAGATTGCAGAAAAAATCCTGAAAGAATTGCAGGATCGACTGAAATTTTTAGAAGACGTGGGATTGAACTACCTAAGTCTCAGTAGATCTGCCGATACTTTGTCTGGCGGAGAAGCACAGCGGATTCGTTTAGCCAGCCAGATAGGCGCAGGTCTGGTGGGCGTCATGTATATCCTTGACGAACCTTCCATCGGATTACATCAGAGAGATAACAACCGATTATTAAATACTTTGTTTCACTTAAGAGACTTAGGCAACACGGTTATTGTTGTCGAGCATGACGAAGAAGCAATCCGCAGTGCCGATCACATTATCGACCTCGGTCCAGGCGCTGGAGTACATGGCGGCGCTATTGTTGCCGAGGGGGGAGTTGAAAACATTGAAAAATCAAAAGACTCCCTCACTGGAAAATTTCTTAGTGGCAAAGAAGAAATCGCTATTCCCAAATCACGCACTCCTTTTAACGATCTCAAACTAGTGGAATTAAAAGGTGCAACTGGCAACAACTTACAAAAAGTAGACCTGACTATTCCAGTTGGGTTATTCACCTGTATTACGGGAGTTTCTGGCTCTGGCAAATCAACTTTGATTAACAGCACCCTATATCCAATTACTGCAACTAAACTAAACAAAGCATCCACTTTAAACCCAGCACCATTCGAAAGCATTGAAGGATTGGAGCATCTAGATAAATGTGTTGATATCGACCAGAGCCCAATTGGTAGAACGCCACGCTCTAATCCGGCTACTTACACTGGCATCTTTACGCCAGTGCGTGAACTATTCGCCGGCACACAGGAATCGCGATCCCGCGGTTATAAACCCGGCCGCTTCAGTTTCAATGTAAAAGGAGGTCGCTGCGAAGCTTGCCAAGGCGACGGCGTTGTTAAGGTTGAAATGCACTTCTTACCAGATGTATATGTTTCCTGTGATGTCTGCAAAGGTAAACGCTACAACCGCGAAACCTTGGAAGTAAAATACAAAGATTTGAACATTAATGAAGTCTTGGAGCTTACAGTAGAAGACGCAAGAGAATTCTTCGATGCTATTCCTGCCATCGCCCGTAAGCTGCAAACATTAATGGATGTGGGTCTTTCCTATATAAGACTTGGACAAGCAGCGACCACCTTGTCAGGTGGTGAAGCTCAG
>DFQD01000213.1:18173-19749 GCA_002377605.1 Gammaproteobacteria bacterium UBA3498 | reverse complement strand
ATCGGAGTAGCAAGTTCCACAGTTATCGCTCAACAACGTCCTGACCTAGAAGGTATATGGACTAACGCCTCTTTAACCAATCTTCAGCGACCTGGCTTCGCGGGCGAGTCGTTGGTGGTGGATGCAGATCGAGCGCTGGAAATTGCAGCCCGAACACCGATTGCAGGAATCGAAGGCGGCTTAGATGAAGGGGATGGTGTTAACGACACTCCGGAAGCTGGAGCCGATGACTTTGGGGTCAGAGCCTATAACAACTTCTGGGTAAATCCCGGTGCAAACCTGGCCCTGGTTAAAGGTGAATTTCGTACGTCATACATTGTCGACCCGCCCAACGGGCAAATACCGCGATTAGAGAATCCTCAATACGATTTCGACCGCGCAAATTTTGGTAACCGTTATGCAAGTGGTATCGCCGACTACAGTGGGCCGGAAGCGTTTCCAAATGCTGAACGCTGTTTACTGGGTTTTGGCAATAAAGCCGGCCCAGGCATGATGGGTGCGCTCTACAATAATGTCTATCAATTCGTTCAAACAGATGATTATGTGATGATTCTTGTGGAAATGGTTCACGATGCCCGCATCATTCCCATCTACGATTCTCCAGAAGAAGCACGCGCTAATCGTCGACCGCTTATTCACGAACCCTGGTTTGGCGATTCAGTTGGATGGTATGAAGGTGATGAACTGGTAGTGGAAACTGTAAACATTCACCCTCAACAAATGAGTCAGAGCTCCATTCCAATCACCAAAGAAGGCAAGATAACTGAACGATTCAGTCGTTATTCTGATAATGAAATTTTTTACAAATTCATCGTCGAAGACAACAATATTTACTCACGAACCTGGACGGCAGAATTGAGCTTCTATAATTCACCAGTTCCCTGGTATGAATATGCTTGTCATGAAGGAAACTATTCAATGCCCGGCTCCCTAGCGGGTGCACGTCGATTAGAAATGGTAGAAGCAGGTTTATTAGAACAATAGAATCAACACAAAGGTAAAGAACTATGAAAACAAAACTCTTACTTGTTGTTGCATTACTTACATTCCCATTTGGTTTTTCTGCTGCTCAAGACAGTGATTATGCAGTCTCTAAAACTGAATGGGGTCACCCCGATCTGCAAGGAGTATGGAATTTTAATTCCGAAACTCCGTTGCAAAGACCAGAAGAATTTGGTGATCGAGAGTACTTAACCCCTGAAGAAGTTCAGCAAGCGCGGATCGACCGTGAACGGGAACGCGCGGAGGCTGATGCTCGCCAAGCAGAACTCAATGTAAACCCGGAAGCGCCACCGGTTGCTGACGCACCAGGGGGATACAATGAATTCTGGTTTGAAGGTGCTGCCATTGGCGAGAATGTTCGCACGTCTTTAATTACCTATCCGCTGAATGGACGCATTCCTGAAAGGGTTGAAGGTGCTATGGAGCATATGCAGAATCTTGGTCCGGATGTGCCCGGTGCTCGACCCGTACGTGCACTATTCGGTGGAATTGCAAAAGACGGCCCGGAAGATCGCGGCCTATCAGAACGCTGTATGATTGGTTTTAATGCCGGCCCGCCAATGAATGGAGGTGG
>DFQD01000213.1:8064-17808 GCA_002377605.1 Gammaproteobacteria bacterium UBA3498 | reverse complement strand
GAGATGGTTCACGATGCTCGCATCATCCCTCTGGATAACGATGCAAATCTCGATGAGAATATTACCCTGTGGACTGGTGATTCTCGTGGTTACTTTGATGGCGATACGCTAGTAGTCGAGACTAAAAACTTCAGTAATCTTTTGCCAAGTTTTGGCCGTTATGGAACCGGTGAGAATAAAGTGCTAACCGAACGCTTCACTCGCGTCGCTTACGATACTATTGACTACCACTGGACGCTGGAGGATTCCACCACTTTCACGGACAAGATTGTCGCCGTACTACCTCTGACAAAAGTAGCTGGACAACTCTATGAATACGGTTGTCACGAAGGTAACTACGGCATGATTAACTTATTGCGTGGAGAAAGAATGACTGAGCAACGTGCCGCGCAAGCAGGAAGTGGAAACGACTAACATACCTTAATTAGGACTAGCTACTAAGCTTCCTGGTAGCTAGTTCAATTTTCTCAAGCGATAAATAACTTTCTCAAATGGTCGTTTAACATACGCCCATTTGGGTCTAATGATTTACGAACTTCTACAAAGTCTTTGTATCGAGGATACAGCTGTTCGAGCTGGTTATAACCCAGGCTATGAATCTTGCCCCAGTGAGGTCGACCACCGTATTTCCAAAATATGGGTTCGATCCTGTCGAAGTAAGGTCGGTAATCTTCGCTGGCATTTCGATGAATAGAAATAGTTGCGTGAGGTTCGTCACCATAGGCCATGCTTAGCCATGGATCTTCTGGGCTGACATAACGAAACTCCAATGGAAACGCTACATCGATTGCTTCATCATAAATTGTTTTTAGAATTTCCCGGACACATTCAGCGCCAACTTCTGCTGGAACTGAATATTCCATCTCGTTAAACGGATTTACCCGAATATTGGATAAGAGTTTATAGGAATAGTCGACAGCTTCTGTAACCTCCGCGATTGCTGCCCGCGCATTGTTCATAGCGAGCTTTTCTGCCGGTGTAGCATTCACACCAAGCGGCCGCAAATCTGCCAGCGTGGTTTCTTCTGCTGGAATGATAGTCTGACCTATAGGTTCGTCTGTCTCATCGATAGACAGAGCAAGCGAGTAGTCAGAATACACAAGTGGGAATATTTCGAAATGTCGGTGATTGGCAACACGCTCGTCAAACTCGGTTAGCAAGTCGTCTGTAGGTGCAGTCCATTCGCGTTTTTTAAGTTTATAAGCCCGTCGATTTTGCATTCGAATCTGGGTCACTATTCCTAAGGATCCCACATTTACTCGAGCTGCATTAAACAAATCTTCGTTGCTATTATCGATGTCTAAAACTTCACCAGTCGGCGTAATTAAACGCAACCCGGTGATATATCCGGAAAGGCTTTTGAATCTAATACCGGTTCCATGAGTACCGGTAGCAGTTGCACCAGCAACTGTTTGTCTATCAATATCTGGAAGATTCATCATTCCCTGACCAATGTTATAAAGTGGCTCACCCAGATCTCCTAATCTTGAGCCTGCTCCAAAAGTCGCTTGCATGGTATCGTTGTCGTAATCAAGAATGCCATTAAGTTGATCAATGACTACAAGATGTCCTTCAGTCGGTACGAGTGGGCTAAACGAATGTCCAGAACCTACCGGACGTATGGCGCCAGCTGTTCTTTTCAACAGGTCTACTAACTGCTCTTCTTCAGCGACATCATATCGGCCTTGCGGTTGGAAGCTGAGACCGCCTGACCAATTGCGCCATGGCGTTTGCTGAGCTACCGCAATCCCTTTTGCAGCAGCCGCGCCAAATAAAGTCGCACGCAAACTTGATGCTAGAAAAGAACGACGAGTTAAATGCTCAAGCTTTTTATTCTTCATTGATGCGATTGCCGCTCATTCGTCCCTGCCATAAATCCAATCATGGCTCTGTAGTCGCTAATCTCGCAGGACATACAATAACCTAGCGGCGGCATTGAATTTAGACCCTCAAGCACATTTCTTATAACGACTGCTTCTCCCTGGGCTAATCTACGTTCCCATTCGTCTGAATCACCGACTAACGGGGCATCAGCGACACCGCTTACATGACACAGCGCACAACTGCGAGACCATTTACCCATAACATCTTCATTTGCGACAACATCCGAAAAGGGGAGTTCTGACGTTTGCAATAAACTATTACAAGAAACCACAGTAACTAGAAAGGCAACTACGATTAATATTCGGAACATAAAACGCATGCAGAAGAAATTATTGACGAATAGCTCGATGTTAACGGGCCGAGGCAAGCTCTCGTAACAAAGCTGCAGTGATTGGGCGCGGCCTGAGAGTTCGCATAGCAACATCATGAGGCGTTCGGCCCCTATCGTCTAGTGCTTCCGGATCAGCACCTTGAGCAACCAAAAATTTGATCAACTCATTGCCAGAAATATTAGCGGCACCGTGAACTGCAGTCTGTCCCCCTCGATCAGTGGCACGAATATCTGCGCCAACTTCCAGTACCAACATTTTCAAAGCCGCCAACAGTTTTTCTTCAGAGACTATGCGTGAGTCTGTTTGTGTAACACCAGCTGCCACCATCAATGGTGTGACTCCCCAAGCCTGGCGTAATTCAGGCTGGGCTCCTGCTGACAGCAATTCTTTCATCATCTGCACATTGCCTAATCGAGCCGCTAACCAGAAAGGTGATGCTCCGTTATATGCCTCTCTCCCTATGTAGTCACCTCGGCGAAAAGGTAAACCTTGTATCAGTTGCGCGTTAGGGTCGGCACCAGCGTCCAATAATGCTTTGAGTAAAATAGGCTTATTCATTTCTACTGCATAATGAGCAGAGGTCATGCCGTATTGATCTGCTTGAGTAAAATCTGCACCATATTCGAGCAATAGAACGGCAAGAGTTTCGTGTTGGCTTTCATTAACAACTAATCGATAGTCGCTGCCGGTGATCGCATCGATACTCGCAGAGGCTAATAGCAGTGGGCTGAGCCCCGCAGAGGTTGCCGCATTTACCGAAGCACCAGCTTCCAGAAGCAAAAATGCAATTTCCAAGGCGCCAGAGCGTGCCGCAAACATTAATGGCGTGAATTCACCGAGGGATTGTGCATTAACATTGGCACCTGCATCGATTAATGCGCTCACAACGTCTGCTTTCTTTGCAGAAGCTGCCCACATTAATGCTGTTTGCCCGCTTTCTGAATCTTTTTCATTAGGATTCGCACCAGCATTGAGCAATTCCAAAACTGCTGAGGTACTTCCAGTACGGGAGCAACTCATTAGTGCCGTTTCACCGGTGGGTTCCCGTGTTTGTGAATCCGCTCCACCTGCTAAAAGCAGACTAACCATCTGATTGCTGCCGTTGCGACAAGCTATAGAGATCGGAGCAACTCCTAATTCATTGGTGACGTTAACGTTAGCACCAGCTTCTAATATTTGTTTGGCAAGATTAACTTGATCCCAATGAGCAGCCCAATGTAAAGGTGTTGCTCCGTCGGCTTGCCTTGTGTTGACATCCGCGCCTTCTAAAATCATTGGTTCAGCTATATGCACATTGTTATTTTCGACGGCTTCGAGTAATGACAATTCATCTGAAAGACTTGTACCCGGAAGACACAGGCTAATTCCCAAAAGGCAGATGCGATCTAAATTGAAACCTAATAGACGCATCGTGCTAACCAGCAAGAACGTTTAAATTTCCGGTGCTGTCACCGAAACTTTCTAAAGGAATATCAAACTTTTCGAGCATATCAAGAAATAAGTTGGCAATCGGCGTTTCTTGTTCCCTTGGATAAACTAGGTGACGATTACCCTTAATGCTGCCTGTGCCACCTCCAACAATAAGGGTTGGTAAGTTATGATGATTATGGCCATTGCCATCACTCATGCCGCTGCCATAAAGTATCGTGGAATTATCCAGGAGTGATCCTCCACTATCGGGTGTGTTTTTCATGCGATCCAGGTAGTAAGCAAACATTTCTGCATGATAGCCATTCACGCGAATTAATTTTTCAATTTTCTCTGCTGAACCGCCATGATGTGACAATGGGTGATGAGCATCAGGAACTCCAATTTCTGGATATGCCCGCTGACTAGTTTCGTGACCAACCATAAAAGTAATGACACGTGTTAGATCTGCTTGAAAAGCAAGCAGCTGTAGATCGAACATGATCTTGGCATGTTCCTGAAACGTAGCTGGCACACCAGCAGGTTGTTCGATAACCGGCAACTCCCTTTCACTCTGGACTTCTGCCATTTGTATTCGGCGCTCAGCGTTGCGAATGGAATCGAGATATTCGTCAAGCTTAAGTTGATCGCGGTGACCTAGATCACCTTGAAGTTTCGCAATTTTATCTCCTACTGCATCCAGGATACTGCTGTCCTCTTCACGCCGAGCACGCCAAGCTTCCGGATCTGTGCTCTCATTACCACCAAACAAACGCTCGAACACTACGCGCGGGTTGTTTTCCATGGGCAGCGGAGTAGTCGCACTGCTCCAACACAGCGTATTGGCATAGGCACAAGCGTAACCGGGATCGCATGCACCAACATTTTCTCTGGACTCGAGGGATAGTTCTAGCGAAGTTAATTGAGTATGTTGACCTAATTGCCGCGCAATTATTTGATCCATCGAAAGGCCGGCCTGTAAATCGGCGCCTTCCGTTTTCTTAGGATGCACACCAGTCAAGTAGGCACCCGCTGCGCGAGCATGATCCCCTGCTCCTTCACCTGGCCAAGCATCGCCCATCTTATTTGAGAGCCCAGTTAGTACTAGCATCTGATCTTGAAATGGGGAAAGTGGTTCCATTGTCGAAGGTAATGAAAAATCACTGCCTTCTTCTGGCGGAGTCCAGTTGTCCATGAATACGCCATTGGGCACATAGATAATCCCAAGCCGCTTAACGGGCGCCGCTGAAGTTAGTTCTTGGGCGGTTAGAGCTGGCACCATACTGTCTAATAGAGGTAAAGCGACACTTGCTCCAAGGCCGCACAAAAAAGTTCGGCGTGGTAAATGTTTCTTGGTGATGATCATAGCTCTTGCGACCTCCTCATCTGGAACGGCACGCTTTCAACAATGCCGAGCACAATAGACGACCAACTGTAATCGTTTGCTGCTGCTGTTCTTACGATTTCGCGCACAGCAGGCGGGTCATAATCTTCAAGACCACGACCTAACGCATAGGTTAACAATTTTTTAGTGAGAGTTGCGACGAATCGTTCTTCGCTCTCTAATAAATAATCTCTCACTCCACCTGGCCCAATAAATGACGAACCATCCGGTAAAACTGCGGACGCGTCAATTAGCTCGCCCCCATCATGACTGCGCAAACCGCCTATTGCATCGAATGGCTCTAAAGCCAGACCAAATGGGTCCATACGAGAATGACAACTGGCACATACTGGATTTACCCGATGAGCTTCTAATCTTTCGCGCACAGAACTAGGACTATTAGTATCGCTATCTTCAAGATCTGGCACATTTGGGGGCGGAGGCGGAGGCGGAGCTCCCAGTAAATTATCCAATACCCATTTCCCGCGAAGGGTTGGAGACGTGCGGTTCGGATAAGAAGTGGCTGCAAGTATACTGCCCTGCCCCAATAGGCCTCCACGGACATCATTATTGAAAGTGACTTTTCGGAAGTGATTTCCGTAAACTCCCGAAACACCGTAATGCTGTGCCAGACGTTCATTCAAATATGTGTAATCAGCTGTCAATAATTCGAGCACATTGCGGTCTTCGCGAATCAAACTTGTTACAAATAACTCGGTTTCTTGTCGGAATGCTTCGCGTAAGTTGTCATCGAATTCAGGAAAAGCATCTGGATCAGGTTTCAATCCAGGCAGATTACGCAGGTAGAGCCATTGCCCGGCAAAGTTTTCTATCAATGCGGATGATTTTGGATCAGCTAACATACGCGCAACCTGAGCCTTGAGAACATTTGGATTGCTCAATCGATTATTCTCTGCCAGTTCCAACAGTTCTTCGTCCGGTATAGAACTCCATAAAAAGAAAGAAAGCCGGGATGCCAACTCAACATCTGCTATCTGATATGCAATATCTTCTTCAATACCTATAGGATCGCTTTCAATGCGAAAGAGGAATTCCGGATCAACCAATATTGCTCTAAGAGCGCGCTGGATACCTCGATCGAATCCACCTTCCTGCCGACCGCTGGTATAGAAACTCATCAATGTCGCAAGATCATCGTCGTTTACTGGTCGGCGGTAGGCTTTGCGAGCCAGTTCTGAAAGGATCTGCCTGGCGCAGGCTCTGTCACCGGAATTTGATCTAGTGGCATCGCAAATAAGGAGTTTGTTACGGGAAGGAGTATCCTCCGGTCGATTCGCGTTGTAGGGGCCATAGACCTCAATACTGCCAAGAGCCATTGACATATCGCGATCACCTGCAAATTCATAAGACGCAGTAGAGAGTGCCGGTTCCAATATGCCCTCAGGCATTTTCCGTTTTTCAGGAAAGGCGACAGTTATTGAATGCATGCCTGCGTCTATAGCTTCTAAGCGCAACTCAAGATGATCATCAGCTGTTTGTTCGTATTCTGAGGCGTACATAACCGCTGCCCAGGGATTAATTATGCCATCGCCGCCCACTGTGTATTCAGCAATGCGCTGACGATCGAAACGAACCTCAATATCATGAGGTTCAAATAATCCAATAATCTGATTAGCATGGGTTCGAGCCAAGCGAATTTTTATATGATACTCACCATCTAAAGGAAAATAATGAGTGATAGTGTTGCCACCCCTTGTACCGAAAGGCTGCTTTTCTGTAGTACGCCCCGATTGAATATAAGTAGGACGCATTTCGTAGGTCTGTACCGTAGGAAGAATGTTAGGATCACCGAGCGCAATCTGACTGATCTTTGCCGCAGCGATCATATATCGCTCTAATAAACTGGGAGAGAGAGTAAGAACATCACCTATATTGTCAAAACCATACCCGGAATCATCGGCCGGGAGATATTCCCTTCCATCAATTTCCAAATCCAACAGATCACGAATGGCGTTGGTATATTCCGCTCTATTGAGTCGATGAATTACTGGTTGACCTGGATTAGGATCAGCCGCTGCAGCATTATCCAATGAAGTTTCTAGCCACTGCGCTAGCTGGTCGTAGGCCTCCGCATCGGGGCGAGGCATTCCAGGCGGGGGCATTTCCCTAGCCCGAAGCTTTAGTACTACTTTCTCCCAGATCCCGACCTCATCAAGCCGATTGCCCACCTGGTCCAGAGAAATTGTCTGCAGAGTAAAATTAGCAGTAAGGGTGCTGTCGTTATGACAAGCGATGCAATATTGATCAAGAAAGGAACGCTGCCAATCAACTGAATGCTGATTGCCACCCTGTGCCAGTACATGAGTTGAAAGAAACAACCCAATTCCAACAAAGAAGCTAGATTGCAAATAGCTGCGGAGCATAATTAAGCCTTTTTATTCTGTTTATTATCCTGCTTAGACTAAATCGTTTGCAGAAAAACAGCCTTGCACTGAGGATTATACCCAACAGATCAACCTAGGTCTGCGCTATAACAACTTGTTGCATTTGAGTTTAGAGGCAGCAGGTAGTAGCTTTGACCCCCCTAGTCCATAAGTACCAGAACCGGGGTTACCCGGCTAGTGCAAGGAGTACAACATGAGAAAATTTGCAAAGATCGCCCTACTGTCAACTTTCGCCACTATGTTGCAAGTTTCCTTTGCAGCAGATATTCCCTGGGCTTCAAGCCCTGAAGAAGTTGGCATGTCTTCAGAGCGCTTAGAGCTCATAAATGAAGTCATGCAACGGCATATAGATGCAGGAGATATTCAAGGTGCCGTTACTGCGGTGGCCAGGAGAGGGAAATTGGTTCATTTCGAAGCTCACGGCTTAATGGATGTTCAAGCCAATCGACCTATGCAGGAAGACTCGATCTTCATAATGATGAGTTCCAGCAAACCGGTGTTAGGCGTAGCAGCTATGATCATGGTGGAAGAAGGGTTGATTCGTCCGGAAGATCCAGTATCCATGTATCTTCCCGAATTCGCTGACATGCAGGTAGCAGTTCTCAAGGATTCAGTAGACGAAAATATCAGTCCTATTCGAGTGGATCGAGCGAACCCTCCCGAACATCGTTTAGTGCCTGCCAAACGTGAAATTACTATTCATGATTTACTTACTCATACCGCAGGACTGGGCACTGGTGGATTAGGATCATTGCTAGCGACTCCCTCTCCATTTCCGTTACCGGCTGATCGTACCCTTGCTTCAGAAATGGGTCGTTACGCATCAGGCGCACTGGATTTTCAACCAGGTGAACGTTGGACCTACAGTGGTCTAGTTGGCCATGATGTGGTTGCCCGCATCATCGAGGTCGTTTCCGGTCAGTCCTATGACGAATTCATCCAAGAACGTATTTTCGCTCCTTTGGATATGAACAACACCTGGTTCAATGTGCCGGAAGAGTATGGAGATCGCCGCGTCGTAATTCAGGGTCGAAATATGGATCCTTTTTTCAACAGGACAACAAATTACTTTTCTGCTTCCGCTGGCCTAAATAGTATCGCCGCAGACTATATGAAGTTTGAGCAAATGTTGGTTAACGGTGGCGAGTTGTTTGGTAATCGCATTTTAAGCCCTCGTACTATCGAAATGATGGCCAGTGATCAAACTGGTGGGATTTATAGTGGTATTGGAAGAAATCAGTCTGGCATGGGTTTCGGCTATACCGTTGCAGTCACCGAAGACCCAGTGAGCGCAGGGGCAAGACGCAGTGCTGGCGCATTTGGGTGGGCTGGTGCCTTCGGTACTCGTTCCTGGTCAGATCCGGAAGAAGAACTTACTGGCGTGTTGTTACTGCAACAACCCCATGGTCGGACCCAATACGACTTTGAGAATGCTATTCGACAAGCAATTGTCGACTAGTGTCATTACAAGGGAAGGCGTACGCCTTCCCTAGCAACATTGTACCCTTGTTCTCGCACACTGCGATAAGCGTCGCTCCCTTCATTTAATAAAGGATTGGTATGATTTAAATGAATAAACCAAACCTTTGCCCTCTCTTCTGCCGGCAACGAATCAAATAGCGCCATGGATTCCACAACAAATGGATGGGGCATTTCCGACATGTCTCTTCCAGGAATTTCGTCACCATCGTAAAAAGATGCATCCACTAAGGCGTAATCGACGCTGCGTATTTCATCAACAATATTACGATCCCATATTTCCCATTTGTTTATATCGGGAATGAACAACGCTGAGCGATTCGGGCCTTGAATTCTATAACCCACTGTTTCCGAATATTCATCTCTATGCGGTACGAGATGAGGTGTGACTTTGATGTGATTAAAATCTTCTATGCGGTCGGCCTGCATTATCTGCAAGACTATATTTTCCATTGCAACCAATTGGCTCCAGGGGCCATTACTTGACAGATACTCGGCCATCCTTGGCATTGCATAAACTGGAAGATTGTTTGCATCCATGGATTCAAAACCGAAGAACATCAGACCGGTGTAGTGACCCATATGGGCATGGGTTAGAAAAACTCCATTGAGCGTATAGTCATTATCGGGAGCCACTCGTTCTAGCTCATAGAGTTGACTTGGTAAATGAGGAGTAGCTTCAAACAAATATTTGTTTCGGGAAAGTGGGTCGACAACTGAAATTGAAGTCGCACCGCGACGCAAACTGGGGTTGAACCACCCAGGCATGCAGTGAGGACGATAACAACCAGCTTGAGGATAGCCTGCATCTTGAATCACACCTAATACATAAATGAAGGGCTCATCCTGAGCC
>DFQD01000213.1:2339-7699 GCA_002377605.1 Gammaproteobacteria bacterium UBA3498 | reverse complement strand
GCTTGTTTGTAATAAAGTGCAAAAAGATATAAACAAATCCAGCCTCTCTTAACTAACATAGAAGATCATAGGTTTAACTGCACAAAATTCAATCCTATCACTACTACAAATATCATCAGATTGTAGAAAGCATGAGTAAAGGTAACAGCGACAAATGGCATGCCATTCTCTTTAGTGCGATGAGAAATAGCCAGAAGTGCGAGAGCAATGGAAAGCGGAATCCTGTTTATTGTATTTGTAAACCCCAAGTAAAAGGAACTTTCAGTGATACCGTGCGCGGTGGCAAAAACAATCGATGTTGTTAGAAAAGCAGGAAACCAGTTATCAGTCTGCCCGCTCATCTCAGTAAGTCGCTTTACCGTAAGGAGTAAGAGAGTCTGAAAGAGAAAAGTTTCAATTGGTGGGCCAATAAATATACCAACTATCCATGGCGCCGCGTCGAAACTTTCCGAGCCATTGGCGTTGGCAAGAATTGAAGGATCAAGGATATAGGTAATACCGAAGATCAGAGACGTTGCTAATAAAGATAGTAACGTGAGAATTACTACTTGCTTGTAAATAGAATCAGTCTTGTCTAATTTTGCGAGAGCCTTTGTGTACATGAATATGTTACTTTCAATACTTAAAGAAAATTTTCTCCTACCGAACAGGCGGCAATTCGACTTAAGTGACTGAATGGTAATTTTGTTTCTTCATGCCAGGCATTGAATTGAACCTGAACTTTTTTCAAATCCCTTTTTGTTGAAGGCCGTTCTGCTATGTCGAGTCCGGTTGACTTGAGTGTCACAACCACATCCCTTGAAAGAACAAATCCGTCTTTGCCAACCCGGCGAAAAAAATACATAGCAGAATTTCCGCCAAGGCGATTACCGTGCTTCTTCAGATATTCCATCAATCCAATCTGGTCAGAGCTTGGCCACTGCGCCATGAACTTGCCGAAGCTGCCATGTTTACGGACAACTTCCTGAACGAAGAAAATGTTTTCTTTAAGTGCTTTTATTTTCTGCCAGTTACGTACCACTCGCCTGTCAGAACAATATGCCTCCCATTGTTCCGGTGAAAGCAAGCCAAGTTTGTTGGGATCAAATTTAAAAAATGCTTCTTCAAACTCCGGCCACTTATTCTCAACTACTTTCCAACTGAATCCGGCCTGATTGATCACTTTTGTCATCATCGCTAGGTAGCGATCATTGCCAAGTGCCTCTAGTTGTTTTTTAGAGGAAACTTTTGGTAGGAGCTTTTTAAGGGCAGCAGATCCCTTGCGCTTTTCTGCGCGCGCTCGAATATCTGCAAACTTCATGAGGCAGCCAATTATTGAGCTTTTTAATTAATCGGGGCCATAAGAAAGGTCGAAATTTACTCGCATTACACCGGGCACCGCCCGCACTACACCACCTAGGCTTTGCTGGATTGTTCCAATATTGCCAGGGGTACGCATACCGCCGCAGTTTTCACAAACAACCGAACCGGAAATAAGCACCACGCCTTCGGTAACCGCTACGGTAAAGCTTTCGGGAAGATCGGAAGCGTTAGCTAAAGCAGTTTCAACCTGTGCTTTGATGTTGGCATCTATTGCTAAGTCAGATTCTGACACATTACTCGCTACAGCTACTGGCGCCGAACCGGATTGAGTTGACGTAGATTCGTTTCCGCAAGCAAACAATAGAAGCAAAGACGAACTTACTATAAAGAACAGTCTTATAGATTTGTTGGTAAGTTTACTGCTCATTTTTTGATTGCCTCGCGTATCTGTTCTTATTTTTGTTGTCTCGTAGAAATTCAACTTGCTGCCGCGAACTGTACTTCACCGCCCCGTGCCTTAAATGCGATTAGTAAAGTTTCGACTCGTACCCTAAATTCCCCCTGGACGAGCCATTCCATGTCTTGAACATGAATCGTGTTAACTTCTTTCAAATCTTCCAAAACACTGCTAAAAAAAGAATCCGGATCAATGCTGTTAATGTGCAAGTTTGGTTCACCCGCCCACCAATCTGCGTCTTCCGCTAAACCCTCTTCCTGATTGCCTTGCTGAAATCCTGCATTCAAGTCCTGATAATGTATAAAAAGCTTTTCACAGGATAATTCAGCGACGCGTTCGCTGCCCTCTGCTCGCAACAATAAAAAATCACGTCGCTGCATCGATCTAGCGCTATTAGCCAGCGGCTAAATTCAAAATTGCGCGTTCGATTGCTGACGAAATCATCGGCAACTTATGCGCGTTATTTGAAAGTGGCTGGGCATCCTGAATACCAATCTCGCCAGCTTCCCTTGCGACCGCCTCACTGATCTGTTCACCAGCAAGGAAGTCTTCTATCGCTTGAATTCGCCATGGAATGGGTGCAACACCTGCAAGCACAATTTTGGCATTCTGAACTTCATTACCATCACGTTGAATTACCGCGGCGACGCCTACTTCTGCGTGAGTCCAAGCTTCACGGTCCATGATCTTGTGGTAAGTGCTCACAGTGTTCGATGAAACATTTGGAATACGCACACCGGTAAGAAGCTCGTTCTCCGCCAGTGAATTTTCTCGCTCAGGATTAGTAATAGGTAAGACAAAGAAATCTTCTGCAGAAACTTCTCTGTCTCCATTAGGTCCTGTGACCTGGAATACAGCATCGAAAGCAACCAAAGCTGGAGCAACATCGGAAGGATGCACGATATAAGAAGGGCCGCCGCCATAAATCGCATGTTGCCCATTCTCCCCATTCACAGAGAAACATTCATTGCCGCCTGCTTTAAAACAATTAAAACCATTGCGGTAATACCAACACCAGGGACGTTGAGTAATGTTTCCAGCAAGTGTTCCCACATTGCGAATCTGAGGAGTACCAACTGAGCCTGCCGCCTCGGCAATTGCTGATAAGCCGGAGAGTACCAATGGATCTTCCGCTAACTCAGTTAAGGTAACTAAACCACCAATTGCAATACCAGCACCATCGGCTCCGATAGCACGGCCATCGGCTACGGAACGAAGATTAATTACGACATCAGCGGGATCAGTACCATCTTTAATCTGTTGCAGGAGATCAGTGCCTCCCCCAGAAAAAGCAACAGCCTGCCCTTGTTGACGCGCTGCTTGCGCCGCAGCGGCTGCTTCATTGAAACTTGACGCATTCACATTAGTCAGTGCTTTCATGCCATCGCTCCCAGAATCTTATCTCGGGTTATGGGCAAAGATGTCATGCGCTTGCCAATCGCATTTGCAACTGCATTTGCTACTGCTGCCGGAGCCAGAATGATCCCTGATTCACCCGCAGTTTTCGCACCGAATGGTCCATATCCATCATCAACCTCGATGAAATGCACATCGATGTCTGGAATGTCTTTATGGGTAAGATGTCGGGCACGGTAATAGCCAGGTGTTAATGGCTGACCAGTTTGTGGGTCGTATAAGAGATCTTCATAAAGCGCCTGACCTATACCTTGAATGGTTGCGCCGCGAATTTGGTCTCTAGCTGTACTAGGGTTAATGATTCGTCCAGATTCATGCACCGTGGTGTACTTCAGAATCTTAGTGCTTCCAATCCGTGTATCGACTTCAACTTCAACGAAGTGCGCTCCGAAACACTGGCGAGTCATGCCATCGGTAGTTGGTGTTGGAGTGGCAGAAGCTATTAGAACATCGCTTCCTGTTGGCATACCACGATCGGCAATCTGACCCTTCAAGTCTTCTGCTGCTTCCACTACCGCAATACCGGTCATGATAGTAGTTCGACTTCCAGATTCGCCTACTGAATAAGGGCAGCGATCTGTATCACCCCACACTACTTCAACTTGAGAAAGAGGTACCCTTAGGGCTTCAGCTGCAATCATTCCCATGGTGGTTTTTGCGCCTGGACCAATATCCGTAACACCTACATAGAGTGTGTATTCTTCATTCGCATTCACACGCACGATTGCACTGGAAGTTCCAACTCCCGCTCGGAACATCATGAATGAAAATCCAGCTCCACGCTTAATTGGCCCTTCATCAGAACCTGGAGTTACTTTTCTTCTTGTCTGCCAGTTAAACCTTTGAGCTCCATCATTTATAACTTCTTCTAACGAGTAATTAGTAAATTGCTGTTGCTCAGAGGGTCGCCGCATATTTTTGAGAGTAAACTCAACCGGATCCATGTCGAGCTGATAGGCAACCTCATCCATCATGTTTTCTACCCCGTAGTGTCCATGTGGATCGGACGGTGCTCGGAAATTGCCTGAAGTTGTTCGATTGGTATAAACCGGATGAATTTCTCGATAGCGATTTTCACATCCGTAGGCATCCATTCCGCTAATACCACCAGAATTTTTGCGATAGGGACCCATGCCTGAATAGGCACGCATCTGCATAGCGGTTACTTCACCGTCATCTTTGACACCGACTTTGTAATACTGAACAGTAGGCCACCGACCATGAACACCTAACCAGTCTTCACGACGCGAATATTCGAGCATGACTGGAACACCGGCGCGTCGGGATAAAGTAGCTGCTATGAGATCAGCATCTTGGTTCTGGTTTTTGTTGCCAAAGCCGCCGCCCATGTATTTTGCAATAATCTGAACCTGATGATCTTCCAGTCCAAGGTCTCTTGCCGTGTCATGTCTGCAATTGGAAATACCTTGCGAAGGTGTATAGAGCACCAACTTGTCGCCTTGCCAATGAGCAAGTGAGCAGCGCGGCTCCATCTGGGCATTATGTATAAAACCAGTTTCATACCGCTCTTCGAAAATTTGATCCGCTTCTTCGAATCCTGCTTCAACATCACCGATATTGCTCACCATAGGGGCAAACTCACCGCGGAAGTCAGGACAGAGATTTCCTTCTGCGTAAACCTGCGGAGCGCCTTCCTCTAATGCTTCTTCGGGTTCTAAAACGAATGGCAGTTGTTCATATTCAACTTCAATCAGCCCAAGCGCTTCTTCGGCGATGTGTCTATCCGTTGCTGCTACTGCAGCGATGGAGTCACCAACAAAGCGCACTGGATTATTGAATATGTAGCGACGGTGTATAGTCGCATCTTTTGTTGGATCGTTGTACTGACGGCCTCCATTAACAGACCCAGCCCCCCAAACTACTTGTGCGTTTTCGTAAGTAATTACAGTTTGCACCCCAGGCAAGGCTTCTGCTGCACTGGTATCGATACTGACTATACGTGCATGAGGGTGCGGGCTGCGCAAAACTTTGGCATAAAGCATGCCAGGTAATTTCCAATCACGGGTATACTTGGCCTGACCGGTAACCCGTTCGATGGCATCGATACGAGGTGTATCGTTCCCAATGGTGCTAAGTGGCTCTAATCCTTCTCTGGTAAATTCGCTCATGCCACACCTCCATTTTCACCAGCCATCACTACTGCCTCAACAATGGCATTGTAGTT
>DFQD01000213.1:0-1941 GCA_002377605.1 Gammaproteobacteria bacterium UBA3498 | reverse complement strand
AGTAATGCAGTAGCAGTCATTAACTGACCTGGAGTACAAAATCCGCATTGGGGGCCATTGTTTTCAACGAAGGCTTGCTGTACTGGCGTGAGTTCACCATTCTGTGCCAATCCTTCCACGGTTTGAATATTTGCTCCATCTGCCCACACTGCTAGTTGGCTGCAGGAGTAAATTGGCTGACCATTCATTAAAACAGTGCATGCGCCACACTCACTGCGGTTACAACCAATCTTTGTACCTGTTAGATCCAGTTCATCCCGCAGCAGTTCAGCCAGAGTCCAACGATCGTCCACATCAACATTATGGCGAGTACCATTGACAATGAGGTTGATAGCGGTGCGTGGGCCGGTAGTTGAATTTTGGGCCTGTGCCTTCGGCAGGCCAAGCGCGGATATTCCAGCTCCTGCTACCACCGCCGTACCGGTGCCTTCAAGGAAATCGCGTCTGGATTGTTGTTTAGGGTTAAGAGTGCCAGACTTAGGATCTACGTACTTAACCGCAAGATCTTTGCTTGGCTTTTTGCCCTGCTTTTTATCGTCGCGCATGGGGTTAACTCCTCATTCGCCGGTGATTGTCATTATTCTGTATCAGCTATGGACTATATCTGGCCACGGACAAAGGGTGCAAGCCATTTTACCGATGAATTACAGCCACCTATCAGGACAAAATTTACGGGGGTTCAGCCCGCTCCCTAGAATCACAAAAGTCAGGAAATTTCCATGTTAAAAAGTGAAAGCTTATACTGTATGGCTATATAAATTGGCCAATAAAAAAATTAGAAGAAAATCATGAATAAAATTGACCGCGCCATCCAAAAAGCCTTTCAAATTCTATGCTTGTCATTGACGTTCATTACTGTGCAAAGTTGGGCAGATTCTGTACCTGGTGCAAATGGGCCAATTGAGATTACGCCCTTGGTTCATTCGAGCGTTCAGCTGGAGTATGAGGGATTTGTTGTGCTGGTCGATCCGTGGGGGCCAGTAGATATCTCTCACGCAAAAACAGCAGATTTAATTTTAGTTACCGATAGTCCCGGCCATCACCTAGATGTTGCAACGATAGCCGAACTTAGTGATGTAGACACCAGTGTAGTGATCGCAGAGAACGGTCTGCCACAAATTCCTGATGGAGTTGTAGCAGCAAATGGCGAACTACTAAAGGTGGCAGGTGTCACAGTTGAAGCAGTTGCAGCCTATGACATTATTCTGGGCCCACCGGAGCATCCAAAAGGTGACGCGAATGGATATGTATTAACTCTTGGCAGCAAGAAATTTTTCTTTGCTGGTGTAACAGAGTGTGTAGATGAAGTAAAAGCCCTCCAAGGAATCGATGTAACCTTCATACCGATGAATATTCCAGTTGGTCGCATGACACCCAAAGCAGCCGCCGACTGCACCAAGATCTTAGCTCCAGAAGTTGTTTATACCTACCACTATGACCAGGATTGGGTGCGTCGCTTGGCGAATCCTGATTTCGGCGGTTCCGATTTACCTGGTGGTCTGAGCATTCCTGAAACCCTAGATGCGTTCGAATCAGAACTAGCCGGTAGCGGTATAGAATTTCGTCGAGGTAATTGGTATCCCGAATAGCTTTTTGGATTTACTTCGACTAAATGGTTATTCATGGACAATTTTGTCCAGAAAAGCCCAGACCATGGGAAAAGCAGACTTTGTCTGATCAGAGCCTAAGGTATTCCTCAGCATAAGTCGCACTGACAGGGGAAAGTAAGAGGAATTACAGGAAAAACTTAGGGCCTTCTTGAGCCAGTTAGCGGCGGAGCTTCTTGCGCGGAGCTAGCACGAGATCAAGTTGATCATGCAACAGCCCCCTAGCTTTGTTAGCACTCATTCCCGAAGCCATATTGGCTGAGAGACCATGCAAGAAAACGGAAATAAGTCGAACCGACTCTTTAGTATCAATAGATTCAGCAACCAACTTCTT
>DFQD01000115.1:1255-23491 GCA_002377605.1 Gammaproteobacteria bacterium UBA3498 | reverse complement strand
CCATGAGTTGTCGCTGTTTGCCAGACTAAAAAATTAGACAAATTAAAACCTCCAATTAGGACGAACAAAATGGCTTATATGCGACGTCTGCAGTCCCTGCTCTGCCTTTCCTTATTTCTTGTTGGTGCGACTTCAATCGCACTCGAAGAAGGAGACACCGTTCCCGATTTCGATATTGCATCAATTTACGCGGACAAGCCCAACATCAAATTATCAGAACTTGAAGGTAAGACACTTTACATTGATTTTTGGGCGTCCTGGTGCGCGCCTTGCGTGCTATCACTGCCTTTGTATAACGAGATGCATCACAAATATAAGGATCAGGGCCTTGAAGTTATAGCAGTAAATGTAGACAACCCAATCGAAGACGGCTTGGACTTCCTACTAGACACTCCCTTAGATTTTTTAATCCCACAAGATCCTGAAGGTGATATCTCTGAGCTTTTTGGCGTAATCGGAATGCCTTCTTCATATTTAATCTCCCCGGATGGTACGGTAAAAATGGTTCACATGGGATTCCGCAATGGGGATATGCAAACCATCGAAGAAGAAGTTGTCAAAGTATTAGGCGGCGACTAGCAGAACTATTAATAGATAAGCTCCAATGGCGGTTCATCAAGAGCCGCTAATTGTTCGCGCAATTCCAATATATGCTCGGACCAATAGCGCTGGGTATTAAACCAGGGAAAGCTCTTTGGAAAAGCAGAATCTTCCCACCGACGAGCAAGCCATGCGCTGTAATTCATAATGCGCAAAGTTCTCAGGCTCTCTACGAGACTTAACTCAGATACACGAAAGTCATGGAATTCATTATAACCTTCCACCAATTCCAGTAATTGTGACTGTCGCTGATTGCGATCCCCAGACAACATCATCCATAGATCCTGCATAGCAGGACCCATGATCGTATCGTCGAAGTCAATAAAATTTGGCGTATCATCCTTCCAAAGAATATTGCCGGGATGGCAATCACCATGGATACGCATCATGGTTAATTGGCCATGTTCGCTAAAGCGTTGTTCAACCCTATTAATCAAATCAGCACTCAGAGAATCATACGCAGCAATTAAATCTTCAGGAATAAAATTATTACTTAGTAAGAACTCCCTACTTTGAACCGCAAATCTATCTATGGAAAGCTCTGCTCGTTCTAAAAAATTAGTCATGGCGCCAACCGCATGAATTCGTGCAACAAATCTACCCATGACTAAGAGATTATCAAGATTGTCCAGTTCCGGCGGCCTTCCAAGAAATAAAGGAAACGCCGCTAGTTGGAAACCTTCAAAAACAGCTAGAGTCGAAGAACCACTGATGCGCAAGGGTGCAATAACCGGAATTTCCAATTCCATTAACTCTTGGGCAAAACGATGCTCTTCCATGATTTGCTTCGCAGTCCAGCGCTCCGGGCGATAAAATTTCACGACAATAGATCCACCTGAATGCAGACCCACTTGGTAAACGCGGTTCTCATAACTGTTTAATGAAAAAATGCGAGCATCTGGCTCGAAGCCGATAGTTTCTACTGCAGATAAAACTAAGTCGGGAGTGAGTTTTGAGTACGGATGCGCGTCAACCATAACTAAGTACGGATGACAGCTGAAGGAATTACTCCTTTCGTTAGCCCGCCGGTCGCAGCACCAGGATTCATTTAAGAATCCTGGGAATCGGTCTTACCGCCTACTAAGGAAACAGGAAAAGGGGCAATGTTATCGCCGCTAGAAATTTTGCTTACGCCTGACTTGTCAACCTCATCTATGCGAATAATTGCCTGCATGGGAATAAAGCTGCGTTTGACACCTTTGAACTCAGATTTGAGCTTTTCTTCGCTGGGGTCGACCACTACCTGAGTTTTCTCATCGAACACATAGTTCTCTATCTCGATGAAGCCATAGAGATCACTCTGATAGACATGCTTAACAAACATCTCGTAAACCTTGCCTTTGCTTAGAAAGGTTATTTTGTAAATTTCAGAAGAATTTCCCATTAAATCAATCTCTTAAGGTCGGTGGTTAGGCGCAGTGCAAGTCCCAGATAATCCATCTAGCTTAATATCAGGCTAATTATATGAATTTCAAGTAGTAGTGAGTATTTTGCCTGAATTTTCTATTGGTTCCATCTTATGAGCAGATCTTCCTGCTGTTATAATTCACAGCCTTTTTCAATGAGAGAGCTATTGGTTTGAAAGTGCCGGCAAATAAATCGACTCAAAATGAATCAAAAAAAGTATTCATTAAGACTCATGGTTGTCAGATGAATGAATACGATTCTGCGCGCATGCTCGATTTGCTTAAAGAATCCAAAGGGGCAGTGCTTGCGGACAGCGCCGAAGAGGCTGACTTGTTATTGCTAAACACCTGCTCAATTCGCGAAAAAGCTCAAGAAAAAGTTTTCCATCAATTAGGGCGCTGGCGAATTCTAAAGGAAACCAAACCAAACTTAAAAATTGCTGTCGGTGGTTGCGTTGCCAGCCAGGAAGGTGAAGAAATTGGCAAACGCGCCCCTTTCGTTGACGTTGTCTTTGGCCCACAAACACTACATAAACTTCCCGAGATGCTTGAAACTGAAGGGAATGGTAAACCCGTCGTGGACATAAGCTTTCCGGAAATTGAAAAGTTCGATCGATTACCACAACCTGATGCTAATTCATGTCAGGCCTTTCTAACAATAATGGAGGGTTGCAGCAAGTACTGTAGTTTCTGCGTTGTACCCTATACCAGAGGTGAAGAAGTTAGCAGGCCCTTAGATGATGTTTTAACAGAAGCAGCGCATCTTGCCAATCAAGGTGTTAGGGAGATTAACCTGCTTGGGCAGAATGTGAATGCCTATCGTGGCTTGTCCCATGAGGGTAAAACCATTAATCTCGCGCTCCTTATTACTTATATCGCAAGCATAGACGGCATCGATCGAATTCGTTTCACTACTTCTCACCCGGTAGAGTTTAATGAAAGCTTGATAAATGTTTACAGTGATGTGCCTGAACTAGTCTCACATCTACACCTTCCAGTACAAAGTGGCAGTGATCGTATCCTAGCAGCAATGAAACGTGGGCATACTGTTTTGGAATACAAATCAATCATTCGCAAGATCATCGCCAATAGACCAGGTATTAGCCTGTCTTCAGATTTCATAGTGGGATTTCCAGGTGAAACCAACAAAGATTTCGAAGACACGATGAACTTAATCATCGAAATTGGTTTCGATACTTCCTTCAGCTTTATATATAGCGCTAGACCAGGAACACCTGCAGCAGAATTTAAAGATGTAACTCCGGAAAAAGAGAAAAAACATCGACTCGCTACCTTACAGTCTCAAATCATGAAACAAGCTGCTGCTATCAGTGAGGCTATGATTGGCACCAAACAAAATGCCCTTGTCACTGGTATTTCGAAGAAAAACACCAAGGATTTGCAAGGCCGTACCGAGAATAATCGAGTTGTTAATTTTCCCTGCGATGATCATAGTCTAATAGGCCAGTTTTCCGAAGTAAGCATTACAGATGCACTACCAAATTCTCTGCTAGCGTCACTATAAATACCCAAAATAAATGAATATTTCCCAATTTTCATTGCTATAATTGGCCCATTCCAATGACAAAAGGATTCTCTTTTCTGCATGACAGAACAAACCTTTAGCCTGACGCTATTGCCTGACAATGCGCAGCGCCTTTCCAACCTCTGCGGACGACTTAACGAACACATTCAGCAAATAGAATCCGACCTGGCCCTGACCATTAGGCAACGAGGTAATGTTTTTCAATTGTCCGGATCAGAAACTGCTGTTGCTGGCGGCCGTCATATTCTAGAGTCACTCTATGTTGCAACTGAGAATGGCAAGCTATTGAGCCCGAACATGGTACACCTTGCCCTGCAGGAAGTAAGGGATTCAGACGAAATTGACGTGGCAGAGAATTACGAAAGCCTACTGATCAAAACTCCTCGCTCCTCAATCAAACCACGAAGCAAACATCAGAGGCAATATGTGAGAGGCATTCGCAACAACGATATCAATTTCGGCATTGGTCCAGCAGGCACCGGTAAGACTTATCTTGCTGTTGCTTGCGCGGTCGAAGCGCTAATTAAAGAAAAAGTAAACAGACTTTTACTTGTGCGGCCGGCGGTGGAAGCTGGCGAAAAGCTGGGATTCTTACCTGGGGATCTTACCCAAAAAATTGATCCTTATTTGAGACCTTTGTATGACGCACTCTACGAGATGCTGGGTTTCGAAAAAGTAGGACGCCTGATTGAAAAAAACGTTATTGAAGTAGCTCCTCTCGCCTATATGCGCGGCAGGACTCTCAACAACTCTTTTATCATTCTAGATGAAAGCCAGAACACTACTAGTGCGCAAATGAAAATGTTCTTAACTAGGATTGGCTTCGGCTCAACTGCTGTGATCACCGGAGATGTAACACAAATCGACCTACCTAAGGGCACGCGTTCTGGCTTGGTACGTGTAAGTAAAGTTTTAGAAGGCATCGACGAAATTGGTTTTACTTATTTCAATGCCAAAGATGTAGTACGTCATAGACTTGTACAAAAAATTGTTGAAGCCTATGATAAATTCGATCGCAATTCAGTCTCGCAACTTACCAGTCAAGACTCTCAACAAATTAATGAACGTGACAATTGAATTTAGCAACGATTGCGACTCTACCTGGACTCCCCCCTTAGAAGACTGCCAACGCTGGATTAATGCAGCACTTAAGGCAATTGCGATGAAAAACGATTACAGCGTCAGCTTGCGCTTTGTACAACCCGAAGAAGCAGGCGAGCTCAATAAGAATTATAGAGGAAAAGACAAAGCGGCAAATGTGCTTTCGTTCCCAGCCAATTTCCCTGAAGAATTGTCTGAAACACTGCAATTTCGCCCTTTAGGCGACATAGTCGTTTGCCCGCAGGTGGTTGCATGCGAGGCAGAGAAACAGGGCAAAGAATTAGAAGCGCATTGGGCGCATATGTTAATACATGGGGCCTTACATCTTAGCGGATTCGATCATTCCAACGAACCCGAAGCGGAAGTCATGGAAAGCCATGAAGTAAATACCCTTGAAAATCTTGGATTCCCCAATCCTTATTTGGTAGGGTAATCCCAAGCGGAAGCATCAGGAGAGCACGAGAAGCCAGCGCATGACTGACGACCAATCTAGCATCGATCCGAGACCGAAGTCTTGGATCGATAAAATTGCACAGCTATTTTCGGACGAACCCACCGATACGAAGAGCCTTCTTGAGGTTCTGCGAAACGCCGAACAAGACCAGGTACTCGATGCTGATGCCTTGAACATCATCGAAGGCGCCCTGCAAGTATCCAGTATGCAAGTGCGGGACATAATGATTCCGCGCTCACAAGTTGTTACCGTTCCTGCAAGCCTTGCACCAACCGAGGTTATTGACCTGATATCGAAAGCATCTCATTCCCGCTTTCCTGTCATTGGCGAGAACGTAGATAACGTATTGGGGGTTCTATTAGCAAAAGATTTGTTGCCACTCATATTAAATGACAATACTGATAAACTAGACATTAAAGATGTGGTGCGACCCGCTACCTTTGTTCCAGAGAGCAAACGACTGAATGTCTTGTTGAAAGAATTTAGAGAAACACGTCAGCATATGGCGATTGCAATTGACGAATATGGCAGCGTATGTGGAGTGGTTACAATTGAAGACGTGCTTGAGCAGATCGTCGGTGAAATTGAAGACGAAACTGATGTCGAAAACGAAGACTTCATTAAGCAATTTGACCTAGAAAACCATATCGTTAAAGCGCTTACTCCGTTAGACGAGTTCAATGATTATTTCGAGACAGAATTAAACGACCAGGAGTGTACTACCATTGGTGGGCTAGTTCTGCAGCAATTCGGCTATATACCCGAACGTGGTGAAACAGTAAATATTGACCCCTTTCTGATCACTATTCTTAATGCCGATAGCCGGCAGATTAAGCTCATTAAAGTCACATCGACTCTGGTGGATATAAAAAAGAAGCAGTGACTTTCTAGATAACTTATTTTTGCCGCAAACCCTACCTGAAGGATCCTCGCTAGGGTATGCTTTCGAGTTTTTGCAAATTGGAAGTAGAAGAGTTTTTCGTAGTAAAAAGAAATGAGTTCTAACGATATTCAATATGACCCAAAGACCGTTGAGGCCACGGCTCAATCCTATTGGAATGAGCACAACAGCTTTCGCGTAAAAGAAGATCCAAGCAAAGAAAAATTTTATTGTCTATCTATGTTTCCTTATCCTAGCGGCCACCTACATATGGGCCATGTTAGGAATTATGCCATTGGCGATGCCATTTCCCGCTATCAGCGAATGCAAGGAAAAAACGTACTGCAACCGATGGGATGGGATGCTTTCGGCTTGCCAGCCGAAAATGCTGCCATGCAGAACAAAACGGCCCCCGCGAAATGGACCTACGGCAACATCGATTACATGCGGACTCAATTGCAGAAACTGGGATATGCCTACGACTGGTCGCGGGAATTGGCGACCTGTCATAGGGACTACTATCGCTGGGAACAATGGTTTTTTACCAAGTTATTCGAAAAAGGCTTAGTTTATAAGAAGGAAGCAGAAGTTAACTGGGATCCAGTTGATCAGACTGTTTTGGCAAACGAACAAGTTGTAGATGGTCGTGGCTGGCGCTCCGGGGCATTAGTTGAACGACGCAGTATTCCACAATGGTTCGTAAAGATAACGGCGTTTTCCCAAGAACTTTTGGATGATCTGGAAAATCTCAATGGCTGGCCAGAAAAAGTTCGTACCATGCAGAGCAATTGGATTGGCCGCTCCGAAGGTATAAACCTAGATTTCGAAGTTGCTGACGAGGAAAACGAGTCATTAAAAATTTTATCGGTGTATACCACCCGTCCCGACACATTGCTTGGTGTCACCTATTTGGCTGTTGCTCCTCAACATCCATTGGCGATTAAGACCGCTGCTGCCAATCCTGAATTAGCAGCCTTTGTGGAAGAACAAAACAATATAAAGGTCGCGGAAGCGGAACTAGCTACTTTGGAAAAATTGGGAATTGATACTGGTTTAAAGGCAATTCATCCGATAAGCCAAGAACAAGTTCCGATTTTTGTCGCAAACTTCGTTTTAATGAGTTACGGCTCTGGCGCAGTTATGGCTGTGCCTGCGCACGATCAGCGAGATTGGGAGTTCGCCCAGAAATATAACCTGCCTATTAAGCAGGTTATTGAACCTGTTTTAGATGATTCCGTATGTAATCTAGATGAAAGAGCCTTCGTTGATAAAGGGCGAGTGATTAATTCGGATCAATTCGATGGCATGGAATTTAAAGAAGCATTTGACTCCATCGCCGAATACCTTAGCAAACAAGGAAAAGGTGAAAAGACTGTTAACTATCGTCTGCGTGATTGGGGTGTTTCTCGTCAACGATATTGGGGAGCACCCATTCCCATGATTAATTGCGAAAGCTGCGGCTCCGTTCCAGTGCCAGAAGAAGATCTTCCAGTATTATTGCCTGAAGATATTGAATTCGATGAGAGCGGCTCACCATTAACAAAAATGCCAGAGTTTTATGAAGTAGATTGCCCCAAGTGCCAATGCAAGGCTCATAGAGAAACCGATACCTTTGACACCTTTATGGAATCCTCCTGGTACTACGCCCGCTACGCATGCCCCGACGAAGATGACAAGATGCTGAACGAAAGGGCCGACTACTGGCTACCGGTGGATCAGTATATCGGTGGAATCGAACATGCAATTTTACATCTTTTATATGCGCGTTTTTATCACAAGCTAATGCGTAACGAAGGCTTGGTTAATTCAGATGAACCATTTACTCGCCTGTTGACTCAGGGAATGGTTCTTAATGAAGGCAGCAAGATGTCCAAGTCAAAAGGAAATACGGTAGACCCTATGGTTTTAATCGGAAAGTATGGCGCTGACACCGTGCGAATGTTTACTCTATTCGCGTCTCCGCCAGACCAGTCTCTAGATTGGTCTGACTCGGGTGTGGAAGGAAGCTACCGGTTCTTAAAGCGGCTTTGGAAGATTGTGGCAAGTCACCAAGCCGTTCCAGTTCCAATTTTCGTAGACTCGAAACTCAACGCTGAACAGAAAAAATTACGATTGAAAACCCATCAAACCTTGCAGAAAGTTACTGACGATTTTGGTCGCCGGCAAACTTTCAACACTGCGATCGCCGCTAGCATGGAATTGTTGAATGCAACGACAAAATTTCTTGAATTTAATCTTGCCGAAACAGATCAGGCAGTTATACAAGAAGCCCTCGAATCTGTAATTCTCATGTTAGCTCCCATTGTTCCACATTTCTGTCACGCCCTCTGGAATCACCTGGGCCATGAAGGAACAGTAATGGATGCCTCCTGGCCTGAAGTGGATGAGACTGCTTTGACGCAGGATTCTATACTTATTGTCTTACAAGTAAATGGAAAGCTGCGTGACAAGATTGTAGTTTCAAAAGACATGTCTAAAGAAGACTTGGAGCAAATTGCCCTCGATAATGAAGCAGTTAAGCGTTTCAGCGATGGTAAAACTTTACAAAAAGTGATCGTAGTGCCTAGTCGATTGGTTAATGTCGTAGTAAGTTAGCACTCATGGTTAACTGCATAAGATTGCTTCTGCTGTTGTTACTTTCGAGTAGTTTAATCAGCTGTGGCTACTCATTACGTGGCGGCGATGCAATAAATGCACGATTTGACAGCCTGCAGTTAAACCTCTCCCAACCTAATAGTGAATTTTCTCGATTATTGCGTCGCAGTCTCGAAGTTGCCAACGTTTCCATTGCGTTAATCACAGGGACCGAAGAAGAAATACTCGCTTCTACGATTCCGGTACTCGCCGTCAGTGATGAACAAGTTAGTACCCGACCGGTAACGGTTAACTCCCGTGCTCGGGCGGCTCAATACGAAATGCGCTTATCCATTACTATTGTATTAGGGCAAAGCAACCAGCTATTAATTGAACCTGAAACCCTCTTCATCGATCGTACCTACTTCGAAGATATTGAAAACATTGCCGGTAACCGCGAAGAAGTTGAAATTATTGCTCAGGAAATGCGTCGGGAATTAGTAAATCAGGTGATGCGCCGTCTAGAAGCAGTCGAAGGCTAGTATGAAGCTCAAAGCCGAACAGCTCTCCCGCACCCTAAAATCTAATTCCTATCGTATTTATTGGCTTGCCGGCGACGAACCCTTGTTACTGCAAGAAACTGCCGATGCAATTCGTCAGCACTACCGCGATGAAGGTTTCACGGAGCGAGAAATCTTTTATATCGAGCGGGGTTTTAAATGGGAAAATTTTACCCAATCTGCAAGTAATCTTTCCTTATTTGCGGAAAAAAAGGTTTTTGAGTTGAGACTTAGTAGCTCCAAACCCGATGAGAGCGGCAAACAGGCACTGCAAGAATTCATAGACAAAGCCAATCCGGATAATACCTTGTTAATAACAAGCCCAAAACTCGAAGCTGGTCTTATGAATACAAAATGGTTTAAGGCAATCGAAACTAAGATTGCATTGCTGCAGATCTGGCCTATAAATAAAGATGGCCTCTCCAATTGGCTTTCACAAAGATTATTACGAGAAGGTATCAGCGCCGATGCTTCTGCAATGCAGCTTTTGAGTGATAAGGTCGAGGGTAATCTACTGGCGGCAATACAGGAAATTGAAAAGCTAAAATTACTTGCCAATAAAGATTCTAGTACGACAATTAATCTCGATTCGAAAACTGTCATGCAAGTGATCGCTGACAGTTCGCGTTACAACGTATACAACCTGGTTGATGCAGCGCTGGCCGGTGATGCGATTCGCTGCGAGAAAATATTAATAGGATTAAAGGAAGAAGGAATCTTTCCGTTGCAGATTTTAGGCGCAATTACTCGCGAGTTACGCTTGCTGGTACCAATGATTGAGAAACGCCAACAAGGACAAGGAGTTAACGCTATCATGCAGGCGCACCACATCTGGTTCAATCGTAAACAAGCGGTTGGAGCCGCAATACAAAGATTAACTGCCCACGATGTTTGGCGTTTGTTAGATCACTCTCGGCTGATCGACCAAGCAATTAAAGGTATGTCTTCTCTCGACCCGTGGAATGAACTGAGCCAATTAACTTTAGGTATGTGTGGCCAGCGTACTGCTTCAATGCAGCATGCTGGCTAACGGATTTGCCGATTAGTTTAGCCCTCTGCGAACTAAAAGCGGCGCAATTTCTGCATCCCTGCCGCGGAAATTTCTAAAAAGCTGCATGGCGTCTTCACTGCCACCTCGTGAGAGAAGAGTAGCGCGAAAATGTTCGCCGTTCTCTCGTAACAGTCCATCATTTTCTTTGAACCACTCAACAGTATCCGCATCTAATACCTCACTCCAGATATAAGAGTAATATCCAGCCGAATACCCGCCCATGATGTGATTAAAGTAAGTGGCCCTATAGCGTGGCGGCACTTCATTCATTGCGATTCCCGCGGAATCAAGTGCGGCAGCCTCGAAATCCATAATCTCGGCAGCAGCCGGTGCCTCTTCTGGTCCTAATTGATGCAAAGCCTGATCAACAATTGAAGCGGCCAAGTATTCTGTCGTTGCGAATCCCTGGTTAAAGGTCTGGGTAGACAAAACCTTATTTAGTAGCTCAATCGGCATAGGCTCACCGGTTTCATAATGCACAGCATAGTTTTCTAAAACTTCTGGCCAGGTAGCCCACATTTCATTCACCTGACTTGGATATTCGACAAAATCTCGTGGCACTCGAGTCCCTGAAAAAGATGGATATTCAACATTTGAGAACATTCCATGCAAGGCGTGACCAAACTCGTGAAACATGGTTGTTACTTCATCAAAAGTCATTAATGTTGGTTCTCCCTCCGATGGTTTGGTGATGTTCTGATGATTAGCGACAATAGGTTGAGTACCACGCAAACCACTCTGCGAAATATAAGCATTCATCCATGCCCCGCCCCGCTTACTTGGTCGAGCATAAAAATCACCGATAAATATCCCCAGAGTTTCCCCACCTGCTTCGAATACTTCAAACACTCTGACGTCTTCTTGATAAACAGGGAGATCAGTGCGTTCCTGAAAGGTTATTCCAAACAAGCGCTCTGCAGCATAGAACACACCTCGTTGTAAAACATTGTCTAATTCAAAATAGGGGCGTAATTGATTTTCATCAAAATCAAAACGAGCTGCACGCAGTCGTTCGGTATAGAAATCCCAGTCCCAAGAAGCCAGAATAAAATCTTGATCATCATCGATAATCATCTGTTGCAAATCTGCTGCCTCTCTAGTTGCATTGGCAACTGCCGGAGGTGCTAATTCAGCGAGACGTTGATTAACAGCTTCTACCGTTTGCGCAGTCTGTTGTTCCAGAATGTATTCAGCGTGATTGGAATAACCCAGCAATTGCGCGCGTTCTGCTCGCAATCGAATGACATCAGAAAGCAGCTGACGGTTATCAAATTCACCTCCACGACTTCCTCTCGATAGGGAAGTTGAATGTATTCGTTCTCTCAATGAACGATTCTGCAAATTAGCCAGCGACGGTTGGCCACTGGTATTTAAAAGCGGAATAACAAACTGCCCATTGAGTCCCCTTATCTGGGCTGCTTCCGCTGCTGCTTCAATTCGTGCCTCGCTTAGTCCGGTTAATTCTTCACGACTATTAACGACAATGGCCATATCATTAACTTCACTAAGAATGTTTTGGCTGAATTCAGTTTCTAATACTGCAATTTGCGCATTCAGTTCTTTCATGCGTTGCTGCTGTTCTTCAGTTAAAGAAGCACCAGCGCGAACGAAATCAACGTAATAGTCTTCAAGTAAACGAATCGATTCTGCATCTAAACCGAGATCTTCTCTCTGTTGATACAGTGCATTAATCCTTGCAAATAGATCACGATTCAAAAGAATTGCATCTTGATGGGCAGCTAATTCGGGAGCGAGTTGGCGATCTATTTCTTGTAAATCGTCATTGGTATGCGCACTGGACATAGCAAAAAACACAGTTGCGACTCGATTTAACAGCTCACCTGCGAGCTCCATCTGAATAATCGTATTTTCAAATGTGGCTTCTTCAGTTTGATTTGCGATCGCTCCAATCTCAGCAAGATTTTCTTCCATTCCCCGCTCGAAAGCCGGTCGATAATGCTCGTTAGCAACGAGGTCGAATTGAGGGTAGCTCAAATAAAGTGGACTTTCCTGGAAAAACGGGTTTTCAGCAGCTACAGGTTCTGCATTGGCTAGCACTTCAGGCTGTCCCGTTTCGGTGCTGGATGTCGCAGCTTGCTGCTCTTGTTCAGAACAGGACACAATCAAGGCGAGGCTCAGAATTAAGTAAATTAATTTCAATTTCATGGACTTACTTCCTGTCACACTCTCTAGAAACAGGCAGGCAATGTCACACGGATGCAGAAATTAGTCAACAAATGCCGAATTTCGCCTAGCTTTTACCCTATTAGTGATCAAAAACGTATTTCAACGAATTGGACAAGGAAAGTCCAAATTTTAAAAAAGAATCAGGGGAGACCGGCCTAAGTGTGTTAATCATAAAGCGAGTAGTAAAAGAGTCCAGAAAGGAAATTACTTTCGAGTCCAATCATGAGAGGAAGGGATCGATTTTTTTAACCCCCCGCCCATCGAGAAACTATTAGTTAACTATTTTAGAATTTAGGTAGGGTTATCCTCCTCTAATAGATAAATTAATTCATTAAACTCTTCGAGCTTACCTTCGAATGCTTTAAGGGCATCTGCAAGACCTTGATTGTAGTATTGGTAACCGACTTGCTCACTAAAAAAGTCTAATAGATCCTGTGCGTCAAAGCTGCCTATCTCGACGTTCAGTTCCTCACACAAATAGTCTTTTAGCCTTTTTGTGATTTCGTCTTTTGCAGTTTGATCGAGTTCAATCTTTGACAAGTTTAAGCACCCAACTGACTTGCCAAATCCAAAAAGTCTGTTGCGATGTAATCGAACTCGTCTTGTGGAGGTAGAGGCGCTTGTCGGCCTGGGCCATATTCCAAAGGCCTAATCACATAGGCCTGTTTCATGCCCGTTTCTGCAGAAGCTCTAGAATCACCAACATGAGCAGAAACAAATAAAATTTCTTCTGGATCTAGGCCCAGTAAATCTGCGGCAGTTAGGTAGGCCTGAGGGTGAGGCTTATAGTGCCTTGCCAGCTCTGCTGAAAGTACCGCATCCCATGGCATACCGGCATTTTTCGCCATATTAGTAAGCAGGGATATGTTGCCGTTAGATAGGGTTGCAATAATGTATTTAGTTTTTAGTCTGTTTAGTCCAGCGACCGTATCTGGCCAGGGTGATAATCTGTGCCAGGCTCTATTGAAATAATCCAATTCTTCTTCGGATAATCCTTCCAGGTTGAATTCTTCAACCAATTCATCCAGTACCATTCTGTGTAGATCATCAATCTTGGTCCAGGGAAGCTCACCAGTTCTAACCCGATTCATAGATGGCCCATAACCACCTCGCCAACGATCAGCAAATTCGGCCCAATCTATATCGTAGCCCTTCCTCGCACCTAGTAATTGACCTTCACGAATTATGGATCCTCTCCAATCAACTACTGTACCGAATACATCAAAAGTTAAAGCTTTAACACTGTCCGAAACTGAAGTTTGAGCCTTAGCTGAATTAATTGGCAGAAGTCCTAGGCCCAAAACAGCAGGAATTGCAGCGGCGGTTTGTAGAAACTGCCTTCTGGAATCTCTAGTTAGCTTGGCTTTTTGTTTTGAAACGAAATTCATGGGCAACACTCGATTATTTTTCTAAGAGAAGATTTCGATCTCGTGAATTCGACGTTAGCACATCTGCACATTGATATCATCAAACGTCTAGAGAGAAAGAATTTTGAGTTAAATAAGGCAAAGTGACGCGAGAAGAAACAGGCTTTCTATTGGAAATAAACGACCAGGATAGCAACCGGGCAGATGAACTTAACGTAGAAAGGCCAAATCTTCCAGAACAACCCTTGTTCCGCTTCTGGAGCACCTTGCTTTATCTCCTGCAAAATATCGTTTCTACGCCAGATCCAGGCAGCAAATATACAGAAGGAAAATCCTAATAACGGTTGGCTAACTTCTGTTGTGAAACTAACCACCATGTCAAACATTGGATTGAAGTTAAATACTATTATTAGCGAAATAAGGGTAATTATACTTCCTATAATTATTGCTGCTTTACGTCTTTCTAGGTTGTGATGCTCTACGCCGTAAGCTACTGGAACTTCTAACATAGAAATCGAAGAAGTTAGCGAAGCAATTGTCATTAACAAGAAAAATGCCAATCCTACGAATACGCCTGCCCCACCCATTGTATTAAATAGAGCAGGCAGAACAGACACAATTAAGCCTGGTCCCGCGATTAAACCCCCTTCGGCATCGAATATTTCAACACCGTTGGCTAGAGCTACATACATAGCGGGGAGTATTAACAAACCAGCCAATACAGCAATGCCAATATCAAGCAAGGCCACCAGTCCGCCGGTGGTTGGAAGATTTTCTTTCTTACTAATGTAGGAGCCATAGATTAGCATTGTTCCTACGCCTAACGATAAAGAAAAGAAAGCCTGGCCCATGGCGTCAACTAACAATGCAGGGTCTGCAATTCTCGAAAAATCTGGAACCAGATATGCGCGCAAACCGTCTGATGCCCCTGGCAATGTCAACACATAGATAATGAGTAGGATTAATATGACGATTAATGACGGCATTAGGCGAGAAGCCCATTTCTCGATGCCGTCCTTCACTCCTGCATTTATAATAAAGATGGTAACTGTCATAAACATCACCACGAAAATGGAGTTGCGTAAGACCGCATCGGTCGTCAGCCAGCGAGCAGCACCATCCATACTCAATATTCGTGCAACTGGATCAAAGAAGAACGCAATCATCCAACCACTGACAATTGCGTAGAAACTCAAGATAAAACTAACGGTTACTATGCCAGCGAACCCCACTATCAAGGCTGCAAGTTTACTTTTCTTACCGGGAGAAATTGATCGAAGCGCCGTTACAGCGTTTGCCCGCGCATGCCGGCCAATAATGAGCTCGGCCATTAACGCGGGATAGGCCAAAGCGAAGGCAAGAACTAGATAGACAAACAGAAATGCGGCACCGCCATTGGAAGCAGCATTAGTGGGAAAACCCCAGATATTGCCCAGCCCCACTGCGGAACCAGATGCTGCCATAAGAAATCCGAATCTAGACGAAAACTCTCCTCTAGGGGCAGCCATTATTTAAAAGTTCCTTATTTATTGCATAACTTATGAGCCGCAAGATTAACTCATGTAGCAGTTGAGGTAAAAGCTTTGGACTATTGCTGGAAAGATTCCAGGGTGAATTGTACTGGGCTTGTGTTAGTTAACACAAAGACAACGTTTGAAACGACTGAAACTTCCCCATTTGCATTAACTTCCAGTGAAGGAATTCTAAAACGCCCATCAGCGCTAGAGTATGTAGCAACTCCCTCAACAGGCCCTCTGCGAGGGATGACACTTTCTAAATTAGCTTGGATTACAAGAGCATCGCCAGAAGGAACAACATTGAAGTTCAGAGCAATCAAGTCAGAACCATTATCAATATCGACAGACGTAATAAGCAGTCCTGAATTAGTTTCGAATAAATTTGGAGCAGCACTTAGTCGCTCTACTATTTCAACATTCATATAAAGAAAATTCCTTGGATCTTCATATGCAGAAGTTACATAAGGAGCTTGTGGTGCTTTATAACCGAGATCAATTGTTAGCTGATTGTCTATTGCATCCACAATTTCCATCCCGTCGCCAATGACATTAGCGAAGACAGTAAAACCCCCATCAGTAGTATCTAGATCCAAATTATCTGCTAGATTTACAAACCACTGATTGGTCGCACTGTTAGGATCGCCAGCAATTTTAGCCATAGCAACGGTGCCTCTGGTATTAGAGACATTGAATTCGTTTTGAATTGGTGGGTCGGTGGAAACATCAATAGGTCCCACGAAAGGTTCAAACCTGTAAGCACCACCCTGAACTACAAAATTATCCACAACGCGATGGAAGTAGGTGCCGTTGTAGTCATTGCGATTCACATAGTTGAGGAAGTTTCGCACCGTAATCGGTGCAATATCGTCAAGCAGCTCCATGCTAAAATCGCCAATAGTAGTACTTACGCGCACGATCGTGCCGGCACTGGAACTAATGGGAATTATTGTAATGAGGAGGGTAATGAAAAAACCGGTAGTTCTACGCCATAGAGCCCGCACTACTGCTCTCATGAATACTCCTTATTTTGCTCTGCCTGGCTATTCTGAGACTGGACGAGCATAGGTTAAGTTCCACTAAGTTTCAACTGATTAAGAAGCTATATCCAAGCTCAAATTAGAAGAATTTCAGTATTTTGCCGGACCTTGTCAAATGAGCTATGCTTGCTCATTGATTATTTAACGGAAAGCTTTTTCTTTTGAGTTTTTGTCCAATCATTCAGTAAAAGCATTAAGAGTTATTGGTGTCAGGAACTATTCACCAGATTTATTCCGAACAATTTGGAATCGGTATCGATTATGGCACTAGTAACAGCGTGGCCGCAGTTTTTGACGGGCAAAAAGTTCACCTGGTGCAATTAGAACGCCTTAGTGCGGTGATGCCCTCCGCTACTTACATTGATAGAGATTTTCAAATTGTTACCGGTCAAGATGCTATCGACTGTTACATCGAAAGCAATATAGGTCGCACAGTTGAACTCAGCGCCGAGGTCCTCGGCGAAGGAAGAGCAACTACGGGACAAATTGGAGACCATGGGCTTCCAGAAGAATCGCAAACTGAAAAACTTTATGGTCAGTCGTTTATCGATGGTGGACAAAAAGGTCGCCTCTTTCGCGGCATAAAACGGTTACTAGGGAACTCATCTGCGCCACGTTTAATGGTATTCGACAGACCGTTTAGACTGGTAGCTCTAATTACTCCTCTTCTGCTAAGAATTCGTCATAGCACCAGCGAATTGTTTTCCGAGTTAAACAAAAGATCCGAAGATACTAGTCATGCCTGTATTGGTCATCCAGTGAATTTTGAAGGAACAGGCTCCGATCGAAATCAATCTGCTTTGCAACTATTGTCAGAGGCATACAGTTACGCGGAGTTCAATGAACAAACATATTACCCAGAGCCTATCGCAGCGGCATTAAGTTATCTGCACTATCACCCAGAATCAGAAGAACAAACATTACTTGCAGTAGATTTTGGTGGAGGCACTTTAGATCTTTGCGTACTCACCAGAAAAGAACAAGAATTTTCTGTACTGGCTACGCACGGTATCGGTCTCGGTGGAGATCACATCGACCAAATCCTATTCAAGGAGTTGTTGTTTCCTATATTAGGTAAAGGCGAGCGCTGGCGCCGCGCGGGAGAAGACAGAGAAATTGAAACTGTATTTCCCTTTGAAGAATATGAAGACCTGCTTCTCAATTGGGCAGTGAGTTACATCTTGAACCAAAATAAGTACACCACTCCTTTAATGCAACGCATTGAATATGGAGATGGCGCTGCAGTTAAATTCCGCAGGCTATATGACCTTATAAAAAACAACTATAGCTACTTAGTCTTTCAATGTATCAAGGAATTAAAGGCGACCCTATCTGAGCAAGAATCAGCGTTATTGGATATTCCCGAGCTGGATATCGAGATACTTGTAACACGGGGTCAGTTTGAATCCTATATACAAGAAGTATTGGGGAAATTTGAACAATCCATCTTCGATTTAATGAAGGAAGCGAATATGGAGCAGCAAGATATACAACTCGTTATCCGAACAGGAGGATCGTCACTTATTCCTGCGGTAAAGAATATTTTGAGCGAACTGTTCCCACAAAAAGTAATCGAACATGACCCATTCACGAGTGTCGCAGCAGGGCTAGCCATTGCAGAGTATAAAAAACTTGGTAATTCTATGGCCAAATAATATTTCGATTAGTCTGAACCTTCCCTTTCCTCACGACGCGCTCCAGCCAATATGCCTGGCAATGCATAGTTACCCTCGTGGCAAGCATACTCATACAAGGATCCTTCGGCTGTCCGAAAAGGAATTTGCGCACTCCAGGGTTGTGTGTAAGCTGCATCGTCCTCAACTGTAAATTCATAAAGAATTTCGCTAGGGCCAGTACGGGTAAATCGTTCAGTTACTTTCGCGGTGGGAGGCATATAGAGGACATGCTTTATAGCAAAGCGAAAACTTTGCTGTGGATGAAAATTAACAGTTTCAACCACTAGGGTATCCCCATCCCAGTGTCCCACCGAATCGCCCAACCATGGAGAAAACTCATCTCCTAAATGTTCTGAATTTAACCTGATGATTCTCGCATCGTGATTCATTTCCACTAGAATCATCACATAGTCTTCACTCTGTACCAATTGCAAATTGTTGTTATAGAGCACTGGTAACATTGGCGGCCCACCACTAGAACCGAACCCAACCATACAGCGCTCTCCTAATGGACGCTGCTCTGGACCGTCATAACCAGTAGATTGACCATATTCCATAAAGGCCATTCCCGCAGCTTGGGCATAGGGAATCTGTCCACTTTCTGGCTCCACGATCCATGAAGTTCGAAATTGACCATCGATTTGGGCTAATCGAGTTCCGGGATCAATCCAGAACGCGTTATACCCCGTATCTGTATCGCCATCAGTAGGAGGCGCGCGATCAGGATCGCTGGGAGCATTATCAGCTTCCGTTAACACATTGAGTGCTGCGTTTTGCTCGATTTGTCGAGCCTGTTCTGCATCCACAATCAATGTGTTACCCAGCGCTGGATCTCGCTCCAAAGTGGTTATAGATGCAGAAGTCCACACACCCTGCAAATCAGGAACACCATAAACCGTTCGTGGTACTTCCCATAGGTCCTGTGAAAGCGTGGGTTGAGCAAGGAATAAAATAGATAAAAATACAAAACCAATTTTCTTTGGCATATGTCCCCCTTTGTTTGTCATTTCACCGAGCATCCTTGTCCTTTTCGTAGCTTAAATGTGTTGTAGCGGAAACTCCAATAGTAGCTGGCCGTTTTCTGGGTCGCGAATCTCAAACTGCGCCTGATATGCACTTACAAGAGCATCAGTGAACGTAGTGCCATCTTCTAAATTGCTGATTACAAAAACGACCTGGCCTTCTAAGCTTCTATCCGGTGGAATCTCTAACGGATTAAACAAATATCTCCTGTTCTCGCTAAGCATCCCTTGTACAGTTGACTCAACACTGAGACTGTTGCCGGGTACATTGAGTCTCACTGCCCTAAACAAGGTATCGCCACCATTGGAATCGATCATCCGTAGGAATACGTTTACATGGCGGGTAAAAAGTTCTCGATTCTTAACTGAAATCGTTGGGGTATAAATGGGATAACGGAACCCTACTTCAATAATGCCATTACTGGATCGATCGCTTATGAGTGAACTCGCCAGTTGTTCTGCTTCAAATCCCTCGCCAGCCTTTCCAGGAAGCAACAACATATAAAAAACAAACCCTGGAATAAGCGCAGGTATACAGACTATTCCTACGTACGTGCCAGGCCGATCTGCAAACATCGGATTCAGAGGATATACAGCCACTAATGCAGCTATAATAGCTAGGCTTAAGACCAGCGCCCGAATGATCAGCGGCTGTTCGCCGAGACGTGCAGGATTTTCATAAATAAATACAACTACGATGATTGCTACAAGGAGAGCAACGATACTAATAATGATCTGCTGTAGACCAATCTTCATGCAACCACTCACCGCTGACCCATCGTAGGATTAAGTTACATTTTCGCCATGGGCTTGTTTATCCGCATGGTAAGAAGATCTTACCAGCGGCCCACTAGCAACCTGAGAGAAGCCCAAGCCCTCAGCATAATCACTTAACTTATCGAATTCGGAAGGATGCACAAATCGCTCGATTTTTAAATGATCCTTACTTGGCTGTAAATACTGGCCGAGAGTAATCATATCGACATCGTGCGCTTTTAAGTCTTGAAGCACTTGTTTCACTTCATCGATTTCTTCACCCAATCCCAGCATTAACCCAGATTTAGTTGCCACATCAGATTGCATCGACTTGTAAGCCTTCAAAAGATCTAAGGAATACTGGTAGTCGGCACCTGGTCTAGCCTTTCTATAGAGTCTGGGCACTGTTTCCAAATTATGATTAAAAACGTCCGGTGGTGTTGGCCCCAATGTACTTAGTGCAATATCCATGCGGCCACGAAAATCAGGAACCAGTACTTCTATCTTTATATCCGAATTATGTCTGCGGGTTTCTGTAATGCAGTTGGCAAAATGTTGAGCACCACTGTCTTTTAGGTCATCACGGTCAACAGAAGTAATAACAACATAGCTTAAACCCATTTCTTTGATCGCTTCAGCCAATTCTCTCGGTTCGTTTTCATCCAGGGGAAGAGGTTTACCGTGAGCAACATCGCAGAATGGACAACGGCGGGTACATATATCACCCATAATCATAAAAGTAGCAGTGCCGTTGCTAAAGCATTCACCAAGATTGGGGCAGGATGCCTCTTCACACACGGAAGCGAGTTTATGTTGACGCAACTTGTTTTTGATATGGCTTATTTTTGGTGACGCAGGAACCTTTACCCTAATCCATTCAGGCTTAGCGGGAAGATCAATAGTAGGAATAACTTTTACCGGAATACGACGAACCTTTTCCGCACCCCGAAGCTTCTCTCCTTCTACTAACACATTTCGACGTTTACGCTCTGCCATAAAATTTTGCCTACGATTAGTAGTACTCTTTATACCCTAACTCGAGTAACAGTTTATTACATAGAACTTTACTGACTTTTTGTAACAGCAATTCTTCGCTTTCTATAAAGTTAGATAACTGAGTTACCGCGAGATTCTTAAATCCACATGGATTAATGTCATGAAATGGAGACAAATCCATATTTACATTTAAGCTAAGGCCATGATAACTCCAGCCATTTTTTATCCTCAGTCCTAAGGCACCAATTTTAGCATTACTCACATACACACCGGGAGCTTTAGGGCGGGTCTCGGCGCTCAAGCCGAACTGCGCCAAAGTAGAAGTCATAGCGGTTTCAATCAGATCCACCAGATTTCGTACCCCTAATTTTCTGCGTCTTACGTTAATTAGGAGGTAAGCAACGAGCTGCCCAGGCCCATGGTATGTGACCTGCCCGCCTCGATCGATATGAACGACTGGAATATTACCGGAATTCAGGATGTGCTCGTCTTTGCCTGCCTGTCCCTGGGTAAATACAGGCTTGTGGCTAAGCAACCAGATTTCATCATTTCTTTTTTCTTTAGGATTTTCTACAAGATAGCGCATGGCATGCCATATCGGATCGTAGTCCTGTAATCCTAAGCGCCTTACAACCAAATCCGGTAAGAAGGAATCTGCAACTAATGGTTCAGCTTGAAACCATTTGTAATCAGTTAGTCGCAAATTAAAGCACCATTTTTACACTTTCGATATCTTTTAGATCCTGAAAAATATTTTGTAACTGATCTTTCCCGGTCGCAGTAATTGTTATAGTTATTGAAAGGTAGTTATTTTCACGGCTTGGTTGAACCTTGATTAGATTCGACCTGATGGTGCCAGTATAACGCTCAACCACAACAATGACGGATTCCTGAAAATCATCGACCGCATTGCCAATGATTTTTATTGGATACAAACAAGGAAATTTTATTCTGGGAGGTTCTTGATCATTCGAAGTTGTATCTTCAGACATAGCAAACTTGTTAACCTGCAAACAAATTCGTAAACAACAAAGTAATCCAATCGATGAAGCGCTTAAATATTCCACCCTGTGCAATTTCTTGCATGGCGATTACATCACCGGTGTAAATAAGATCATTGTCCAGAGTTACATTTACAACACCCATAATCTGGCCATTATTAAGTGGTGCGCTAATAATCTCATCGACATCCACTGTGGCCTGCATTGATTCCGCCTGACCTCTGGGGATAGTGACGTACACTTCTTCTTGTATGCCAAGATCCACTGCGTTCTGATCGCCGGACCAAACTGGAACGTTAGTTAATACTTGATTCACATCATATAGCTTGTGCGTTTCGAAGTATCGAAAGCCATAGGTCATTAACTTTTGTGTTTCAATAGCACGCGCTTCTTCACTGGCAGTTCCCATGACCACTGAAACTAAACGCATGCCATCACGTTCAGCCGAAGCAACCAGACAATAGCCTGCAGCATCAGTCCAACCAGTCTTCATGCCATCGACATT
>DFQD01000115.1:0-846 GCA_002377605.1 Gammaproteobacteria bacterium UBA3498 | reverse complement strand
TAATGATTGATGATTGTGCCAACTTGGCTAAGTCTCGAGCAGACATAGTGTTGTAGTACAACTCAGTATCAAGACCACTTGAATTCATAAAGAAGCTATTAGTAAGACCCAATACGTCGCCGTACTGATTCATCATGTCCGCAAATGCTTCTTCGCTGCCTGCAATATGTTCCGCTATGGCAACGCTAGAATCATTTCCCGATTGGATAATAATGCCCCGTAATATATCTTCTACACTTACCTGCGTGTTTACCCCCACAAACATTTTCGATCCTTCCATACGCCAAGCTTTTTCACTGATGTGCACTTCATCCCTAAGGGATAAGTTGCCATTGATGATTTCTTCGATAGCAATGTAGGCGGTCAAGATTTTAGTGAGGCTCGCAGGTGGTAATGGCTCATCAGCGTTTTCTTCCACAATTATGTGGCCCGTACGAGCATCCATCAGGATGTAACTGGTTGCAGCGATTTCAGGTGCGCGAGGGATGATGGTCTGGGCAGAAACTGACGAGATGCCTAGAAACAAGAGACCAAAAAGCGTTGCTCCCTGGATTAGCGGACGTGATAAAAGTTGATAGATTGCATTCTTTAAAAACATAAAGAAATCCGTGTTCAAACTGTAGATTAATTGGTGCCGAGAGGTAATAAAAACAAGTGCATAGATCGCGAAGTATTACTCCGTGACAGTGTACGGACTTCCCAAGTTAGCAGCAACAACACTTTGCGTAATTCGTCGAATTTCATCGGCGTCATTAACTGGCCCAACTCTAACTCGATGCAATATACCATTGTTGGCACTATTTACCGATCTTATAAACACTTGACTATTAGTCATAGCTCTCAACT
>DFQD01000211.1:7481-13258 GCA_002377605.1 Gammaproteobacteria bacterium UBA3498 | reverse complement strand
CAATCAGTGCTGCAATCTGTGGGAATTCCTATCCAAACTTGGATAAATGCTGTTAGCCACTTCCATCGCCATTATGGAATTGCTGTTGGTACCGAATCTTCACTTATCAATTTTCATAACAGACGAATTAAAGCAGGCGTGGATCTTAAGTATCCCCATAAATGGATAAGGGGCGTAAGTTTTTCCCGATTGTTATATGGCACTTAATTAAGCTCTTCAACATAAACCTTAATTATCCAAGATTCCTACTAAGTTCCTCTCACCTAAAATCTCTAGTTATTAGTTTCCTCCTTGTTATTGATTAAAAATCAAAACGAAAGATGCTTAAAAAGCATCTTTGATTAGATTTTTACCAATACTTTGTAAATTTTATTAGCAAGATTATTATAATTGGGTGTCCTTTAAATATAATTGGATGTCCTATAATTGTTATGAATTTATCTAGCGACTTATTCGTAACTATCAGAAAACAAATGGATTATTAGTAAACAGGCCTGATCGAGCCTCAGAAGGGACTGGTACAACACTTTATTTCTCTATGTAGAATGTTTATAAAATCCGTACAAACTACTAGATATTGTTTGACTTTGACCGACTAGCACTATATGTTGCCCCGCTAAGTACGCTAAAAATTATTGAGGTTTCAGAACTAGAGGCGAAGAAACCTGAAAATTTGAAGTAAAAAATAGTGTAAAAAAGCAGCACTCTAGGAAGGGAAGATAGTTGTGCGTTTTTTCTAGAAAATAGAAAAACAACACAAATGCATTTTATAACAATCACACTTTGTTGTTAGCAATTAATTTTGTAAAAGCTGGAGCACTATCGAATGAGTAAACCCGCTCAAGTAGTAATCGGTGAAACTGCAAACGAAAAGCTGAAGGAACCACAATTCGACGGCGATCAACTTTACCTGAAAAAGAAAAAGGAAGACGAAATCAGAATTAAACTGGATGAGTTCGCCAAGGAACTATCTCAGGTTAAGAAGCAGAGAGACGAGTACTAGGCGCCGTTCGATGTAATTAAAAGTGATCAGATTTACTGCTCACTTCCCCGCTACTTCCCTCATAATTAGCCATCACTTACGTTTTATTTTTATGCACCCCGGGCTAAAAGTCGAAAAGCAATGGGCGATAGAGTATGAAAGAACTACAAATCTTTCCTTTACAACTTAGGAGCGATCAGTGTGCAAAGAGGTGAAGCCTTACCCCGATATAAAACGCGCGTTCGGGCGAATAGAATCCAGTGATTTCTTCATAATCTTCATCAAATGCATTCTCCAGACGGGCATAAAGTGAAACTGAATCCGACATATTGTAATTAACTGAAAGATCAAATACGTTAAAATCATCCAGACTAATAATATCACTTCCTAAAATTTCGTCGATTGAATCTCGAGACATACGATAGTAGCTATTAATGTTCAATCGACCATCCATACTACTGTATTTCAAACCCAGATTTAGAAGTTTTTCTGGCCGTCGCAGTCTCTGCAATCCGTTTGGTCGTTCAGTTTCATTAAAGGTGTAATTTGAAACAAGGTGTAGATTGTCAGATAGTTGAATATCTGCAGTTACCTCAACTCCTTTGGACGTGCTCATGCCCGTATCTTGCAAGTAGCCTGAGAAACCGGAAAGATCAAAAAAGATAACGTCCTTGATTTCCTGATCAAAATATACTGCTTCTAAATGAACGCGATTTCCAAGCACGTATTCCAATCCCAATTCCCATCCGTCACTCTCTTCCTGAGAGAGCGATATCAGTGAAGCAGGTGGGAATGCGAAAGATCCGGAGTTATAAGCAATTTCAAAAGGGCTTGGCGCTCTGAATCCTGTTCCTAAGGCCCCTTTAAATTTCAGCACAGCATTATTAGACCAATCGACTAAATACGCTGCGCTTATTCTATGGCTCGTATTTGTACCAAAGTCGTCATTTTCATCATGACGTAAACCAGCAGTTAAGAAAAAGTTATCCGAAAATTCACTTAGGTATTCGATGAAGTAACCTTCATTGTCTCGAGATACTCCATTATTACTCGCTTCTTCGTGATCAATCCCCCAAACCAAATCGAAACCAGGGAGATTGGTAGCACTACCCACATACTCCATTCGCTCAAGTTCACCGTTTGCCGTAAAGGAAGAAACTCCCAATGCAAAGTTTTTCCGATCAGTTTCGGTATTAGAAACAGCGAAAGAGTGATTGAAATTTACAGAGTTGTATTCGACGCTTCCGCGGTTAGCAGAAAGCTCAAATCTCGAAGAACAGTCGTCTACGGTGGTTCCACTAAAACAGCCATCGAATTCACTGTCACCATCGACGTCGCGATGCACTAAGTCAATTCGCCAATTATCATTTAGCTGAAATTCAATCCTTCCGTGAAGAGTGGTGTTCTCATAGCCATCGTTGTCGGCTAGTAAAGTGTCTGATTTGCGCGTGTTGTAACCATCGGTTTCATAATTTGTTGCTGAAAAGAAATAACCTAGTGTGTCGCTCTTTCCACTGATGTTTCCAGCGAATTGTTCTGTACCAAATTCTCCCATTTGTGCATCCATGTTTGCGGACATACTATCTTCTAAAGGACGGGTACTTATATTCACAACGCCACCCGCGTCTGCCCCATAGGCTAGTCCTTGCGGTCCTCGTAAAATTTCCATCCGGGCGATACCGTCACTAAGAATATGTTCGATTGCCGATCCCATTTGAGTGCCGCTGGGATCCAACAAGCGTATGCCATCGAAGACAGTTAAGGTTCTGAACCCTTCTTCACCCCGAATTCTTAGTGCTGTTGTTTTACCTGCGCCACCATTATTACTAGAACCTATAGCTGGTTGCTGTCTGAGAATATCTACTAACGATATGTTTCCATGAGCATTTATCTCGTCCTCTGTAATTACGGAAACTGAAGTTCCAATCTGCCTTAGCGGAATTGGTACGAGGCTCGACGTAACAACAATTTCTTGTAGAGGACTAGAATCTGTTTGACCGGAAACAGCTGGCGCAAAGTAAAAGGCTGATACTACTACTGCCAACAGCCTGATATTTGATGAATGCATTATTTACCTGTATTGCTTAATCAGTGTGTTTGTTTTTACTATTTTGGTATGCGCAACATTTAGTCGAGCAATACACTAACATCTGTATCGATACTAAATTATTCGTGGTTTAAATTTTTCCTAGTGGGTATGCGTATAAAGTGAATAAGAGGAGAATATTCAAGAACAACTATAGAAACATTAAAAAAGCACTTCTTATAATACATTAATTCCTAATATGCCGCAGTTATCCTCGGCGTATTGTTAATCCACCATCAACGGGAATCGCTGCACCGGTAATATAAGAAGCAGCGGGTAGAGCGAGGCTTAGGGTGATGTGGGCAACCTCCTCGGGGTCGCCATATCTTCGCAACGCAATTCTGCGGCGAGAGTAAATTTCTCTATCCTCTTCAGGAATCCAATCTGTCATCGCTGTGAGAATAGGGCCAGGACAAATTGCATTTACGGTAATGCCCTCTTTTCCTAGTTCAGTAGCTAGCGAACGAGTTAGCCCGACTACACCATGCTTTGAAGAAGTGTATGGACTGTTACCTGGAATCGCTCCTAGCCCTTCAGTTGAAGCTATATTAATGATTCGAGGTGAACCAGATTCTCTTAAATAAGGTAGCGCTGCTCGAATGGTTCTCGTGTGGGAGGTAAGAAGTATGCTCACGCTTTTGGCAAATCTTTCTTCATAATCTTCATCGTCGATGGCTGTGCGCAGGGAAACACCAGCATTGTTTACTAAGACATCTAGACCACCATAGTGCTCAGCTGCAGACTGAATCGTTGCATGAATAGATTCTTTATCAGTGACATCTAATTGCCAGGCGCGAGCGTCGTAGTCTGCATTTGTAATTTCTTCAACAGTTTTGTTGACCGAATCTTCATGCAAATCTGAGGCTGCAACTTTAGCTCCATATTCCGCAAAAAGTTTTGCAGTAGCTCTTCCCATGCCATTGCCAGCACCAGTAATAAAAACAATTTTGCCTTCAATTGATCGACTTAGTGTGGACAACTTTTCCATAACAGATTCTATGCGCCTGCATACCAATGAAAGCCGAAGTCAGAATTAAGTCCGCCGGTGCCGCGACCGAAGCCTTCTACCGAAGAAACTACCTGAATCGATTTAATAAACTTTAGTTGTTTGTAACCACAGTGGCGTTCGACTCTTAATCTAACTGGCGCGCCATTACCTAGAGGTAAGTCCTTGCCATTCATACCGTAGGCAAGAATAGTTTGTGGATGCACGACATCGAACATGTCATAACCCTCATACCAGCCGCCATAGGCATCAATCATTATGTACTTCGCTTCTGGCTTAATGCCGCCGGCGGCCTGTAAGACTGATAATAGAGGTGCGCCAGTCCATTGCGCTATGGCCGACCACCCTTGCTCACAGATATGCATGGTAGTCTGGGTGCGTTTAGGCATGTGTTTTAAGTCTTCAAGAGATAGCGATATTGGATTGTTCACTAGCCCGGTAATAGGTAATCGCCAATCAACATAGTTTCCTGCTTTTAAGCGTTGATACTCTTCGTCATCTGGATCACTTTGATTCCAAACTGGAAAGTTTTCAGTAATTTCACTAACGTCATGTTCCTGCACTAACTGCTGATTGGACATAAGCATGCGCTGACTCGCCATAGTCAATGTGTCTGCCATTCCAATTAAGCCACCGCGACTAATCGGCGGTTTGTAAAATTGGGTATCGCACCCTGTTAACAAGATGCCACCCAGCGCGCCAAATCGAGAAATGAGTTTTCTGCGCGTTAAGGTAAATTCTTCGGGTTTTTCATGCTTACTGATTTTACTCATTGAGCAACCTCATTTGATTCCTGAGTAATTTGGTATTTCCCTATTATCATTCCGCGCAATTGATTTAGCGTGCCAGTAACAAACATTTGCAACAGATGCACTACAACAAATAACACAAGTAGTAGTGAACAAACCACGTGTAGTGTGCGCGCGGTTTGACGACCGCCAAAAAAATCGATTAGTTCGGGGGAGATTGCTGTAAAGGCAGGCATCTGTGCGAAGCCACTAATAATCATAAAAGGAAACAATATAAACAGAACAATTATATAGGTTAACTTTTGTAATACATTGTATTTAGCAGCAGCCGATCCTTTTGGGGCGCGAAACTTCATATGTCTTTTAGCTTCAGATTTTAGATGGGGAATCGAAAGTTCCTGACTTGTAGGAAGCATCTTCCTATAGAATTTTTTCTGCCAGCCATTCCAGAATAAGTAAATCAATCCATTTATGACAAACACCCACGCAAACGTATAGTGATAATTGCGACCCCAGCGGCGATCACCTAACTCTTCTGCCCTTTCCCAAGAGATTCCCCACTCTTCTAATTTGAAGATTGCTGGATAACCTTGGAATCCAACTTTGCCCCAATAGAGCTCAGGGAAATGCAGAAAGATCATGATTCCGCTATAGAGCAAATAGAAGAAGGAAATCGCCATTATCCAATGGCAAATGCGCGCATTTGCAGTGTGGCGATGGACCCAACTTTTGTTGCTTTCTAGCATGTGGAATATCTTTTCCCTTTATTGTCTCTAGTTTTACACTGAATCTTAAGCCAATTAAAGAAAAGGATTTCTGTCTATATTGATGTAAAAGCCAAGAAATACCCGGGATTAAAAAGACCTAGAAGTACCTATGGTGCCCAGAGGGAGACTTGAACTCCCACGACCGTTAGGCCACTAGCACCTGAAGCTAGCGCGTCTACCAATTCCG
>DFQD01000211.1:586-7165 GCA_002377605.1 Gammaproteobacteria bacterium UBA3498 | reverse complement strand
CATCTGGGCGATTGCAAATAGAGTTTTATAAGGACGCGAAACTCTATAGCGAGTCGAAAAACCTGTCAACTGCACTGAATTGTCACAGACAATACACAAATCTCCATGTATACTTGCGCCCGAATGTCCATTCCTTCTCCCTTTAATGCCTAGATCCCGTAAGTCGGTCGATCCTTTCGCAGCTCGCGAATCGGAGAATTACGCGAATCCAATCCCAAGTCGAGAATTCATTTTAGAACACCTGGAAGGCTTAGGTGCGCCCGCTTCATTCTCAAGTCTTTGTGAACAGTTGGAATTAGGCAGCGAGGAAAGAATAGAAGGACTAAGACGTCGCCTCATAGCCATGAGTCGTGACGGGCAGATAATAACTAATAGAAAAGGAGTCTATGGACTAGCAGCACATATGGATTTAATAAAAGGAATTGTTCAAGGAACAAAAGATGGAGTTGGTTACTTAATTCCCGACGACGGAGGAGAAGATTTATTTCTCAGTCTCAGGGAAATGGAAAAATTGTTTGATGGCGACGAAGTATTAGTTAGCTTCGATGGTTTTGATAGCCGTGGCCGTAGAGAAGGCAAAGTCGTAGAAATATTAAATCGACGTTACACAGAAATAGTCGGGCGCCTGTTTATCGATTCAGGTTTTGGAGTTGTGGTCGCTCATAATAAACGAATCGGTCATGAAATTTTGATTCCGGAGAAAAGCTTAGGTAAGGCCAAGGATGGCGAATTCGTTGTTGTTGAAATTTCCGAATATCCAAGTCGCCGCCGCAAGGCTATCGGTAGAATATTGGAAGTACTGGGTGATCATTCGACGCCGGGATTAGAAATTGAAGTAGCTATTCGCAGTCATGGTTTGTCTCATATATGGCCCAAAAATGTAGAGAAAGAAGTTGCCCGTATTCCCAAACAAGTTGGGCCCAGAGACGCTGAGGACCGCTTCGATCTGAGAGATATTCCATTCGTAACTATCGATGGTGAAGATGCCAAAGATTTCGATGATGCAGTCTTTGCCCATCGTCATCAAAGAGGCAACTGGACCCTTTATGTTGCGATAGCCGACGTTTCCCACTATGCAAAAATCGGCAGTGCCTTAGATGAAGAAGCTATAAACCGCGGCACTTCGGTTTATTTCCCTGGGCATGTTATTCCTATGCTTCCGGAAGAGTTATCTAACGGGCTATGCTCATTAAAACCCAAGGTAGATCGTTTGGCCATGATCTGCGAAATGGAAATTTCCGCTCAGGGTCACCTTGCGGATTTCAGCTTCTATGAGGGGGTAATCCATTCACATGCGCGCATGACCTACACCGAAGTTGCGAACATTTTGCTACACCCTTCCAATGCAACCGAGGAAAAAGTACAAAAAAGAGCAGCAAACAATTACAAACGTCTAACCAAACATCTTGATGATCTTTATTCCTTATATAAAGCACTGCGAACCACACGGGAAAGTGATGGAGCCATGGATTTTGAGTCTAGAGAGACTCGAATTGTGTTCGGCGAAGATAAGAAGATAAAAGAAATTATTCCAGTGGAAAGAAATGACGCACATCGTCTAATTGAAGAATGTATGTTGTGTGCAAATATAGCTGCAGCGCAATTGCTGGAGGAATCTGAAACGCCAGCTTTATATAGAATTCATGAAGGTCCAAATCTGGAGAAACTAGAAAATATTAGAGAATTTCTAAGCGAGCTTGATTTGTATTTAGGTGGCGGTGAAAAACCATCACCCTGGGACTATTCGCAACTACTCAGAGCAGTTGCCTCAAGACCTGATCGACACGTGCTGCAAACCATGTTGATACGATCCATGATGCAGGCAGTCTATCAGACGGATAACATCGGTCACTTCGGATTGGGTTTTCCGGCGTACACGCATTTCACTTCACCAATTCGACGCTATCCCGATCTGCTAGTTCACCGCGCCATTCGCTATCTTATTCGCAACAAACCAGGCGCCCATCTACAGAAGAAACCGGAAGCAAGAAAACTAAGCAAGAAAACAATCTATCCCTATGGTGGAGCAGAAATGGATAGGTTTGGCGTGACTTGTTCAGCGGCGGAGCGCCGCGCCGATGCTGCCAGTTACAGTGTAATCGATTGGTTGAAGTGTGAGTACATGCTCGCACATGTAGGCGATGATTTTCTGGGAACGATTACATCGGTAACAAGCTTTGGGCTTTTTGTTGAATTGGATGATATTTATATCGAAGGATTGGTCCATGTCTCAGAATTGAGTAATGATTATTATCATTTCGATCCTGCCCGGTATAGTCTCGAAGGTGAACGTAGCAAGCAAGCCTACAGATTAGGTGATCGATTGGAAGTAAAAGTCGTGCGAGTAGACCTTGAAGAAAAGAAAATAGATCTGCAAGTTAAGAAAAGCAGAGGTAAAAATTTTAAGGCGAACAAAAGTAAGAAAGGGAATGTCAAAGTAAAGAAGAAATTAAAAGACAAGAAATCCAAATCCAAGCCCAAAGTCATAAAGAGTAAGCTTCGCAGAAATAAAGGTAGTAGTGACAAAAAGAAAAAGGTGAAACGCAAAGTGAGTGGAAGAGAAAATAGAAGGCGTCGTTAAGAATTAAAAATGAACAAGCAAGCCACCTATGGAATTCATGCAGTCAAACAATTACTTAAACATCGCGCTTCTGATGTTGAAGAAGTATTTGTGCTGTCTGGCAGAACAGATGGGCGTATGCATGAAATCGTTTCTTTGTCAGAGCGACAAGGCATATCTTTATCTCCAGTCGACAAAAAGGAAATTGATAACTTAGTAAGTGGCAAACATCAGGGAGTAGTTGCGATTGTAAAAAGTAATGTGACTGAGAGCGACAACTTAATGAGCGAACAGCAGCTCTATGATCATTTAAGTCAGATAGATGCTCCATTATTTTTAGTGCTCGATGGTGTTACCGATCCACATAATCTTGGTGCCTGTTTGCGCACAGCTGAGGCTGCTGGAGTAAATGCAGTAATAATCCCAAAAGATAAATCAGCAGGACTGAATCCAACGGTAAGAAAGGTTGCGAGTGGGGCGGCGGAATCGATACCCCTTGTTACTGTAACGAATCTAGCCCGAGCACTGGAAAAATTAAAGGCACTTGGAGTCTGGATAGTTGGCACAGATGATGGAACAACTAGCAGCATATTCCAGCAGGAACTGACAGGATCCCTTGCCATCGTCATGGGCTCGGAAGGCAAGGGTTTGCGGCGCTTAACCAGGGAAAAATGCGATTTTTTGGTGTCTATTCCAATGGCGGGGGAAATCAGTAGTCTCAATGTTTCCGTAGCCGCTGGAGTGGCACTTTTTGAAGCCGTTAGACAACGAGGAGATAGTCAGAAATAGGCGATTTTCGGTTGCATACCGCTACCAAACTCTCTAGACTTCCGGCTCTTTACCGGCTGGAGTCATTTTTTCAGCCCCACATAACTCCTTGTCTCACCACGCGCGCTAGCGTTTGTTGGGGGACCTAAATCAAGAGGAGTCTCTATGAGACACTATGAAGTAGTATTTCTGGTGCATCCGGACCAGTCTGAACAGGTCCCAGGGATGGTTGATCGCTATACTCAGTTGATGACTGATAACGGCGGTAAAGTTCACCGTATGGAAGATTGGGGCAGGCGACAATTAGCCTATCCAATTAACAAAATTCACAAAGCACATTACGTATTAATGAATGTAGAGTGTGGTGGTGAGACTCTAGAAGAGTTAACAACTCTGTTCCGCTATAACGACGCAGTTTTGCGTAATCTCATTATCAAATGTAAAGATGCGATTACTGAAGAATCTATGATTCTAAAGGGTGAGCGAGAAAGCAAAGAACGCAAGGCCCGTGCCGAACAGAAGCATAAGATGGAAGAAGAAGCGGCTGCTGTGGCAGCGGAAGAGGGCGGCACAGATGATGTCGATCTTGATCCAGCTTCTTCAGAAGAGTCCGCTGATATCGAAGAGGCCACAGCGCCAATCGAAGATGCCGATAATTCGGGAGAAGATACAGATGAAGCGCCTGCAGTGGATGAAGATACAGATGAAACGCTTGCAGTGGATGAAGATGCAGAAACCGAAGAAGAGTAATTCTTCCATTAATTAATAGAGGGAAAAATTATGGCTCGTTATTTTCGTCGACGTAAATTCTGCAAATTCACCGCAGAAGGCACTAAAGAAATCGACTACAAAGATTTAGAAACGTTGAGGGCATACGTTTCCGAAACCGGAAAAATTGTTCCTAGCCGCATCACTGGAACAAAAGCTCGCTATCAACGACAGCTTGCTACTGCGATTAAGAGAGCAAGATATCTGTCATTAATTCCTTATACGGATAGTCACCAGGTTTAAAAGATAACAAATGCGCGGCCTTGCTGAATTCGTAATGACCGGAAAAAAGCAGGCCATAATAGCGGTAGGCTTGATTGGTCTGATTCCGGTAATCAACTTACTTAGTCCAGTAGTAGTTGGGCTAATTATGTTGCGCAAAGGTATTAAGGAAGCTGCCTTTGTTTTTGCTTGGGGTATTTTACCCTTAGGGGCCTGGGCACTGGTTGGGGATTTTGTCCCTTTAATCATGTTATTCGGCATCAGCGGTCTGGCCTTATTATTGCGTGAAACAGGGTCTTGGGAATTCACTCTGTTAGCGGCAATATTAATAGGGTTAGCGGTTGAGGTTTATTTACGGATGCAACCAGTTGTATTAGATCCGGTGTTTATTCAATTACAACCGTATTTACAGCTGAACAATATTCAAGGAATAGAAGAAGTTCAATTAAGGGAAACGCTGACCAGTATAATTGGGGCGGTTTATATGTTTCTCGCAATTGTTTTAACGATGCTATCCCGCTGGATGCAGGCAGCATTGTTTAATCCTGGTGGATTCAAACAAGAGATTCATCAGTTACGCATAGAACAGAAAATAGCGATCGGGCTACTCGGTTTTATGTTGTTGGCAAGCTTTGGAATCATTATCCCGTCATCTTGGATTTTATATTTCATGTTGCCACTGGTTTTTTCAGGCGTTGGGTTAGTGCATGCCGTTGTCGCAAAGCGGCATCTTTCAGGGATGGTGCTGTTTGCATTTTATTTGATGCTGCTGCTGCCGCTAATTGTGCAATTGGTCGTGCTGCTGGCGTTAATCGATAGTTGGTATGACTTTAGAAGTAGAGTTTGAGCAATAAGAATACATCGAGCCGCTCGTGCGTTCGATGATAATGAATTTAAAGACTACGTGGAGAAATTAGAATGGACGTAATCTTGTTAGAGAAAATCGGAAAACTTGGCGAAATTGGTGACACAGCCAACGTTAAATCCGGTTATGCACGTAATTACCTTTTCCCACAGGGCAAAGCGATTCCTGCAACTAAGGCAAATCTTGCTGAGTTCGAACAGCGAAAAGCTGAACTGATGGCGGCTCACAATGAGAAAATTGGCCAGGCTCAGGAGCGTGCGAGCAAGGTTAATGAAATTAATATTTCCATTGAAGTTAATGCCAGCGAAGAAGGCAAACTTTTTGGATCAGTTGGCACTCGAGATATTGCCGACGCTGTAAATGCAAAAGTTGGTAGCGATATCAGTAAGGCAGAAGTTTTAATGCCTCACGGCGTTATTCGTGATCTTGGTGACTATGAAATTGCATTAGATCTCGGTTACGACGTTCATGCCAATATATCGGTAGCAGTAGTTGGCTTGCAATCCGCCGCAAGTGTTACTGATGATGGCAGCATAATCGAAGAGATTGAAGAAGCTGAAGCAGTAGAAGCAGCCGAAGCGGCAGTTGAAGAATCGGCAGAAGTTCAAGGGGAAGAGGCCGCAGCAGAAGAGGCTGAGGAAGAAAAACCACCCGAATAAGCTAGGTTCTCAAACTATTCGAGAGCCAACTTTCTAAATTAAGTACCATTCGGTAAACTCGGGTGGTACTTTTTTTACCGAATTCTATCAATGTCTGAAACTTCTGAGCCAAGCCCATCTATTCCGGATAGAAATCCCTCTAATCTGACTGCATTGAAAGTACCGCCGCACTCGGTTGAAGCTGAACAGGCGGTATTGGGCGGGCTAATGATCGACAACACAGAGTGGGACAATGTTGCCGATGTCATCCTGCCTGAAGATTTCTATCGTACTGAACATCATTTGATCTTTAAGATCATGACCAAGCAGAGCGAAGCCAATAGTCCCATCGATGTGGTGACACTGGTTGAAGCTCTCAATAGTCTCAACGAATTAGAAAATGCCGGAGGATTAGATTATTTGAGTGAGCTTGCAGGCAATGCCCGCGGAACAGCCAATATTCAGGCCTATGCAGACATTATTAGAGAGCGAGCCATTCTCAGGCGCCTTATCTCTGTGGCCAATAATATTGCTGATACTGGCTACAACACTGGCGGCAAGAAAGCAGCAGAAATTCTCGATGAAGCAGAACAACAGGTTTTCAATATTGCCGATGAACGACCTCAAGACCAGGGTCCAGTGCCTATAAATCCATTGCTTACTAAGGCCGTCGATCGTATCGACGAATTGGCGGGATCTGATGGTAGCCTTACCGGATTAGCCAGTGGCTATAAAGATCTGGACAGCATGACTTCCGG
>DFQD01000211.1:0-218 GCA_002377605.1 Gammaproteobacteria bacterium UBA3498 | reverse complement strand
GCTTTTGCTATGAACCTGGTCGAGCATTCCATTCTAAACGAAGATAAACCTGTATTAGTTTTCAGCTTGGAGATGCCGGCGGAAAGCCTCATCTTTCGTATGCTTTCTTCTATCGGTCGCATTGATCAAACTAAACTGCGCACTGGGCAGTTAGCCGAGGAAGACTGGCCAGGATTTAATAATGCTGTTGCTAAGCTGAAAGACCGCCCACTCTTTAT
>DFQD01000153.1 GCA_002377605.1 Gammaproteobacteria bacterium UBA3498 | reverse complement strand
CCACATCAATATCGGGCGGCTCGTCACGCTCCTTGGAAATAAACCGCTCGAATAAAACTTCCACTCGAGCAGGATCTACTTCCGTAATGCCTAGGCAATAGCATACGGCAGAGTTCGCTGCTGAACCTCGACCTTGACAAAGAATATGTTGGCTGCGGGCAAAGGCAACAATGTCATGTACGGTTAAGAAATAGTGTTCGTAATTAAGTTCTTTAATTAGAGCCAGTTCATGTTCGATGATATTACGAACTTTTGCTGTCGTACCTTTGGGCCATCGTTCACGAATACCAGCTTCTGTTAATTCTCTTAACCAACCGTGGGGAGTATAATCAGGTGGGACTAATTCACGAGGATATTCATAACGCAGTTCGTCCAGCTCGAAATGACAACGATTGGCAATCTCAACGGTGACCGCCATAAGTTCAGCAGGAAACAATTTATGAAGTTGCTCACGAGTGCGTAGATGACGCTGGCCATTACTCTCAGCATCCAAACCCAATTCATCAATGGGTCTAATCAAACGAATAGCCGTAACTGTGTCTTGCAAGATGCGACGACCAGCATCGTGCATATAGACACCACCGGCAGGACATAGGGGAATTTCGAATTGAGTTCCCAATTCTTGAAAGCGTTGTAATCTTAAACGGTCGTTACCACGGAGTAATAACTCCGCAGCAATCCAGAGCCCATTTGGAAACTGCCGCTTTAACCAAACCGCCTGGCAAGCAAGTTGTTCCGGTTCATTTAATAGATCAGGCAGCCACAATACCAAACAATCCTCTGGCAAGTTATCTTCCAGCATCTCCCGATCGATGAAGTAACCGCCTTTTTCGGCTTCCCGGCGGGCACATGATATTAAGTGACTTAAGCGGCCATAGCCTTTGCGATTGCATGCAAGTAAAACCAGATGGCAACCCTTATCCATAACAAACTCACTACCAATAATGAGTTTAATATCCCGTCGCTTCGCTGCAATATGGGCTCGCACTACACCACTGAGTGAGCACTCGTCGGTAATAGCCAGCGCACGATAGCCAAGCTCATCCGCGCGTTCCACTAGTTCTTCTGGAAAAGAGGCGCCCCGCAAGAAGCTGAAATTGGAAATACAGTGCAGCTCTGCATAGTCGGGCAGAGATAGAGCCGCAGGCTCAAGGGGAGGGTTGAGCCCTGTTTTCGCCAGAGGTATAGGGTCCATTATAATGATCTAATACTGTATATATATACAGTATTTTCATACAGGCAAGTTGTCAATATGGAGTAGAAATAAAAGTGGCAAAATCAACGTCTTTTCAGTTACTTTGCTTTTCACAAAAGCTGTAAACGATAAGGTAATACTATGAAAAACCGAGCACTTCTCTACACAATAGTTCTCATCATCAGCGCCTGCACCACAACGGTTACTCGCTATGATCTATTGATTGAGAATGGCATTGTCTATGATGGCAACGGCGGCCAAGCTTATGTTGCTGACATTGGCATCAATGGAGATCGAGTAGTCGCCATCGGACAATTACGAGCTTCAGCCAACGACGTAATAAACGCAGAGGGTTTAGTCGTCGCTCCTGGTTTTATCAATATGCTGAGTTGGGCTACGGACTCACTCATAATCGATGGACGTAGTCAGGGAGATATTCGCCAGGGGGTGACACTGGAAGTTTTTGGCGAAGGCCGCTCAGAAGGCCCGCTTAATGAAGCTATGCGTGAGCAGACAATAGCCACACAAGGAGATATCAAATGGCCTGTGGAATGGACCACGCTGGATGAATACCTGGAATTCCTAGTGGAGCGCGGAGTCTCTCCAAATGTTGCTTCTTTTGTTGGTGCTACTTCAGTGCGCGTCCATGAAATCGGTTATGACGATCGACCACCGACTGCGGCCGAACTAGAGCGTATGAAAAATCTAGTGAGAGAAGCAATGGAGGATGGTGCCCTGGGTTTAGGCTCTTCCTTAATTTATGCACCTGCCTTTTATGCAGATACGGAAGAACTCATTGCATTGGCAAAAGTAGTTGGAGAATACAATGGGATATATATATCTCACATGCGAAGCGAAGGCAATCGTTTACTCGAATCGGTTGACGAACTTATTCGCATCGCTCGTGAAGGTAATGTTGGCGCTGAAATCTATCATCTGAAAATGGCAGGACAACAGAACTGGGATAAGTTTGATGCTGTAGTTGAGAAAGTAGAATCAGCGCGAGCGGAAGGGCTGGACATTACGGCAAACATTTACACTTACACTGCTGGCTCTACTGGATTAGATGCAGGTATGCCCCCATGGGTTCAGGAGGGTGGCTATGAATCTTGGCGATCTCGTTTGCAGAATTCAGACATTCGCACTCAAGTCCTTGAAGAAATGACAACACCCACTGATGAATGGGAAAATCTTCTATTGTCAGCGGGGCCTGAGCGAACACTATTAGTGGGGTTCCGCAATCCCGACTTGCGTCATTACATTGGTAGGACATTGGCTGAAGTAGCAAAAGAACGGGGACAAAACTACGCAGACGCCGCTATTGATTTAGTTGTTGCTGATGGCAGTAGAGTACAAGTCGTTTACTTTTTAATGTCAGAAGAAAATGTGGCAAAAGGAGTAGCGCTTCCCTGGGTTAGCTTCGGTTCTGATGCCGCTTCGATGGCTGCAGAAGGCAGTTTTCTGCAGCAGAGTACTCATCCCCGAGCTTATGGAAACTTCGCTCGTGTTTTAGCTAAATACGTGCGTGATGATCAAGTGATTACCCTAGCAGATGCAATCCGCAAACTTACTAAATTACCAGCAACAAATTTGAATCTTCGTAATCGTGGTGAACTTAGAGAAAACTATTTCGCCGATATTGTGATATTTGACCCCTATGAAATTCAGGATCATTCATCTTTTGAAGAACCCCATCAGTATGCTACTGGTATGCAGCATGTGATCGTAAACGGGGAGCTAGTACTGAGAAATGGTAAACATACTGGTGCCTTACCCGGGCAAGTGGTGCGCGGACCCGGTTGGCGTGGGTGGTCCGAATAAAAATAGAGAAATAAAAACCGGAGTAATCCTCCGGTTTTTCTCGAGTGTTGACTTATTGGGTCGACTCTTCTGCTAGTCGCTCTTCGACTCTTGCCCCACGCAAAATATTAATCATCCCGTAATTGCCTTCATGGCAAGCATACTCATAGAGTTGGCCAGCTACTTTCGTCATAGGAATGATTGCGGTGACTCGATCGGTAAAAGTAGAAGAATCTTCTATTGTCCATTCATAGTTCACTGTGAATGGATCAATTCGAGTAAAGCGCTCTGTTAGTTTTTTATTTTCTGCAGTTCCGAAGCCTGGGTAGCTCTGGGTAACGCCAGTGAAATTAGTTGTCTCTACTACTAAGGTGTCGCCATCCCAATAGCCACGAGAATCTCCAGACCATTGCCTGATGCTAACATCTAATTGTGAGCGCTTACCGATTGGGACTATGCGAGCGTCATGAATCATTTCCATTAAGATCACCGCATGGTCCTTGTTTTGTACGATCTGCAAATTGTTGTTGTACAAGCTTGGCTGAAATGGCGGGTCCGCATTAAAACCTACAATACAGCGCTCGGACAGACCTCGATCTTCTGGCCCATCTTTACCTATGCCACCAACAACAAATCGCACAGGTCTGTCCCCTTGCACATCGGGCCCAAGGCCACCAGCAATCGGACGAATTCCTTCCACTAAATCTGGGAATCTGCCGTTAGTTGGATAAACAATGTGGGACGTCCGAATCTGATCCGTAATCCCAGCACTCTCAACCCAGAAATCATTGTAGCCACCAGGATTAGTTTCACTCTCGATACCTGGAACTGCTTGGTCTGAAGCCGCATCAGCAGCAGCTAACCTTGCTCTTAGTTGTGTGACTTCGTCGTCAGTCATGAATTCTCTATCACCAAACTGGGTTGGTCTTTGTAGTGGTACGTTGGATGAAAAATTCCAAACTCCTTGCAAATCAGGTGCACCCCATTCAGTTCTTGGTGCTACATAGGTGTCCTGCGCAAATAATGGAGAAGCTACTAGTGACGCAATAATCACTAATAGTGGGTGAGTTTTTTTCATTTCCAGAGCCCCCGAAATTCTTTAACTGTATTCACGGTAGTTTCATTCTATCAAGGAATCAGCGGTAAAGAGTCTGCTTTTTAGTCGCACACAAAAAAGGGCTCCGGATGGAGCCCTATCCAGACTGGTGGTTACAGTTAGTCGAAAGGAATAACTTAGAATGTTTTACCGATTGAAAAAACGATCGCTTCACTTTCATCAGGTAGACCCTGTGAGCTCAACTGGTCCGAAAGTTCTTCACTACTGAAGATCCCAGCAATACCAATGTCGATTTCGGAGATAGTAGTTCCCCATCCAATCTCAATGTAGTCGCCATCGAAATCGTCGCCGAATGTACCATAAGTACCATAGATGCCATTGTCAGCGGTGTAGGTTATCGCGAGAAAATTGTAATCTTCTGAAGCACCAAATCCTTCCCATTCACCTACTGAGTATTCCAAGCTCAACGGTCCATACCCGAGATTGAAGTTCACTTCTTCGTACGTGTCATCGAATTCGCCAGTATAATAATAACCGGTAAATCCAACACCGACAGTAAACCCGGTATCGAATTCATAGTTGTAGCCAAAGTAGCCATCGACTTCAGCGCCATCACCTACGTCCGCTGCCCAGGCCCCAACGTAGAAACCGCTTTCATCATTCCAATCAACTCCAGCAGATCCTGATGACTCTTTCTGCAAAATACCGCGATAGTAATACTCGGACGCCCAACCGATGTTATAGGACAACTCTGCATGCGCTGATGAGGCAATCAATCCGCTTGATGCCAAGACGAGACCAGCAGCCAGGTGAGTTAACTTTTTCATTTCTTCCTCCAATTTAAATTGCGATCTAGCAAGTCAGGCTTGCCGAAAATAACAAACGATTATTTGCTAAATGTTTTGCAAAGAACTTGCCAGAATATTGAAAGGCACGTTTTTACTGGGCTCAGAGGATTTTTTTATAAATTTTCCTCATTTCTTTGCTACAAAATGGTGCAGGAAAAAGGGGGCAAAATAGTAGTGCACCACAAAGGGGCGTTGCTTCAATTAAAGATCAGGATGAGTCAATAAAAAGAGGAGCGAATAGCTGGCAATTCAGCAATTCCAAAATAAGAGCAGATTAAATTCACTACTACCTTACCAGTACACTAGGACAAACATCTTGAGCCTAAATTGAATTACGAGTGGCTATCCCCAGGTGGCTCATTTAAGATCAAGAGAATCGAAATCCAACGACAGATTGGAAAATTATTGGCCCGGAGAATTCAAATGAAAATCACGATAAATGCGCGACTACAAAAACTTGCCCTTGCTCTAGTTACAACTTTTATCTTTTTCAATAATAGTGCTCTTGCAGATACCTCTTGGCCACAAAATGAAGTCGGCGCGAGTGCAGCTGGATTTTCTGAAAGGGGGATTGCGAATTTGGATGCGGCGATGGAGCAAATCGTTGCCGACCAAGATGTCGCAGGGATGATTTGGATGTTAGCAAAAGATGGTGAAGTGGCAACCTTTGAGACCGCTGGACTAGCTCGTGTAAATGATCAGACGCCTATGACTAAAGACACACTTTTTCGAATTTACTCAATGACCAAACCAGTAACTGGTGTTGCATTAATGATGCTGCATGAAGAAGGTCTCTGGAATTTTGATGATCCAGTGAGTAAGCACATTCCTGAATTTGAAAATTTAAAAGTGCTCAAAAGTTATGATGATGATGGGAATATAGAACTGGCTCCCTTAGAGCGGCAACCGACAATGAGAGAGCTTCTGAACCACTCCGCCGGCTTTGGTTATGGTCTCGGTGGAAGTGATCCAGTTAATAGTGCTTTTAGAGATCAAGCAGTTTTGGCATCTACAGATTTAGATGAGCTAGTGGCGAAAGTAGCTGGCATTCCACTGCTCTCCCAGCCTGGTGAACAATACTACTATTCTGTGGCAGTCGACCTTCAGGGTTATATTGTACAAGAACTATCAGGACAGAAGTTTGGTGATTTTCTTAATGAAAGAATTTTCGAGCCGCTAGGTATGAGTGATTCACGTTTCTATGTAAGTGACGAAGACGAGTATCGTTTTGCGGAAGTTCACAACTGGGACGAAGAACGCAACCGATTAGTACAACGCCCTCATCGACCAGACCGGCCAAGCTATCTGGATCCAAATCGAATGGAATCCGGAGGAGGGGGACTGGTTTCTTCTACCCATGACTATGCTCGCTTTCTGCAAATGCTCGTGAATGAAGGAGAGTTGGATGGGGCACGGATTCTAACGCCAGAATCTGTCCGCATCATGCGCACTAACAGTTTGCGAGATGAATTAGACATTGGCGGTGGTCCCGATCGTCCAGGTAGAGCCGGTATCGGATTCGGTGTGGACTTTGCTGTGATCTACGATCCTGAACTTGCAGAAACTGCTCAAGGCCCTGGAACCTACTACTGGAGTGGCGCCGCTGGCACTTGGTTCTGGATCGATCCAAGTCAGGATATGTTTTGGTTAGGAATGATTCAAGCGCAAGGACAGCGACGGCCAGGAGCGGCTAATATGCGCAATGTCGCGATCGACTTAATCTATGACGCTTTAGAATAACAAACTGAATAGATTAGTTAGGAATAGGAACCGGTAGGTCCTGAGGAACACTAAATCCTTTTTGTACCGCGGGCCGTGCCGCAATTCTTAGATACCAATCTTTGAGTCGTGGATAGCCATTCAGATCCATCTTCTGAAATTCGTAACGGGATATCCACGGCCAGCTTGCGATGTCTGCAATTGAGTAGCAATCGACTATATAGTCCCTCTCTTGTAACCGATTTTCTAGTACTTGATAGAGTCGCGCATTTTCCTTACTGTATCTTTCCTCTGCGTATGGCGACTTGCCCGGATTAAATTTCACGAAGTGGTGGGTCTGTCCGAGCATTGGGCCTATATGTCCCATTTGAAACATTAACCACTCCATTTGTTTCCAGAATTCATCTCCCATAGGTGACATGAGTTTGCCGGTTTTATTTGCCAGGTACATGAGGATCGCTCCTGACTCCATCATCTTGGTACCGGTTTCGTGATCGATTATTGCGGGAATTTTATTATTCGGACTGAATGCAATGAACTCGGGATCCATCTGCTCGCCCTTGGTGATATCGATGGGAAATACCCGATAAGGTAATTCCAATTCCTCCAACATGATCGAAACTTTGCGTCCATTAGGTGTAGGCCAGGTATATAAATCAATACCCTTAAACTCTTCTTCATCCATTGCCATTATTTTCTCTTTATTTCCTCGATATGCTGTTCACCAAAACTTGTCTAAAACCAAAGCGAAATGGGATTCAATCTTGCGGAACAAAAGTAAACCATTAAAAGTTAAGCAGGTGAGCAAAGCTTCTGATCGTTCAATGTTCAATAATTAGGCGCTACCTAAGCGACTAAATTACCATCTTCTACTCAATGAGTTCGTACTAAAGTTACGACCGGATCTAGCTAAGAGTCGCGCCAAGCCTTACATTAAATTTCTTTTATAAAATCGTAATTAATTGGTTTAGTCAAATCAATTGAGTAATGTTTCGAAGGCATCGAATATTTTAATCCAGTAGCACAATTAAAAAGCATTACTTGTTCATTTGGCCGAATACGACCATTGGCGAGTTCCTGTTTTAATGCTGCCAAGGTAGCAGCGCCTTCTGGACACAGAAGTATTCCCTCTTTTTTAGCACACTCCTGATGGGCTTCATTTATAGCTTCATCGCTTACGGCTACCGCGAAGCCATCACTCTCTCGCACTGCATCGAGAATAAGAAAATCACCCACTGCAGCCGGAACTCTAATACCTGCCGCTATAGTAGCGGCATCCCTCCAGAGTTCGGCATGGCGCTTTCCCTCTTCAAAAGCTTTAACAATTGGGGCACAGCCTTCTGCTTGCACCGCTACCATTCGTGGACGTTTCGAACCAATCCAGCCAATTGCTTCCAGCTCATTGAAAGCTTTCCACATGCCAATCAATCCAGTGCCACCACCGGTAGGATAGATAATCACGTCTGGGACTTGCCAGCCCATTTGTTCCGCAAGTTCCAGTCCCATGGTTTTCTTTCCTTCAATTCGGTAGGGCTCTTTCAAAGTTGACGTATCAAACCAGCCCATGGCTTCTTTGCCCTCTCCAACTACTTTGCCACAGTCGTTAATAAACCCATTAGCCAGAAAAGTTTTCGAACCCTGAAAGGCGATCTCTTCGATATTTACTCTGGGAGTATCTTCTGGGCATATCACAAATGTCTCGATTCCAGCACGAGAACAATAGGCTGCTAGTGCTGCGCCGGCGTTTCCATTTGTTGGCATTGCCATGCGTGTAACACCTAATTCTTTTGCCATAGCGACAGCAAGTGCTAATCCTCGAGCTTTGAAGGAGCCGGTTGGCAATCTTCCTTCGTCTTTTATGAGTATTTCGCCGCAACTGAGTTCTGATTGCAGCTTTTTTGCAGGAAGAATTGGCGTCATTAATTCCCCCAGACGAACTATGTTTTCTGATTTACGTACAGGTAGAAACTCACGGTAGCGCCAGAATTCCGGAGCTCTTTCTGCCAAGTAAGATTTTTTTACAGTTTTTCCTAAAGCATCTAGGTCATAACGAACCAATAATGGTTTGCCAGCATCAGATAACCCGTGTAACTGATCTGCTGGGTATGTCTTGCCGGTGTAACTACATTCAAGATGAGTTACAAAAGTTGAATATTCTTTCATTTAGTTAAAGCCTAAACATTTTGTCGATGACATCATCGTTTCTAAATGCGTGGTACAACGCCGCACCAATATGCACAGAAACGACAGAAAGTAGTGCCCAACAAGTCCATAAGTGAATGTCTGAGAAGAAGATGTTTAAGTCATCGTTTTCTTCTGACCAAGCAGGTAATTCAACTAACCACCACAGTGTGGTTTCCCATCCACTAAAACTAGAAGAAAGATATCCGCTAATACAGCAGGCAATGATAAGAAAGTAAGTTAGCAGATGATCAAGGGATGCCAATCGCTCTATTCTCGATTTTTGTATCTGGAGTTTCTTCCGTTTCTTAACAATACTAATGGCAATCATAGCGACAACCATCACCATGATGGTTATGCCAACATTCTTATGCAGCTGAAAAGGTAATTGCCTATAGGTGAAATCTTCTGATGGGAGTGGAAGCGACAACATCCACCAACTACTTACAAATAAAAAAAAGACACCTATAGCAACCAACCAATGCATCGCTACTTTGGCTTTTGGCAATTGCTCAGACATCAAGCACCATCCTCAATTTCTTTAGAAGATATGCTCACAGCCGCAAAGAGCAAAAACAAGTGAACGAAAAACCACAACAAAGTTGACCAAAGATACTGTGCTCGAAGCAGTGGGCCCGTGTTTGTCGCCACAATAAAAATAACTGCATCAATAACGATCAATGCAATAAAACAAGATTTTGCCCAGTTAACATTCACGTTTTTATTATTAACAAAGGAAAATCCAACTGAAATTGATAAGGCAGCAAATAGAACCCCACTGACTGAAAGTAGAAACATCAGAGGGCGAAACCATTCAGGTGAGGAAACTAAAGTGATTTGTACGTTGCTCACCATTAACTCGCATTCCAGGAGGCTCAAACCCTCTTCCTCCAATTCATCTGCACGACAGTCCGCCGGAACTCCCAGTTCTGCGACAGAACCGGGAGCGATGACTACCTGCTTGAGAAGCTCGTTACTATGATTTGCCAACAACAGCACGCCAAATATCACTGCTACTAGTCCGATCCATTTTGTATTTATCTTATTTCCCTTAAAACTCTAGTTGGTTTTCGTATTTTCCCAGAAGCGCTCATATGGTTCCTTTGCACTAAACCAAGCGGAACTCGTAACGCTGCGGATGCACTATTCACAAATATTTTACTAAATTTCACTGAGGTGGTTTTTGTATCCATTTTATGTTGGATAAATCCACTCTCTATCGGGGTCTTTTATATTCTTGGTGGAGTTTACCGTCATGTCTGTCCGAATATAAGAGCATAACTTTTCTGGATTTGCTGGTAGCTTATTCATCAAAACAAATCAGGTATACTCCGGTTTCGCTCGATAATAACGATGATTTCGGGAGTTTTAAAATGTCATTGTCTGCAAACAAATTATCAATCGCCTTGAGTATTTCTATTGCGAACCTGCTAACTGCATGTGGTACAGAAGAAAATCAAATTGTTGTGACTTCTTCAACAGAAGTAACAGCTACAGCTCAGCCAGCAGCAGTAAACACCAATTCTTCGGCTCCTGAACTTGGTTCATTCGGAATAGACATGAGCCATCAGGATATTAATACACAACCGGGCGATGACTTTTTCCGCTATGCTAATGGATTGTGGTTGGACACCTTTGAGCTGCCGGCATCACGCAGTAACTATGGATCATTCACAGTACTTAGCGATCGCTCTGATCAAAGAGTACGAAATATTATCGATGATCTAGCCAATACGGAACCAGCCCAGGGCTCGGTTGAACAAAAGGTTAGTGACTATTACCTAAGCTACATGAACACCGAAGTTCTAAACGAGCGGGGAATAAGTCCATTATTGCCCGGACTCTCCGCGCTGAGTGAGATTGATACTCGAGAAGAACTCATTCAAGGATTTGGTCGCGCCTTCATCGATAACACAGCCACCCCATTCGGTTTTTATGTTGGCGCAGATCGCAGTGATCCTGATCGTCATCAAGTCGTGTTATCTGTAGGAGGTATTGGTCTTCCAGATCGCGATTACTACTTGTTTGATACTGATCAGTTTCAGAATGTACGATCAGAATATTTGTCACATATCGCTAGAGTATTTGATTTTGCCAATATCGAAAATGCCCAAGCTAAAGCTGAAGCAATTCTCGGACTGGAAACTAAAATTGCTGAACATTTGTGGCCGAGAGATCAACGCCGCAATCGTGACCTTACTTACAACCCAATGTCATTTTCTGAGTTTAAGACTGAGTTCTCGGGCATCGACTGGGACGCATATTTTTTAGCGGCTGGGGTGACTGAATTGGAAGATCTAAACGTTTCTTTTCCAAGTGCTATGACCCCCATCATAGAGCTCGTGAATAGTGCACCAGTGGAAGACTGGGTAGCCTACATGACTTATCGTTACATAGTAGATAGTGCGCCTGTACTTTCTGAAGAAATCGATAATGAACGTTTTCACTTTTATTCAACAATCCTCAGTGGTGTTCCTGAGCAAAGAGAAAGATGGGAACGTGGTGTTGCAAGAATTGGCGCATTAAATAGCCTAGGATTGGCTGTTGGGCAAGTTTATGTACAACGCCATTTTCCAGAATCTGCAAAACAACAAATGGTAGAGCTCGTTGAGAACTTACGTGCTGCTGTTGCTCAGAGCATCGATGAGATTGACTGGATGGGCCCACAAACCAAAGAAGAAGCCCATATGAAGTTGCAATCTTTCCGGCCGAAGATTGCTTACCCTGATGAATGGAAAGATTTGTCGTCAATTGAAATTACTCGCGATGATTTATTTGCCAATGCACAAAATATTCGAGAATTCAATTGGGAAGATGAGATTAATCGATTAGGCCAACCAACCAATCGCGAAGAGTGGGGCATGACTCCGCAAACTGTAAATGCTTATTACAACTCTTCATTTAATGAGATTGTCTTTCCAGCAGGAATTTTACAGCCACCATTTTTCGATCCTAGTGCAGATGCGGCGGTTAACTATGGTGGTATTGGTGCGGTGATCGGGCATGAGATGGGACATGGGTTCGACGATCAGGGATCAAAGTCTGATCATGCTGGTATTCAACGAAACTGGTGGACCGATGAAGATCGTGCCAATTTTGAAGTGCTTACTACTGCCTTGGCGGAACAGTACGATCAGTTCGAGCCTGTGCCTGGATACTTTGTCGATGGCAATTTCACTCTAGGCGAAAACATCGGAGATGTTGGTGGATTGTCTCTCGCATATCGAGCTTATCAAATGTCATTGAATGGCGATGAAGCTCCGGTGATTGATGGTTTAAGCGGTGACCAACGCTTCTTTCTTGCATGGGCTCAAGTTTGGCAACGCAAGTATCGGCAAGATGAATTAATTCAACGACTCACAACTGACCCGCATTCCCCAGCTGAGTACCGCGTGAACGGAGTAGTAAGAAATTTCGATGAGTGGTATGAGGCATTTGACGTGCAGCCTGGAGATGAACTCTACTTACCACCTGGGGAGCGTATTCGCATCTGGTAAATCAGACTTAAGTATAAGGAAGCATTATATGAGAAACACTCGCCAACTAGTATTTTGCTTTTTTGTGTCTCTTTTGCCTTTTGTCAGTATTGCACAACAGTTCGATACCATAATTCGCAATGGTAGGATCGTAGATGGTTCCGGTAATCCCTGGTATGTAACAGACATTGGTATTAATAACGACCGAATTGTTCGAATAGCAGACCTTTCCGATGCCACTGCTAATAGAGTAATCGAAGCGTCTGGCCTTGTCGTGTCGCCAGGATTCATTGATCCTCACACCCATGCACTCCGCGGTATATTCGAAGTGCCTAATGCTGAAAGCGCTTTACTACAAGGGGTTACAACTCTTACAGAGGGCAATGATGGAAATTCTCCTTATCCAGTAGGTGAACACCTCGCAGAAATAGAGGAACACCGAATCAGTCCAAATTGGGGGATATTTGTTGGGCAGGGGACTATTCGCTCGCAAGTAATTGGCAGTGAGGATCGAGAGCCAACGCGTGTAGAATTAGAACAGATGAAAACCATGGTTAGAGAATCCATGGAGCAGGGAGCATTGGGTATCTCAACCGGATTGTTTTATGTGCCCGGCAGCTTTACTTCAACGGAAGAAGTGATCGAACTTTCGAAAATAGCTGCGGAATATAATGGCATTTACATCTCGCACATGCGCGAAGAGGCCGCGCAACTAATTAATTCAGTCCAGGAAACCATCCTCATTGGTGAAGAAGCAAATATTCCCGTGCAGATGACTCATCACAAAGTAATAGGCGTTGAGAATTGGGGAACATCTGTCGACAGTTTACGCATGGTAGATGAGGCGCGGGCACGTGGTATCGATATCACTATCGATCAGTATCCTTATACAGCGTCACAAACTGGCATCACTGCATTAATCCCGCAATGGGCACAGGAAGGTGGTCGCGACCGGCTGCTGGAAAGAATCAATAGTACGGAAACACGTCAAACCATAAAAGACGAAGTAGTTTACAAGATCTTGTACGACCGTGGTGGTGGTGATCCTAGTAATGTATTTATTTCCCGCAATTCTTGGGATCCAGACATGGCAGGGAAAAATCTTGCTGACTTAACCATTGAAAGAGGAATGGAACCTACACCAGAAAATGCGGCCGATGTTGTCTTCGATATTATTCGTGGCGGCGGAGCAACCGCTGTATATCACGCGATTGGACCTGACGATGTTGATCGCATAATGCAACATCCAGCAACTGCAATTGGCTCAGACGGGCCAGTTGGTATCTTCGGCGAAGGTGCCCCTCATCCCCGCCAATACGGAACCTTTGCGCGCGTGCTCGGATTGTATGTTCGAGAAAGAGAAATAATTTCATTGGAAGAAGCTGTACGGAAAATGAGCAGTCAAACAGCTAGGCGTTTGGGGATTCATAATCGCGGTTTAATTACGGAAGGCTACTATGCTGACATTGCCATCTTTGATGCTGATGAAATTATTGATAGAGCTACTTTCGAAGATCCCCATCAATACGCAATAGGCATGAAATTCGTTTTTGTTAATGGCGAGGTGGTTGTAGAAGACGGTCAACACACTGGAGCACGGCCCGGCAGAATTGTTTACGGTCCTGGCTATAACGGCACAAGATAATTATCTAGGTTGCGGTGACATCCTTTTGCTTTGTAGTATAGTTCAGTATTAGCTCGTCCCGGAGATTTGTATGAGCCGGGGCCAAGCCTGATTTCCCGCATTATCACTTGAGGCTTAAAGGAAAGGATTGGAGGAATAATAATGAGAAAAATAGCAATTTTACTCTCTGCAATAGCAATGATTGCGTCTAGTATGGTGTTCACTTCCTACGCACAAGACATGACACCAGAAGAACAAGCAGCAGCAGCTGTCGATCAACGTAAATCTCTGTTTAAAACGATTCGCTACAACTTAGGCCCTATTGCCGGTATGGCTCAAGGCGCGCCTTTTGACGCTGAAGTAGCAGAACGCAATGCCAGAAGAATTGCAGTTATGGCAACTATGATTCCAGAAATGCTTGCGGTAGATACGAGCGCTTTTGACAACATCGAAACAACTGCGCTAGACAGCATCTGGGATAACCAGGATGACATAGCTGCCAAAACGCAGGCACTAATTGATAATGCCAATGCATTCGCTGACGCCGCAGCAACTGGCGAAATGGGAGCAACCCTTGGTGCCTTCCGTGCATTTGGTGGATCCTGCGGTAACTGCCACGATACCTACCGTGTAGATAACGACTAAAGAATTTTTAGTTGAAAAGAAAAGGGCGACATTTGTCGCCCTTTTTTACGGAACTAGTTATAGGAGGAAGGGTTATCCTATCAATTGATAGCCGTTATCCATTGAAGCAAACTTCGCTGGCGATTCACACGTTGTTTAAACAATTAATTAAAAATAGAGAAGGTAATAATCTCGGCAGGGCCCGTTAGCGTCAATCAGACTGATGGCGAGTAAAAAATGCTGCTATTGCATCTCGATCTTCATCGGTAAGTTTACTTGTATTATGCTCGATAACCTCATTCATATCCCCACCAACAAACTCACCTTCCGGTTTTAATCCAAGCAGAAGAAATATATCAAAGTTATTTGTTGTCCATTCTTCCAAGGCTACTGCGTCGATTGCTTCGATTACTTCTTCACCAATTTCCGCCCCCGCATACTCGCGGTTTAAATCAGGAATTCCTAGCTCATTGCGCGGAGTATGGCATTCACCACAATGACCGAGACTTCGCGCCATATAAGCGCCCCGTGCTACTAACTCATCATCAAACTGCTCGAGAGAAGGTTGTGTAATATCGGCCAACTTGTTCCAGCCAGCTACAGTCCAGCGAAATAGCCAGCCAGGAATTTCTGGTTCTGGAGCGCTATAGCTAACTGGATCTAAAGAAAGAAGATATGCAGCCATATCTAAAACATCTTCATCAGTCATGCCCGCGTACGCGCGATAGGGAAACGCCGGATAGTAAAAACTGCCATTGGGTGTTCGTCCGTGTTTAAGTGCTGCAAGAAAATCTCCAGCCTGCCAATTGCCAATTCCGGTTTCTTTATCAGGGGTAATATTCGGGGCATAAAAAATGCCGAAGTCGGTTTCTAAGGCAAGGCCACCGCTCAAAGCTTCATTTGTTTCTTCAGTTTGTCCACGATGGCAGCTAATACAACCACCAGCAATCAATAAGTATTCCCCTCGCTCGATAGCTTCGAGATCACTAGGAATTTGATTGGCGGAAGAAATACTGGGAGGTGCAAATAACCAGATTGAAAACAATCCTACAACGCCAAGAATTAATGCTAAAACTATATTTCTTCTACTCATGAGAATTATTTCGTTCGACTTTGTTGCGACACAAACTCAGTCATTCTAGACATTGAGCAAATTCTTGTCGAATTCTGTTTCAAGCCGGTAAACTGGAGTTTCATGAACGCATTAGGCGATTATCTTGTTAGACTTTGAACATATCATTCAGGTAAATGATCTTGGCAATAAGGCTATTACTGTACTCACCCGAAGCCAACTTTGGCAAGGACTTGTGCTCAGAGCACGCAACCCAGAAAAATTTAACCATGGGCTGCAATGCTCACACGAAGTATTGAAAGAGAATGAATTTATTCGAACTATCGAAGTGGGCGGGACCAGCTTCTGCGAAAAAGTAATCCTCTGTCCCGAGCAAAAAATATGCACCAGAACCATACCTGATTTTGATCAGATCAATGCTCAAAGCACCACGTCCATAGAAGAACCGCAAACCGGCTCTCTTTTTGTGCGCTTTCACTATAAGAGAGATCTGGATGTAATTGATGAAAGAATCGACGTAGGTGGGCATCTGAAAGAAGCTTATGTTCAGCTAGACCGCGACACCATCTCTCTGATTCGCATGCTAGCGGAAAGTGAACTATTCGATAGGACCATAAACTGAGGGGCAATTTAACTCAGGAATTTCGATGCTTTGCGTCTCTTTAGGGAATTGTTTATGCTCTTCTACCCTCGCCCGCAATTCTACCGGAGGAGAAGCATGTTAAAGCTCAGGAAAATGAAAAGTATAATAAACTTAGGCGCAACAACACTATTCCTATTTAGTTCTCTGGTCTATGCTGATCGGGAAGCTTCCGACGACGAGAGTCATATAAGTGATTCACGGATTCAACATCGTAGTTATACTTTTCCACCCACCGGCGAAGAGATTCCTTATGCACTCTTTGTGCCGCCTAACTACAATGAAAGTGAACCGGCACCTTTAATTATTTCCTTACATGGTTTAGGACGATCTTACGATTGGTTGATGGGATACCATGGTTTCCTCGATCAAGCAGAAGCAGGTGGCTATGTTGTGGTTACTCCTCTTGGTTATGTCCGACGTGGGTGGTATGGCTCTCGTACAACCGATGACCCCCAAGACAACATTTACAGTGAGCAAGATGTAATGGAAGTAATTCAAATAGTACGGGATGATTTTTCAATTGATAACAATCGAATTTACCTATGGGGCCACTCGATGGGTGGTGCTGGCACCTATCACATTGCCGCAAAAAATCCGGACATGTTTGCAGGCCTAGGAGTCGCTGCCCCCGCTCCTGAAAGAAGCTTGGATATCGAGGAATCATTAAATAAGATCAAACACGTACCTATCTTCGTGTTACAGGGTGATGAAGATAGTTTAGTGACCTTAACTCGCGAATGGGTTGCAACAATGGAGGAGCTCGGCATGCAGCATGTGTATGCGGAAATTGCTGGTGGCGATCATTCCTTAGTGATTTCTCAGAATAGCGAGCACATGCAAAAGTTTATCGATTTTTTCAATATAGTAAGGAAGAAGTACTAAGGGCCGTCAAATGAAAAAATATGAAAGGTTCTGGCCTATATATATCTTTGGCGTTCTACTTACTTGTTCTGCTTTTGCGGCTGAATCGGAAGACTATGATGCGGCCGCGGGTTATCAAGCTACATGCTTTGCCTGTCATGGTACTGGACAAGCTCATGCTCCGGTTGTTGGTGACCTGATCGAGTGGGAAATCCGCGCTGAGAAGGGTTTTGAAACGCTAGTGAAAAATACCATTAGCGGACTAAATGGAATCATGCCAGCTCGTGGACTCTGTGCAGACTGCACAGATCAACAATTGCGAGCGATAGTTGAATACATGTTAGAAGAAAGTAAATAGATTGAAAAGAAATGCGATTGAATAATCAGACCATTGGAGCTAACCGATGCAATATTCCGAAATTCGTTTTAACTACAGTGCCAAATTAGTTCGAGTATTATTAGTAAGCTTCTTGCTTCTATTTGTAGGCTGTTCATCGGAAAACGAAACCACATCTATTTCCGTTGCTACTGGTAGCGCCTCCACTGGCGGTGCAGTAGAACTAGAACAAAATGGTTTGTCTGTTGTTACCGACCTAGAATGGCCCCTACACAACTTTGATCTTTATGGTTCCCGGTTTGTACCTACAGATCAGATCACTCCAGACAACGTTGCATCGCTAACACCGCGCTGGCTATTCCAGCATGGTGTTATCGATGGCGTTAGTAATCAAACTACACCAGTGATTGTTGATGAGGTCATGTATCTGACTGATTCACGCGGCAGTGTGTATGCAATCAATGCGCGGGATGGACATTTAATCTGGTCATATGATGTGACTCGTCTATTGGGTGGTGGTAGAAGAGAAGGTTATATCTTTAGACATCGTGGTGTGGTTTATGATGAAGGAGTGGTTTATACCGCCGCTGGTTCATTCATGTTTGCCTTGGATGCGGAAACTGGAGAACCTCTCGAGTCATTTGGTGAAGGTGGTCAGGCTCCTGTCATTCTCGATGTATTACATCAACGCGACCCAACAATAGAAACAGCGATTTCAGTTGGATACTGGTTTACTACCGCTCCACAGATATATAACGACGTTCTTTATATTGGTACTACTAGAAGTGAGAGCCACATTGCAGGCGGCTACGTGTTGGCCATTGATGATCAGACTGGCGAAGTGCTCTGGCATTTCAACACCATTCCTCAGGATGAGAACGATCAAGGCTGGGAAATCGCCGGGCCAACCTGGGTTGGCGGCGAACGTAATGGCGGCGGAATTTGGGAAACACCTTCAATCGACCCAGAGTTAGGCATGGTGTATTTCGCAGTGGGAAATCCCTTTGGTGATAGCACCAAACGTGATGGCATGAATCTCTTTACCGATTCTTTAATCGCACTCACCTTGGATGAAGGCAGATTGGTTTGGTACTACCAGCAAGTGCATCACGATGTGTGGGACTACGATTCTGGCAATCAACCAGTGCTATTCGATATGGAGGTCGATGGTGAGCCGGTAAAAGCGCTTGCCCAAGCGAGCAAGAATAGTTGGCTCTATATACTAAATAGGGAAACCGGTGAACCAGTGCATCCCATAATTGAAACACCGGTTTCCACCGAAACCGATGTTGAAGGCGAAGAGCCCTGGCCCACGCAACCAATTCCGCACAAAGCAAACGGCGAACGCATGGAACCCGTGTCGCCGGTGTTCCCAACCGATATACCCGCTCAGCATATGGAAGCAAATGATCTCGTAGAGCAATTTACACCAATTGGGCCGAACCAAATATTTGCCCCAGGCTTTGGCGGCGGCTCGAATTATGGTCCCTTGGCTTATGGCAAAGACACGGGTTACCTGTACGTTAACGCCATCGACCAACCGTTTAACTCAGGGCGTGATCCAAAAGGCTATTTTTCCGCTTATGATCCAACCACTGGAGAGTTAGTCTGGCGCCAGATTTTTGAAGGGTACGGGCAGGCAGGACCAGTTGTAACTGCTGGGGGGTTAGTATTCGTTGGCGCTGGCAGTAATGAAGCCGGTTACTTTTATGCATTCGATGCAGAAACGGGTGAAGAGTTATGGAAGTACAACACCGGTTCCGGGGTATTCGCGTCCCCTGCTGTCTATTCCATAGACGGTGAAGAATTTATAACCGTTGCTTCGGGTGGAGGGTCACGAGGTCGACGTGGTGGCGATTTAATACTTAGTTTTGCATTGCCAGATTTTTAGATCTTGTGGCTCATAAAAGGATCACTGAAGATAATGACTAAATCAATTAAAAAACTAGTGCTCCCTTTGAGCACTGCGTTTGTTCTATCACTTTCTTACTCAAGTTTTATATTTGCACAAAGTGATTCAATCGACGGCTGGACACCTGACTTGTCCATGCAGTTTCGCCGCGTCCAAGGAACAGCTACTTCCCCAGATGGTGAACACATTGCTTATGTAGTAAATACTCCTTTGATGGAAGGAACTGATTCCGAGTTTCAAACTCAAATCTGGATTTCGACTGCAGATGGATATCGCAATACGCAATATACCCGCGGTGAATATTCTGCCTCTTCTCCTGCTTTCTCTCCGGATGGAGAATATTTAAGTTTTATTAGTAAGCGCGGCGAAGGTGAATCTACTAAATCACAAGTTTGGGTTATGCCCCTGTTTGGAGGCGAAGCTAGCCAATTAACGAATGCAGAGAATAATGTATTGAGTTACAGGTGGTCGCCGAATGGAGATCGAGTTGTGTTCTCAATGCAAGATCCATTAAGCGAAGAGCGGGAAAAAGAAATCGAAGAGAAACGCGACGTGATTCTAGTGGATCAACAACCACGCTTTCGTCATTTACATGTTGTTGCAGTAAACAATGACTCCTTTGATCCTGTCGATCCTGTGCAGATTACATCTGGAGAAATGGTAGTTGGCAGTTTTAGCTGGTCTCCTGCTGGTAATGAGGTCGCATTCTCCCATAAGCCAATAGCTGATTTAAATTATACCAACCAACACGGCGATATTTCGGTGGTAGCTGTTCCTGACGCCAGCAGCGTCGCTGAAGCTGGCACGCATCAGGAAAAGAGCGAAAACGAAAAAGGTTCACCTTTGCAAATTTTGGGAGAAGTGCGAACACTAGTTGCTGGCAATGGAGTTGAAGACAACCCCTTTTGGTCACCAGATGGAAGCTGGATTGCCTATACTTCTTCTGGTTCAGAGCCTAATTTAATATCTCGTAACGATGTTTATGTGATTCCTGCCGATGGTGGTGATTCTAGAATGCTAGCAGAGACACCAAACCGCAGTCCCTTTATTGCTGGCTGGTCCAAAGATAGCGATGAACTTTATCTAACAGAGTCTATGGGGACTAACCGCGCGGTCATTGGACTGCCTTTGAGGGGTGAAAATATTCGAACTATGACCCCGGAATCTGGCGTTGCCGGTAACTTATCTCTGGCAAGTAATGCCGATCGCTTCACCTACAGCTGGGAATCTTCCGATCAACCCTGGGATCTGTTTGTGCAAAACACGGACGATACCGATAGTGAACAGATTACCGATATCCATGGTGGCATTGAGATTCCACCAATGGGTAAGACTGAGTTACTAAGCTGGACGTCACTTGATGGTACCGAGATAGAAGGCCTGCTTACTTATCCAGTTAATTACGAAGAAGGAATTGCCTATCCAATTATATTAAACGTTCATGGCGGCCCATCCGGAGTTTATTCGAAGAGATTTACCGGTGGTCCGGACATATACATGGCTCAGTATTTTGCCCAAAACGGTTATGCCATCTTGCGGCCCAATCCAAGAGGATCGACTGGCTACGGTTACGATTTTCGTGCAGCCACTGCGACAGATTGGGGTCATGGCGACTTGCAAGATTTGCTCGCCGGTTTGGACGTAGTTATCAATATGGGAATCGGTGATGCTGACAATCAGTTTTTAATGGGATGGAGTTATGGTGGTTACATGACTTCTTTCGCAGTGACTCAAACTGATCGATTTAACGCTGCTAGTATGGGAGCGGGACTTTCAAATTTAGTCAGCATGTCGACGACTACTGATATTCGCGATTACTTGGTGGAACATATGGGAGACTTTTTTTGGGAAAACCTGGAAATGTGGGAACGGTCTTCTGCAATAAGTCATATCGACAATGTTGTGACTCCGACTCAGGTAATTCATGGTCAGGAAGATTTGCGAGTCCCATTGTCACAAGGTCAAGAATTTTATAATTCACTCAAGTGGCTTGGTATTGATACGGAAATGATTGTGTATCCAAGAACACCCCATGGACCAAGAGAACCTAAATTTATGATGGATGTTTCACAACGAATCATGACCTGGTTTGAAAAATATCAAGATAAATAGAAAGTTCACTGCTTTCTACTCCTTAGATTAGTGGACTAATTTTATTGCTCTAAGTCCTTTTAATACTTCTTTCCGAAATCTCAGTTGTTAAACTACGATGTGCACTTCATTTGTCCACCGAGAATTTATATCCCTATATCGGTACAAGAGGTTTCAATGCGGGCTGATTGCAACTCGAAATCCAATGGTATCGTTGCGAACGCCGGGATCTACAGCGCCTCGGACGGCAGTGCGAATATTGTTGATATCATCTGCATAAGAGCCACCTCGCATGACCCAGAGTGCATTCTCGCGCAGATTTTCAGCGTCGTCATCAGGGTCGTAGGGATAGTCCTGAAGTGGACTGCGGGTCATTTCCCAGACATTTCCAGCCATGTCGGAAAGTCCATTAGCGCAGGCTGTACATGATTCTGCTCCTACTCCGCGCTTGGCACTTGCATTGAAATTAGCAAACTCAGAAGTTGGCCGGCCTCCCCAGGGAAAAGTACGCGCATCGCTAGTTCTCGCTGCTTTTTCCCATTCAGCTTCGGTCGGCAATACCACACTGCCACCATTTTCTAACAATTTTCTTAACGGTTCAGGAGTAAAGCCAGAG
>DFQD01000202.1 GCA_002377605.1 Gammaproteobacteria bacterium UBA3498 | reverse complement strand
AGATGGCATTAACCAATTATTTATCCCAGTCATTAATCTGCAACATCATTTTTATGGGATTTGGATTCGGGCTTTTCGGCCAACTTGAACGCTTCGATATCTACTACGTTGTCGTTGGGGTCTGGATTTTTCAACTACTGTTTAGTGTGTATTGGTTAAAACAATATCGCTTCGGCCCTGCTGAATGGTTGTGGCGAAGTCTTACTTATAAAAAGAAACAACCACTGAAACTACAAGGCGCTTAAACTATAACTATGAGTTATGAATTTCTCACTTTAGATCGAGACGGACAGGTTGCGTATATCACTTTACAGCGCCCGGAATGTGGTAACGCTTTAAGTCTGGCTTTGATGCGCGAGATCACCGAAGCTGCCAATTCGTTTAAGTACGATACAGAAACACGCGCTGTAATTTTTCGTGGTGAAGGCAAGCACTTTTGTGTTGGTGCTGATTTAAATGATGAAGAACGTTTTAGAGCAAATGAAGATGAAGATCTGTTAACCAAGACAAGGCTAACCCAGATTGGCCGTGATCTACTTGCAAGTATTCTTGGAATCAATCAAATCACTATCGCGGCAGTACACGGTGCTTCAGCTGGTGGCGGCGCCTGTATTCCTACAGCTTGTGATTTCCGTATTGGAACCGAAAACTGCATCGTCGGCTATCCGGAAGTTAAGCTCAGTATGAATTTAAGCTGGGGTGCGTTACCGCTTTGTTACAACCTGGTGGGGCCAGCAATAACAAAACGAATGGTGATCGGTGGTGAACTGGAGAAAGCCGAAGACTTACTTGCCTGGGGTTTCCTGGATGAAACGGTCCCAGCAGATAAGCTCGAATCTCGTTCAACGGAGTTGGCGGAGTTTTATGCAAGTAGACCAGCACTAGCTGCGCAAATGATTAAGCGCGGAGTAAACGCGCTACAAATGGCGAGTGCAGGAATTATGCATATGGATGGTGACCAAAATGCATTGGCGACTCTTAGCGAGGAATTCCAGAAAGCTCGGGACGCATTTCTAAATAGAAAGAAGTAGAAACGTATCGTTCTTTTGTCCTTGCTTAGTTGTGAAAAAAAATCCAAAGCAGTACCATGCACGCCGGCTTTAACTGGTAGCGATTAATCTTCCCAAACCGTAATTTATCTCCGCGGTTCCGCTCGTTAAAGCTATCACTTCAACTAGATATATAGCTCCGCCAAAAGCTGGCGGCCATGTTGTGAGCCATGTTGTTAGAACGACTACATTTCAGTAAAGATACATTGAGCGAGCTGGTGAAAATCGCACTACCTATGGTGGTGTCACAGGGAACGTTTGCTGTAATGATCTTTACTGATCGCTATTTCATGTCGCAGATCGACCCGGTTCACATGGCAGCAGCACTTGGTGGTGGTGTCGCGACATTTTTCTCGTTCTGCTTTTTCTCAGGCTTGCTGTCTTATGCGAATGCGTTAGCTGCGCAGTATCTCGGTGCCGGTGAGCTGAACAAATGCCCTAAGGTGGTTACTCAAGGCGTCATTATGGCAGTCCTGTGTTCGCCCTTGTTCGTGATCATTACCTATTTCGTTTCAGGTATTTTTTCTTGGATGGAGCATGATCCGATTCAGGTAGAGTTGGAACGCACTTATTACATTATTTTAATGATGGGCGTAGTTATCTTTTTGGCAAAGGGATGTATTTCTTCCTATTTCGCAGGAATCGGTAGAACTCGCATAGTAATGATTTGTGATGTGTGTGGGTTAGTACTTAATGTGCCTCTTAGTTATGTCATGGTCTTTGGAGTTTTGGGATTTCCTGAGTTGGGCATTGTTGGCGCAGGCATCTCAACCATTATTTCCACATTGTTTGCGTTCATATTATTCGTTGCTTTCTATCTAGCTAAAGAGCACCGAGAAAAATTCCAGGTAATGGGGTCATTCAAGTTTGATCGAGGAATATTTAGACGCTTCATGCGACTTGGATTTCCTTCAGGTGCCGAACTGTTTCTAAATGTCGCTGCTTTTAATTTATTTCTATTAATGTTCCAAGGTTATGGAGTGGTGGAGGGTGCTTCTGCTGCCATTGTTTTTAACTGGGACATGCTCTCATTTATCCCCATGATTGGATTTAATATTGGAGTAATTAGTTTGATAGGTAGGTTTGTTGGTGCTAATGACATGGCGCGCACCAACGAAGTAATCTCCGCTGGTTTTATGATTGGTATCTGTTATTCAGCAACTTTGGCACTCATCTATATTACTTTCAGGTTCCCTTTGGTAGAGGTGTTTGCGCCACCGGCAGGGGATTTTTCAGAGATACGCGAGCTATCAGCATTTATGATGATCGGGCTGTCATCTTATGCCATGGCTGACGCCATAATATCGGTATCTGGAGGAGTGCTGAGAGGAGCAGGTGATACCCGTTGGTTAATGTATGCGTCGGTAATTCTCCATTGGGCCATGCTGGTTAGTCAGTATTTCATCATCCTGGTTTGGGAGTATGGTCCTCGGATATCGTGGCTGGCATTTTGCGTACTTATTTTTGCTATTGCTGTGGTGTATGTTTGGCGCCTTCGCAGCGGTATTTGGCGCGATCCGGAGAGATTGAGGCTAGTCATGGTCGAGTAGGACTTCCCTTTGGGTTGCAGATATTTCTCATAGAAGATAGCCTCTCTGAATACCCCGAAAACTGCGAAAAGAGAGGCGATATGAACAAGATAAGCAAGTGTGTAATGACCGCAATCGTGGTATTAACTGCGGCCCTATTTGGAGGCACTGCCGTGCTTTCCCAATCACAATACCCTGCGAATCTCCTCGAGCAGAAAGGTAATTTCTCTGCCGGTGCAGCCCGCGCCTTGGGACAGCCATTTCGTGGTGTTGCCACCTCCGAGGGTATCATCGAAGGGTTGTATCCGGTCAAATCTACCGGTGTTTCTACAGCTTCAATTCTTGCAGCAGCCGATGCTTTCTTAGCGACTTTGAGTACAGCTGATCTTTCTCGAACTCATTTTGCAATTAGCGACCCAGAGTGGCGTGATTGGTCGAACGTGGACGTAGGTATATTTCCAAGGCGGGGGATAAGTTTCGAAGACATGAGCGACACGCAGAAAGACGCAGCCTGGAATTTGTTGCGTGTTGCTTTGAGTGCTGAAGGGCTGGAACAAACTCAAAACATCATGAAGACAGAACAAGCGTTGTTCGAGATTAATGGTGAACCGATCCGATACGGAGTGGACAAGTATTATGTCACCATGATGGGTGTTCCTTCTGCCGATAACCCTTGGGGTTTTCAATTAGATGGTCACCATCTCGTTATTAATTATTTTGTGTTGGGCGATCAAGTTGTGATGACACCAGCTTTTTGGGGTGGCGAACCTGTTTACACAGATTCAGGTATGTACGAAGGCAACCATATTTTGCAGGAAGAACAGAATACCGGTTTGGAGCTCATGCAGTCTTTCAGTAGTTCGCAACAAGCGGTAGCGACAATTGATCCAAACAAGGTTCGCAACAATCAAGTTGCTGCAGCAAACCAGGATAATTTGACTCTGGATTATGAAGGTATCAAAGGCAGCGAGTTAGACAGCCAGCAAAAACTTAAACTGCTAAACGTCATTCGTTCATTTGTAGGGGCAATGCGTGATCCTCATGCTGAAGTAACTATGGAAGAGATCGGTGCTCACATTGATGACACTTATTTCGCATGGATAGGTGGCACTGATGATGAAGCCATTTTTTATTACCGCGTGCATAGTCCTGTAGTACTCATAGAATTCGATCATCAGGGGCCAGTTGGAACATTACAAAAGAATGAACCTGGTGTACCTACCAGGGATCATATTCACACTGTGATACGAACACCGAATGGAAACGATTACGGTAAAGATTTATTAGCGCAACATTTAGCGGAGGCGCATTAAATTATAGGAGAGTGCTGTTAGTGTAATGGTGGCATTTAATTCTTTGGGCTATGCTTTTTTCATTCTTAGTGATCTAGAGGAATAAACGACGTCCGATTTTAAGGATAAATTAGAAGAAGCCATTTCCAATCCAGCGCTCCCGGAAGACCCTGAGTTTCGAGGTATGAATTCAATAGTATTTGGACCCCTACTCGAGGCCAAAGCCTAGATCGATTCCAGATAGAAATTTAATTAGAAAAAGCGACTTAAAAAAATGAAATTAGTGTTAATCAAATCTGTTGCCCTGTCATTGATTTGTTTCAATGGCTTTGTTGCCGCTCAATCACCTAATCCCTTTGGTATTCCAACGGAAGAATCTCCCACTCCTACCGCACACGTAGTGGCCGCGCCAGGGTCTCGTGCTCAAGGTTGGTTGAGTCAGGGCCGTTCAGAGGTCATTGCACGTCATGGCATTGTTGCAACCAGTGATACTTTAGCCGCACAGGCAGGGTTAGAAATTTTACAAAAAGGCGGCAATGCTATCGACGCCGCAGTTGCCGCTGGTGCAGTGCTGGACGTTACCTCACAAAATGACACAGGGATTGCAGGAGATCTGTTTGCATTAATATATGTAGCAGCTGAAGATAAGCTCTATGCACTCAATTCCGCTGGCTGGGCACCTGCCGGTTGGACTCCTGATTTTTTCAAAGATGATCTTGAGCTAGATAGAGTTCCGAGCGCAGGGGTTAATGCCGCTACCGTACCTGGCGCTATTTCAGGCTATGACGCCATGTTAGAAAGATTCGGCACCTTAGGATTTGAAGAAACTTTTGATCGAGCGGTGCGAATTGCTGAAGAAGGCTGGGGCCAAGGAGAGCGTCGCCATCGCGATCTAATCTCTGCAGAACCTCGCCTCTTGAATGACGATTATTCGTCAGGAGTGTTTCTGGAAGACGGAAAGGCGCCTCCTTTATATAGCATTATTCGCAACCCAGATTTGGCAGATGCTTTGCGTCTTATTCAGGATCAGGGTCGCGATGCGTTTTACAAAGGCCCTATCGCTGATGCAATTGTTGCTCGAGTTCAGGCAGGCGGAGGAGTAATGACACATGCCGACCTTGCTGAGTTTGAATCGGAATGGGTTGAGCCGATCTCAACTAACTACCATGGATACGATATTTTTCAGCTGCCTCCTCCTGGACAAGGTTGGGCTACTCTAGAGCTACTAAATATTTTAGAAGTGTGTGCTCCAGTTCATGATGTAAATCTTTCGGCCCTAGGTCCTTCGAATCCTGATTACTGGCACTTCATGGTAGAGGCGAAGAAGCTAGCTTATTCAGACCTTCAAGCTTATAACGGAGATCCCCTGTTCGTTGATGTTCCCGTAGACAAGTTGTTAGATAAATCCTATGCCGCCACTTTGTGTGACCGTATCGACATGAATAAAGCATCGCAGCCTTCGGTTAAAGGCGGTCTTGATGGTGGAACGATTTACCTCACCACAGCCGATCGCTGGGGAAATATGGTTTCGTTTATTCACAGTATTTTTTCTGTGTACGGCTCTGCAGTTGCAATTCCGCCTTATGGAATGATTCTACATAACAGAGGCGTGGCGTTTTCTCTTGAAGAAGGTTCACCCAATGTTGTGGCTCCGAGAAAGAGACCATTTCATACCATTATTGCTGGATTTGTTATGCAGAATGGCGCTCCATTAATGAGCTTTGGCAACATGGGCGGTTCGGTTCAGCCGGAAACTCATGCTCAACATATGGTTAACGTGATTGATCACGGTATGAATATTCAGATGACGACTGATGTTGCGCGATTTACTCATAGTCAAAATAGTAATCGTTTATCGCTGGAGCACAGTCTTTACAATTTAGTAGGCCGTGCGCTCGAAGCAAAAGGTCATGATGTCCGCCCAGTAAACGGTGGCTCAGTTGGTGGTTACCAGGGAATTTTGTTTACCAAAGATTCTAATTTGCCAGAACCAGTATTTAGTCAGCAGAGTATAGATGAAGATCATCCTGTTAATGGTATTTATCGAGCCGG
>DFQD01000126.1:2772-3555 GCA_002377605.1 Gammaproteobacteria bacterium UBA3498 | reverse complement strand
GCACGAATCGCACAAGCAGAAACACTTATAGTTTCAGATCCAGTTGAAGAAAGGCGAATTAAAGCTGAAGAACTAGGTGCTACGCATAGCATTGACCCAACTTCGAAGGATCTGCTTGGTGAAATAATGGAATTAACTGATGGTAGTGGAGTTGATTATTCATTTGATGCTGTAGGGAATTCCGAATTAATTGCATTGGGGTTGGCCTCAAATAAGCCTGGTGGAACCACAGTGATAGTAGGAGCACCCCCTCCAGAGGAAGAGCTTAGGTTTTCATCGGCTTTGCATTTAATGATGAGTGAAAAACGTCTAATTGGATCCCTGCTCGGATCCTGTAACGCACAAAAAGATATGCCTGTCTTTGTTGACTACTGGAAAAAAGGACAATTGGATCTGGAAAGCATGATCAGTAACCAATATTCGCTGAACCAAGTTAATTCTGGAATTGAAAATCTCAGGAACTCAACTGGAATCCGGAGCGTTATAAAGATCCATGAAAAGTAGCAAATCTTTAAACTCGATTATCAGGTATCTTCTATTCCTATTAACCACATTTGGAGCAGTTCTTTTCTCTATAGCCGTCTCTAAAAACGGTCTCTTATGGGGTGAAGTAGGAATGAGTAGATGGATGTACGAAAATACTCCGGACTTTATCGAATTCCTAGGCGATGTAATCGACGCCCCGATCACCGATATAGGCGCGCCACTGCTTTTTATTGGAATATCTATTTTGGTTTATTGGCGATGGGGACGATACGCGACAGTAGGAATTCTTTTAGCTGG
>DFQD01000126.1:2543-2682 GCA_002377605.1 Gammaproteobacteria bacterium UBA3498 | reverse complement strand
AGTTCTTTTCTCTATAGCCGTCTCTAAAAACGGTCTCTTATGGGGCGAAGTAGGAATGAGTAGATGGATGTATGAAAATACTCCGGACTTTATCGACTTCCTAGGCGATGTAATTGACGCCCCGATCACCGATATAGGC
>DFQD01000126.1:0-2482 GCA_002377605.1 Gammaproteobacteria bacterium UBA3498 | reverse complement strand
GACAGTAGGAATTCTTTTAGCTGGCAGTATGACAGGATTGACTCGGCTATCCGACATTGTCGAACGGTCGGGTCCAAACAAAAATTTCATATTCAATGAATCAAAATACTACTTTGGTGAAGGTGGATATCCCAGCGGTCACATAGTCTACGCATTAATGATCTTCGGGATGATCGCCCATCTATCACGGCGACACACTAAATTACAAACAAGTCGTGTAGTGACATCCTCCATGATTTTCCTTATTCTGCTTAACATTTGGACTCGCATAAGCGGCCTTCATCATTGGCCTGCGGATGTGATCGGTGGAATTTTAATGTCAGTACCTGCTTTGATGATAGTCATATGGATCTACCACAGAGTGCCAGTACTTCTAAAACAAACGCCTAAGATGCATTATTTCATTTTTACCAGAGAACAGGATCGGATGTTAACCGACAAAAGCAGAAGCGAAGACTAAGGAAACTATAGTCATTACTTTTATCAAGATATTCATAGACGGTCCAGATGTGTCTTTAAATGGATCACCGACAGTATCTCCAACAACTGCCGCCTTATGAGGCTCTGAACCCTTTCCACCAAGTTCTCCACTTTCAATGTATTTCTTCGCATTATCCCAAGCTCCTCCGGCATTAGCCATGAAGATTGCCAAGCAAAAACCTGCCACTAGTGCCCCAGCTAAGAAGCCACCTAGAGAGTCAATACTGACAAAACCCAAAACTAAAGGAATAAGAACCGCAAGAATGCCTGGGGCAAGCATTTCTCGCAGAGAAGCGGAAGTTGAAATTGCGACACACCTAGCGGAGTCAGGATTTACCCCCTCAGCCCCTTCTCTGAGCCCCGGGATTTCACGGAACTGTCTGCGAACTTCCTCTATCATCTTCTGAGCCGCTCGTCCCACAGCATCTATAGTCAATGCCGCAAAAAGAAATGGAAGCATTGCACCCAAGAAAAGACCAATGAATACTTCAACTTGACCTATATCCAGTGATAGAGAGCCCCCTGCTTCAATGATTGCGAATTCAAAACTCTTGAAGAGGGCAAGCGCAGTAAGTGCGGCAGAACCTACAGCGAAACCTTTGGCAACTGCGGCGGTTGTGTTACCTAACGAGTCAAGTGCATCTGTGACTTCGCGAACTTCTGGACCTAGCTCTGCCATTTCGGCGATTCCACCAGCATTGTCAGCTATAGGACCATAAGCATCTACAGAAACTACAACCCCCAACGTTGCGAGCATTCCTATTGCAGCCACAGCAATTCCATAGATGCCTCCATCAAGGGCTCCGATTGAATCAAATGCAATTTCTCCACCCCAATACGCGACTGCAATGCCAACACCTAATAACGCAACTGATGCAGCTACTGAAATCATACCGGCCGAAATTCCGCCAAGTATTGTGGTGGCTGGACCGGTTTGAGATTGGTCAGCAATTTTTTTAACAGGAGAGAAGTGGTCAGAAGTATAAAATTCTGCTGTTTTACCTAACGCCCATCCGACGAGCAGACCACCTACGACTGAAATTGCTAGCCCAATTGGATTGTCAAATGCTTGATTGTCGCCAAAAAGCCAGAAGGATATGGCAATTGTTGCTAACACTGTTAGGAGCATTGCAACGTTTGTTCCAAGATGAAGTGCTCGACTTAGAGCGCGACTGTCAGTTGATTCACCGCCTCGAACTAGGAACGAACCAATAATTGAAGTAAGCATTCCGGCAAAAGCAATTGCGAGAGGGAACATTAGTAGTGAAATGTTTGTGCTCATTGTTGCATGTTCAGCTCCTAGTCCCAAAGCAAAAGCGACTAAAGAAATGGGAGCAATTATAGAACCGGCATAACTTTCAAACAGGTCAGCTCCCATACCAGCAACATCACCAACGTTGTCTCCGACATTGTCTGCAATAGTTGCAGGGTTTCTTGGGTCATCTTCGGGGATCCCGGCCTCTACTTTTCCAACTAAGTCAGCGCCAACATCGGCTGCTTTTGTGTAAATGCCACCACCTACTCGAGAAAAAAGAGCGATTGAGGAAGCGCCTAAGCCATATGCAGTAACCACTTCAAAAGCATCGTCTACTTCAGCAACTAAAACGAAAAGTATATAAACAAGTGCCAGTCCACCTAAAGCTAATCCGGCAACAGAAAAACCCATTACAGCTCCACCGCGAAACGCAACAGGTAGAGCTTTCGCGGGACCATCTTTAGCTGCATGTGCGGTTCGAGCATTTGCCATGGTGGCAACAGTCATGCCAGCGTATCCTGCTGTTGCTGACAGAACAGCTCCGATTATGTATGTAAGTGAAGCTGCGGGAGCTATGAGTATTCCTATAAGAATTGCCATCACCGCGACAAAGATTGACACCCAAGAATACTCTTGACGTAAAAAAGCACGTGCTCCTTTTTCGATCTCATTCATCAGGAAGATCATTCGATCACTTCCTGGTGAAGCGGCTTTAACATTTGTGTAAAAATAGCCTGCGAGTAGCAA
>DFQD01000143.1 GCA_002377605.1 Gammaproteobacteria bacterium UBA3498 | reverse complement strand
AGAACCCCAATGAACTCTGTATTCTCTTGACATATTCATCAACACCGGCCTGAACCCAGCCTGGCATTTTTGTACCCACTGAAACCATAGAAATTCGCATAAATTTTTCGAAGAAGGATTAAGAGAGTAGCTGTTTTTGTTGGCTCTTTTTTGAAGTTTCAAAACTCCAAAGCTCTTCAAGGTTATAAAGTGCTCGTACAGAAGCCAGCATTATGTGTACGACTACATCACCACAGTCCACGAGCACCCATTCAGATTTCATGCGACCCTCGACGCCAATGATTTCCTGTTTGGCCTCTTTGATTTTTTTAACTACGCTATCTGAGAGGGCCTTGATGTGTGTATTTGATCTTCCGGTAACGATAACCATGTAATCTGTAATAGATGTCAAACTAGACACCTCGATACAACTAATAGTCTGACCTTTTAAATCTTCTAAGGCTTCAACTGCAATTTCTGCTAGATTCTTACTTTTCAAAATTACTTCTCAGTACTTAATTGTATAAATTATGTTTTTTAATATAGGAATATACTTTTTCGTTTAGTTCCTGACTCAAATCTTCACCTAGTAAAAGTTTTGAACGCACAGTAGTAGATGACAATTCATAGTTGAATTCTTCCGAAATAAATACCGATCCGGCTTCTTTTTGTAAAAGCGTCTCCCCAGAATCTACTTTTCTATTTAGAAGATCGATCTCTGTTGCTATCCCGTAATTAACATTTTCTCCTGATCGAGCGAGGACGAATAAACTGCAAAGCTGAAGAAGCTGTTCCCATTTATGCCATCGATTGAGATTATTAAAGGCATCCATTCCCAAGATAAACACGATCCCACTCTCAGGATTTTGCGCTTTCAGTTCCCGCAAGGTATCCACACTATATGAAATTCCATCCTTATAAACTTCTATAGGGTCAATACTTAGATTTTCATAATCTTTAATAGCCAATTCCAGCATTGCAACGCGATGATCTGCACTCGAAACAGCTTCAGCTCGGTGATTTGGAATGGAACAGGGAATCAGTTTTGTCATTTCTAATGACAAACTTTCGCTGGCAAATTTTGCGACCTCGACATGACCGTTATGAATCGGGTCAAACATGCCCCCAAGCACACCTATGTGAGACATCATCGCCTAATATGACCATCCCCAAGCACAATGAATTTTTGCGAAGTTAATCCTTCAAGCCCGACCGGACCGCGGGCATGAAGCTTGTCAGTAGAGATTCCTATTTCAGCACCTAGTCCATATTCAAATCCATCGGCGAATCTGGTCGAAGCATTGACCATGACCGAACTTGAATCTACTTCTCTCAGAAATCGCTGCGCACGATTGTGATCTTGGGTCATTATTGAATCTGTATGTTGCGAACTGTAATCATTGATGTGCTCGATAGCTTCATCAATGTCTGCCACAATCTTGATTGATATTATTGGTGCAAGATACTCAGTCTCGTAATCTTCTTCAGAAGCAGGCACTACTCCTTCAACTAATGACCGAGATTTTTCACATCCGCGCATTTCAACCTTGTGAACTTTGTATTCTTCACAAAGTTTAGGCAGTACATCCTTAGCAATTGCGTCGGCAACAAGTAATGACTCTAACGTGCAACAAGTCCCGAATCGTTGGGTTTTGGCATTTACCGCCACCGTAATAGATTTTTCGATATCGGCTTTATCATCTATATATATATGACAATTTCCATCGAGATGTTTAATGACAGGAACTTTCGCGTCGCTGCTTATTCGTTCAATTAATCCTTTGCCGCCGCGAGGAACAATTACATCAACATACTCTGGCATGGTTATTAACTTACCCACTGCACCTCGATCAGTTCGATCTAAAACCTGAACTATATGTTCACTCAGTCCAACTTCCTGGAGCCCGCTCTTAATAAATTTACCAATTGCTTGATTAGAGTGGGTCGCCTCGGAACCACCGCGAAGGATCGTCGCATTGCCGGATTTCAAACATAGACTAGCCGCTTCACAAGTTACATTCGGTCGAGATTCGTAAATTATTCCTATTACTCCCAGCGGCACGCGCATTCTTCCTACCTGAATACCGCTTGGCCGATGTTTAAGATCACTGACTTCACCAACAGGATCATCAAGGGCCGCTACCTGATGCAGCCCTTCGATCATATTATCAATGCGCGCATCGGTAAGCTCGAGCCTATCCATAAATGCAGATTCAAGACCCTTCGCTGTTCCTGCTTCCAGGTCTTTCTTGTTCGCTTCCATAAGTGCGGCGCGACTACTATTTATAGCAGCAGCAATAGTGAACAAAGCTTTATTCTTATCCTCGGTCGAAGCACTGGAAATTTCCCTTGAGGCAACTCGAGCCTGAGCGCCTAACTTATTCATATAGGCATCAATATCGGTCATATAGCTTTCTGCACTGTTCATTGCTTAAGGATCCACCTATTTATAGGTTAGGCAAGCCCGTATTCCACATATTTCGTGAAAGTCGCGAATTATACCTTAAATCCTGTGTTTACTGGTGTTCAAATAGACAGACTACTGGCATAAGCTTTATGCTTGTTGCACTTATAAGGCGTTGTTTCATGACAGTCACGCAAAAATCAGAGTTATCTTCTCCGGATAACTCGGTCTCTCCAACGGTTTTTCAGGCTCTCATCCCAGTCTTAATGCTGGTGTGCTTGCTATCTTTTTCGGTTTATTTGTTTGGCTCAGATGCCAGTTATGGCCCAAATCAAATTGCTTTATGCGTGGGCGCTGCAGTAGCTGCTCTGATTGGTTGGCGCAATGGACAAACCTGGAACCAAATTGAGAACAGTATTGTCACTGGCATCACTGTTGCCATAAAACCTCTGCTAATCCTTTTCTGCGTTGGCTCGCTAATAGGGAGCTGGATTATGTCCGGCACAGTTCCCACCATGATTTATTACAGCCTGCTAGTTCTGGATCCGTCAATCTTTTATACCGCAAGCTGCGTTATCTGCGGATTGATTGCATTAAGTATCGGCAGTTCATGGACAGTCGCCGGAACAGTGGGTATTGCGCTCATTGGTGCTTCAGCTGGCATGGGTTTGTCCCCGGAAATTACCGCAGGTGCAATTATTTCCGGCGCGTACTTCGGGGATAAAATGTCTCCCTTATCTGAAACTACAAACTTGGCTCCTGCCGTCGCCGGTACTGATTTGTTTACTCACATCGGTCATATGGTATGGACAACAATACCTAGCATTGCAATAGCATTAATACTTTTTACTTTTATTGGATTAAATATCGATTCTAGTAGTTCTTCGAGTGACCTTGAAATTACGCTGCGTTTAATCGCCGAAAACTTCGAAGTTAACTTTATTATGTTATTGCCTGTTATCGTCTTGCTCATCATGGCCAACAAGAAGTGTCCACCCATACCGACAATTCTTACTGGCACAATGATAGGTGTGTTTATCGCTTTAGTTTTTCAGCGGCCGGCTATTATGAATGTTTCAGGAGATGCGCCAAATGTATTCTTAACGTTATTCAAAGGTATTTGGTACACACTGTTTGACGGTTTTATACTCAGCAGTGGCAACGAAACGCTCGATGATTTAATGACTCGCGGCGGTATGAGCTCTATGCTATCAGTAACCTGGCTGGTACTCTGCGCGATGGTTTTCGGCGCAGTAATGGATCACACCGGTTTACTGCGACGTTTAGTGGAGTATGCGCTCTCATTCGTCCACAGCACTGGCAGTTTAATTGCAACGACACTTGCAACTTGCATTGGGGCAAACATTATTACATCGGATCAATACATTTCGGTGGTGTTACCAGGACGCATGTACAAACTGGAATATCAGAATAGAAATCTCGACATGAAAAATTTATCTCGAACCTTAGAGGATGCAGGAACAATTACTTCGCCCTTGATTCCCTGGAATACGTGCGGAGCATACATGGCTGGAACCCTGGGCGTTGCAACTTTTGGTTATCTGCC
>DFQD01000041.1:2063-20523 GCA_002377605.1 Gammaproteobacteria bacterium UBA3498 | reverse complement strand
AAAGTATGAACCTCTGAAACGGATTCCACTGAATTATCTGCAAGATATTTGAGCAATCTTTCTCGATCCATAATGTGATACATGGCACTTAAAAATTATACCAAACAAAAAAGGAGCAGAATTTTATGCAACGCACTAAAGACTGCTCCTTTTTCAGCCAAGACAACTTGGCTTTAAAATTAAAGCGTTATGAAGCTACTGACTCTTCATCATCTCCTGAGCTACCTTCGGCTTTAAGTTTCTGAACCGTTCCCCAGGATTCAAGAATAATAAAGATCGAAGAAATGATAACAGCGGATTGAATAACTACCAGCAACCACTGGCCGCTGTTCACGTAGCTGATGATGTACCAAATTCCTGCCCACGTCGCCATAACCAGAATGAAGCAAAGCGGAATCAACAAGTTTTTAGCCGGTCGTCCTAACTTCATTAAATATACTGAAAGAACAATCAGCGTCATACTTGCAAGAATTTGGTTAGTAGCACCAAAGACCGGCCAGATTAAAGTTCCACCGTCACCGGGGTAGTTGCCATTGGAAACTCCAAAAGCTAGAAGCAAACAAGCACCAACGGCTACAAAGGTTGAGATGTAGGCGCTCTTTAGTGGCTTAATTGAATAGATATTCCCCCACTCCTGAATAATGTAACGGGTAAGTCGTAAACCGGCGTCCATTGTTGTACCTGCAAACAAGACCACCATCACCGCAAGCATAGTCTGGGCGAAGGTCAGCGGTATACCCCAACCTTCTGAAATCAACAATGCACCACCCGCAATAAATCCACCCGCCGATGGCCCTCCGGTAAAGCTTGGATAAATTGCATCCCAACCTCCAGCTACTGAAGCAGCATACAAAGAACCAGTTACCGCAGTAATAGTAATCAATGCGAGCGAGCCTTCACCTAACGCACCAAGATACCCAACAAAACGTGCGTCTTTTTCGTTGCTGAGCTGCTTCGCGCTAGTGCCTGAGGATACAATGCCATGGAATCCAGAAAGTGCACCACACGCAATCGTTACAAACAAGATTGGAAGTATTGGCGGCGTGCCTTCAGCCACATCATTGAATGCCGGCGCAGCTACGTCCGGTGTAGTAAGAAGAACGGCTGTGTAAAGAACGAATAGTCCTACAACTAATTGCGCACCATTAATGTAGTCACGTGGTTGGAGTAACAACCAAACTGGAAGCATAGACGCAATACCAGCATAGATATATAAAAGGATAATCCAGTCGCCACGCTCACCGAGACCAAACAAAGGGTCAGGAATAGCAAGCGGCATATTACTGCCCACATAGATTGTGTAATATAGAATGCTAACACCGACGATTGAGATTGCCAGCAAGTTGAACTTCCTGCGGATTAAAACTCCTACCGCAATCGCCACTGGAATTGCCGCCCAGGCTGGAAAAACTGATTCAGGATAAATAACCATTTCATCCGCAATGATTGTCGCAAACATTGCGTTCACTAGAACTAGCAGCAAGAAAATAATGATCATTAATACTGATCGGACTTTTACGCCGACAATACTTTCAGAAAGTGCACCAATGGATTTGGCGTCATGTCGATTACTCGCCCACAAAGCACCGAAGTCATGGACACCTGCGAAAAAGATTGATCCAAGCGTTACCCACAAGAGAGCGGGAGCCCATCCCCAGTAAACAGCTATAGCTGGACCGACGATCGGTGCAGCACCGGCCACCGCCGTGAAATGAGAACCCCAAAGCACATATTTGTTGGTGGGCACGTAGTCAACACCGTCGTCAAAACGATGAGCGGGAGTCACATAGTTAGGGTCTAACCGATAAATCTTTTCAGCGATATATTTGGAGTAGACAAACCATCCAAAACAGAATCCGGCCAGGCCGAAGATGACGATAAAGAGCGAGGACATATAGCAATCTCCCGGATTTTTGTTATTAATTCTTTTCGACGCATCATAGCAAGTTAGCGCGCCGCGACACAATGTGACTATTTCTTAATCTATCTGTAAAACCGCCGAATTTCTTAGGTTTGTACCTTTACGTGACTCATAAAAAACCCGACTTCTAGATAGAAATCGGGCTTCGATTGAGCTAAAGGAATTCCTTAGTTTGTTGGTTCGGCGGAGTGATAAGTCCAGTAACCAATAAACATTTCATCCCAACTTTGCAGACCAAAGGTTAATTCTTTACTCGGGTCCGGATTTGCTGGATTGTGTTCGGAATTATCAAATGCCCCAGTCACGTGAACTCGCGTTCCTGCTGGCAGATGCATTGGCTCATCCAAAGCATAGGTTGGCTGCCAAGCATAGCTGTAATTTGGGACACTGAGTAGATCTACCATAGTACCGTCCGGGTACTCAGCGCTGAATTTCATGTCCTTGCCACGGAAATGCATGTGGGCTCTCAATCCAGTAACAACTACATCATCATTAAAAACATAGCGGGCAGACGCCTCGTGATCCTGTGTGTATGGTGGAATTCGGAACATTCCAGATACAGACTGAGTGAAATTCTCATAAGCGGGTGGTTCATCATACATATATAAACCGAGCACAGTTTCATCAGACGTAGCACGTCCGTTTGTTGTGTAATGAAACTGCATGCTTAGCTTGTGGCCTTCAGGTATATAGACACCAGTGTTTTCAGGAAATGTCATCGCATCAACTTTTCCTGGAGCATATCCCTCAAGAAAGCGAGTAGCTGTATTAACTGTTGCTGCTTCGCCTTGCACAACTTCTGCAGGTGCAGTCACATAAGTTAACAGATGGTGAAGAACTGATTCGTCGCCAGCAATATACTGTACGGCTTTTACCCATTTATCTTCTTCGAACGGAAGGGGAACATCTACGTTGATGTAATCTAGTACACCAGTAGCAGGAATCTCATGCCTAGGTGCCGTAATGACGTAATCAGGCACACCTAACTGCCAATCCCGACGATCTGGAAATTCTAACGCGGCCAGAGGATCTGTTACAGCAAGACCTTTTGGCGCACCGGCATCGATCCAATGTACTAACTTCTGTAAATCTTCATCAGGGATATAACGGGCATTACTGAAATGACCGATGTTGGGGTCAACTTGGGTTGGCGGCATGCGCTTCGTTAAAAGTACTTCACGAATCATCGGCGACCAACCTTGCAGCATTAAATGGCTGTCCAAGGCAAATGGCCCTATACCACCTTCACGGTGACATGACGCGCATTGCTCTGCAATGATAGGTGCAATATCAGATTCATAATCAGGAACTGTATCTGCGTGCATTTGTTTCGCTGGGTATTGTAATTCGCAACCCGAAACTGGTTGTAAGGTTGTCGAATCTACACTGCCGTTCAGTTCGGTATTGAGTACTTCTGCTGCCTTTCCTTCTGCTTCACCTCGATAAAGGATGGCCAATCTTTCTGGATCAAGAATCGCTAATTCGCCAGCATTCGAAAAAGATAGCGTTTCAGAAACAAGCTGACCATTGTCGACTAGCAGAGAAACGTCGAAGCCAAAAGCTGCTTGCTGCGCCCGCAATACATCTAAGTCGGAATGACTAGATGAATTAATTAGTAAAAAGGAAACCTGTTGTTCAGCAAACGCTGATTGCAGTGCTTGGAATTGAGACAGCGCCGAATCGATACTTGCACAGCTACTATCGTAAGCCATAAGCACCAATGCTTTTTGATGACGATAGCGGCTTAACTGATGGAACTCCCCTTCACTGTCAAGCAAGGCGAAATCACCAATCCTATCGGGCAGGGCATAAACGTCACTGACAAGACTAATAGAAAGGATAACCGCTAGAGTGCTGGCAAGCTTTTTCATTGGTGGTCTCCGAAAAGCGATTTAATAGGCGAGTTTAAACTAAGTGCATAAAAATAGGCATACTGATCGGGTAGATTTGTAATAGGAAAACCGTAATTTGCTTCAAAATAATGCAGATATTGTTATAGAAGAAAGAACTCTCCTGGCAAAAAAACCTGGCAGCACTAATCGCAGGTTACTGTATCGCCTGATTCCCAGCTAATTACCCGTTTTGTGATAGGAAAAATAGCCAATAAACATCTCATCCCAACTTTGCGCCCCTCCCCGCACCTCTGCATCAGGATCAGGATTTCCTAGGTTATATCGGGAATTATCAAATGCTCCTTCAATCATTACTCGTGAGCCAGCGGGCAATAACATCGGGTCCGCTAATCGATAAGTTGGTTGCCAGGCAAAGTTGTAGTCAGGCACGTTGATAATTTCGTCCTTAGTTCCATCAGGATAAATAACGCCCATTCGCATATATTTGCCACGATAATGCATATGAGGTCTTAATCCATGCAACATCACTTCATCTTCGAATACATAAGATGCGCTCATCTTATGTTCATTCACCCTAGGTGGAATCACGATATTTCTTCCGCCATGACTAAGCGAATAAGTCGAATACTGATGCTCTGGTTTTTCGTCAGCGAAATAGAGACCCAATAAAGTCTTATCCACTGTCTCTTTACCAAAGGTTGTGTAATGCAAAGACATTTGCACAGCGGAACCTTTTGGAATAAACATGCCGGAGTTTTCTGGATAGGTTACAGACTCGTTTTTTCCTGGTGCGTAGCCTTCTAAAAATTCACGATAACTGTCGTTTTCCCCTTCTATGATTCTTTTATCGTAATCTGCAGGAACTATGTAACTAAGCAAATGATGCAATACGCGACGATCACCAGGTACGTGTTGAACTGACTTCACCCAAATATCTTCTTCGAATGGAAGGTTAATCGTTACATTTTCATAATCCAGAACACCGGTAGCTGGAACAGTAAAGGCAGGAACTTCAACAATGTAGTCTGGTTCTCCAAGTTCCCAAACAGTTTTTGGTGAGCGAACTCTGGCAAGAGGATCAACTTCACTGTTTCCTCTTGGAGCACCCGCATCAATCCAATGAATTAAAGTTTGTAGCTGGTCAGGATTCATATAGCGAGCATTAGTAAAATGATTAACGCTCGGATCCACCTGCGCAGGTGGCATACGCTTGGTCATTACGACCTCTTTCATCATCGGAGACCAACCTTGCACCATCATGTGAGAATCCATCGCAAATGGTGCGATGCCACCTTCAACATGGCAGGTTACACATTTCTCTTGAAGGATGGGTGCCACGTCCATCGCGTAATCAGGCACATTTGAAACATGCTGATCGCGAGCAGGAAAATCTAATTCGCAACCAATGCTTTCAGTTACAACTGTTTCATCGAATGCATCCAGTTCGCCCGCTACTGCTAAAGCTAAAGTTTCAGCTAAGCCGGTGGTGCCAGGCTGCACATTTATCCCTTGATCCGGGAGTGCTCGACGTGGATCAATGTCTAATCCGCCACGGTATAAAACCAAAAAGCGATTAGGTTCTAACACAATAATTTCACCAGCCTTCGATAGACCTAGAGTCTCTGCAACTAATTGGCTGTCATCAAGAAGGATAGGAAGATCGAAGTTATGTAGAGAGTCCATCAATCGAACGTCTGTTAAATCATCTTCAACAGAAGAATTAATCGCAAGAAAACGTATTCCTTGGTTTTCCCAAGTAGTTCTTAGCAGTCGATACTTTGGAAGTTTCTCAATATTTTCTAGACAGTTAGTGGCAGTAGATATAATTACGACCGCTTTACTGTCACCATATTTGCGCAGTTGGTGATAGTTTCCTTCGTGATCGAGCAAGGCAAAATTGCCAACTCGTTCAGTCGCCGAACTAACCTGACTCGTCATCAGCATCGCCATTAAAAGCGATATTGCCAAGAATATTTTTCTCATCTTGATTTCCTCAATCATCGATTTTTTAGTTCTCTTGCGCAGGGAAACCGATGTCAAAATCTATAGATTCGAAGCTTACCGCAAAACCCCTTCACGAGTTACACACGATCCTTTACGAGTTGTAACAAATTGCAATCCAGAGAATGGAGTGCCAAACAACATTTTATATATCAGATAGTTAAGTCTTACCCAGCGGATGGCCTGTGTCACAATTTACAGCACTCTAAGAGGGCGAATCGAACTAAACGAATTCCCTGTCGTTTAAGTAGGAAACAGGGCTTGTTACGCAAAATAAGTTTGGTTTGTGACAACTCAGAGAATAAAAGTGCCATTTGGCACTTTTATTCTGCTAATTGAACAAGTCAGCGTTGATTTTCTGCTTCTACTTTTTGCCCAAAATTGTAAGCAGAAAATGGTTCAATTAGTGAAAACTTTCTGAATATTTCATACATGACCCACAGCGCACCGATGATAATAATGAGCATCATGGTCCAACGCATTACCGCAGCCCAGAACAGCGAATCCATAACTGGCAGCTGAAATTGATACAGACTTAACGTGGTTCCTCTTTCCAGCATCCAATGCCAGGCGCTATGTGCTAGCAACGCCGAAAGCAAAATACAACCGATGTATTCACGCACAAAATACTTAAATAATAAATTCAGTACCGGAATTATCAATATGAGAATAAATATCTGACCCAGTTCTACCCCTATATTAAAGGCAAGCAAGGACGAGAACAGATGGCCGCCGGCAAACTGTAAGGTCTCACTAAAGAGAAATGAAAAACCAAATCCATGCACGAGACCGAACCCAAACGTGATTAACCAACGATGTTCCAGTTTGACTCCGACAATATTTTCGAACGCCATGTAGACAATCGAAAGAGCAATGAGGGTTTCAATTAAAGGTGGAAACCATAATGCGCTCGGCGCCACTCCAAATGCCGAACCAATCAAAGTAATGGAGTGAGCGATAGTGAAAGAAGTAACGACTGGAATAAGAGCTCTAATTGATCGCAGCGGTATTACTAAGCAAAACAAAAATAGAAGGTGATCAATCCCCTCTAGAATATGATCAAAACCCATGGAGATAAATCGCAGCGCTGCCTGATGCCAACGAGGATCAAGCTCAACTAGACCGGGGTTGCCAAGGTAGTTAAATACCCTTTCTGCCCCATTCGGTACTATGAATCTAAGTACAGTAGTCGTCTGATCAGAGAGGGTTGCCAATTGAGGATCAATTGAAAAATCAGAATCTTCTGACTGAATTGGATAGGTCACCAGAATATCAAGAACACCTTGACGCCAGAATAAATCGACACTGTCATCAAGCGGTGGACTCTCAATATTGGCGAGGGCAGTCTGGTAATCAATAAAGGAACGATTCGATGGTAGAGACACCCTGGTAAGTTGCAGTTCTTTTTCTTCTAGCTCGACGCCGTTCTCATAGAAGTTTAAGGATTCGGTGATGTAAATCCGCGCAGCATCATCTAAGGCAGACTGCGCTTCGGAAAACTGGATGTAGCCTGGCCCACGCAGTGGAAAACTGACTTCACTTAATGCCTCCATAGGTACGCGCAATAGGGCAGTTAGTTCGTTGTCCTCGGGTTTGACAAATGCATATACAGTGACACGAGAAGGAATATCATGAGCATGCGCCAAAGTGGGCATGGCGACAGCAAAAGATAAGGCAATTAAGCGCGTTAAAAGCCCTGTGATAAGGATCTTTTTTAAAACTGAAAAGTACTTCATAATTTCTTATTAATTATTCGAAAAAACAGCAGGTTAGCATATTAAACAGCGCAAGTAACATACCTCAAAAAGATGTGATGAAATGTTTGGTAAGACGAGGTGTTACAAATTCTTACAAGTGCCCATCTCAAAAAATTGCTTGTGAGTATACTGTCTCAGTTTTAGGCAGTATACTCAGTCCTTGCTCTGAGAGTTAGTCGGCCTGCGCCTTCGCGGGCAATAAGAGGAGAATAAGAATGACAAAAATTAAATTGTTGATAGTAGCCTCTCTAGTAGTTGCATTGGGTGTTCTCTATGTAGGGCAATCCCAATTCCAAGAGCCAGTTGAAGCTGCTAACAATGACGTCATGGCCCCCCACTTTCTAGTGGATCCACTGTGGCCGAAGCCCCTCCCAAATCATTGGGTTCAAGGTAATACCATCGGGGTAGATGTGGACGAAAGAGACCACATTTTTGCGGTTCACAGAAATACAGAATCTCAATTCATGCGCATTCAGGAAATCGGCTTATATTCAGGTGTTGCTGAATGTTGTACTCCAGCTCCACCAATCTTGGAGTTTGACCTTGAAGGAAACCTAATTAATGCATGGGGTGGACCTGTCGAAGGCGCGCCTTATGTGTGGCCAGAGTCCAACCACGGTATCGATGTTGCACCTAACGGTGACGTCTGGATTGGTGGTAACGGCGGGCCTGACTCACACGTTCTTGTATTCACACGCGATGGCGAATATGTGCGAACTGTTGGTGTTCCAGGCGAGGAAATGGACAGCAACAGCACAACTGCCTACGGCCGTGTAGCAGAAATCGCTATCGATGCAGCCAATGACGAAGTTTATTTTGCAGACGGTTACGTTAATAAGCGTGTCGCAGTCGTTGACCTGAACACTGGTGCGTTCAAGCGTTACTGGGGTGCTTACGGAAGCAGCAGCGTCGATGATGATGCCGATGATACTTATGTCCCTGGAGAGCCAGGCCCTCAAGTATTCCGTGGCCCAGTTCACTGTGCTGAGCCTTCCAACGATGGCCTAGTCTACGTATGTGACCGAGGCGCCGACCGCATACAGGTATTCCGCACTGACGGTACTTACGTAAGAGAAGTAATTATTTCTCCAGCAACTCTTGCACAAGGATCTACCTGGGACATCGACTTCTCCCCAGATGAAGATCAAGAGTTCATCTATCTAGCAGACGGTCAGAACTTCAAGATCTACATCATAGATCGTGAATCACTAGAAGTTCTTTACACCTTTGGTGACGGTGGTAGACAGCCTGGTCTATTCTTCGCACCACACAGTATCGCTACCGACTCTCAAGGTAACATTTACACCACTGAGACTTATGAAGGTAAGCGAATTCAGAAGTTCCTCTATCAAGGAATGCAGCCTGTTACCGTGCGCGATCGTGCACCTACATGGCCAGCTGACGAGCTGTAAAACACTTTCAACAGCAAAAACCAAAAACCCGACCACTCTAAAGTGGTCGGGTTTTTTATGCATGACCAAAAAGTTTTCCGGCTTTTGATCAAACTTAATTGATTAGACTTTCGAGTTAATCGGAAGTCTTAAACAAAAGGTCTACCGCAATGAATGAAACCAGAAAAACCATCCTTCTTTCTGCTCAGACGAAAATTTCATCTAGTGTTTTAATTATTGGCCAAAACGCTTTTTAGTAGTCTGTCTTGTTTCAATAGAGCTGCTCAATTATTCTCAGTATTAGATAAAACCAGACGGAGAAGCTTCAGCATGAATTTGCGACACATTCTTATAGCCGCGCTCATAATAATCAGCGCTCCCGCCTTTGCTGCTGAAATCAGCGTGGACTATACCTATACCGGGAGCCATCGAACTGATTTCAGTAACCTCCGCGTCTCTTTGGCAGTAGCTGATGTAACTGATGATAGAGGTGGGGAACCTAATCTTATTGCTGAAGGCTACTCCGCCGACATACCTCTAACCGACATCATAAGAGATGCTTTGATTCAAGGATTCGAACACGGCGGAGCTGAGTTATCGACTGAAGATTCCGAGATGCAAGTTGCTGGCCGAATTCTTAGCTCGCAACTGCGAACTGTGGACAGAAGTGGAGTCGAATCACTGCAATTAACCATTCGAACTAATGTCACTTTGCAGGGAAGCGGACGTACGATCTGGGAGACAACTTTGTTTGCCAGAGGAACGGTACCGGTTGACGAGGGAATCGTGCAAGCATTAAATGCTGCGATGGACCGAATGGTTCGTGAATTGGTTAGCGACGACTATTTCCTGATCGAAATTCAGTAAAGGTTGAGTTTTAGAAACAGCCCAGATTCTCAAATGCTGCTTCTTCCAATGACTGCGGAATGAGCGGGAAAAGGTCTAGATTGGTTAGAGCTTCTATTTCCGCTATTGAAGATTGCATTTCACAATGGTGAAGATGTACTGGTGCTTCTTGACTAAGAATAAATGATGCCGCCTGCCCTTGTTCAGTGATAATTATCTTAAAGAACCGATCCGGCACACGATGTGGATTGTCCGTCAATAAAGTTTTTGCATCCGCTGTTGAATCGAATATGGGCCCGGCTAAAACAAAAACCTCGCTAATCCTATTTACAAAATTTCGAATCGACCAATCTAACCCGTACCAGGCACCTTGACTCAAACTGGAAGTGCGCGCCACAGTGTTGGTTAAATAGTTCACTTCATTCCAATAAGGCGTACCCGCAAAATCCACCAACGGCACATACTGAGCCCGAGTAAATCCCAGACTTTCGGAATCAAGAAAATCGACTGCTCGCAGAGTTTCCGATACATATTCATCAAGTAGAGGAGTTCGAGACAAACTAGATGCAATGCCTATTGATTCTATTGAAACTTTATAAGAGACCCAATCCGCTGACTTGTTGGTAGTGTTATAGGAGAGCGCATAGATAGGGCGAATAATAAGATGGTTTTCAACACTGCCACCAATAGGGCAGCCTCCATAACAATGAGCAATTTTGTAACTTTGACTCAAAGCATAGTGAGGAAGTAGCAACCACAAACTAAAAGCTATGTAATATAGTCGTTTCATTTTTCTGCTGGTTATTACGCGATTTACCAAAATGCCCTTCCATTCATTAGCGACTTCTGATTCCCACAGGAATTGTATTTACAAAACATCGCTAGGGCCATGCTCAACTCATCAAATTCTCAAGTAAGTAACTTATATCTTAATTGGTAGCAAATTCTTCTGCTTTTAGTAGTAAAATGACATCCGAAGTGCTTGCGCAGCCACAGAATTAAACACAAGGATCGCCCTTTAGAAAGCCCTAATGATAGATGGCAAACGCAAGACTCCCGAAACGCTTCGAGAATTCCTCGAAATTAAATCCCATGAAACAAGTATTGATTCATTTCTGAAATAGCCAGCGATCCCACTAAAATCAGCTAATCTTTGCCAACAATTCCAAGACCTGGTTGTCCAACTGGGAAATTGATAGAGAAACAAACTTGAGGGATTCTAGTGGGGATTTAGTGGGAAAATGTAATAAACAGCTAATCGATTGTTAAAATTCAATGGTTTTTTAATTTTCAGGAAGATTTCTTAACTAGCTTTCACTACTATGCACCATTAGCAAAACAGCGTTACCTTATTAAAGAAGTATATGAGGAGAGCAAGATGCTTAAATTTTCTAACATAGCCAAATTCGCAACGATTGGACTCATTACCATTCTAGCTGGCACCAAAGTTATTGCAGCGAAGCGCATTAGCGATTTCTCGCTGATCGATGCTGACGGCAGATTTTTCCAGTTAAGCCGGCACACAAATCAAGAGGCAATTGTACTTCTTGCCTATGACGCGGATAGCAGAGATTCACGCCGCGCGGTTTCCGACTTAAGAGTTGTTGCAGAGGAATTTTCCGATCAGGCTGTTGAGGTTGTAGTTATCGATGTAACTGCTTCGACAGAAAAAGCAGCTATGAGAGAAGAAGCTGAAGATGAAGATATTGCCTTTCGTATTCTAATGGATGACACCCAAATAGTTTCTAGGGAGCTAGGAATAACACGTACAGCGGAAGCAGTAATAATTGATCCGGAAGCTCAAGAAGTGGTATATCGAGGCGCTGTTAGCAGCCGGACTGCAATTGGTTCACGCTCTGAACGTAATAACAGTTCTTATGTGAGCGAAGCATTAACAGCGATATTGGCTGGACAAGAAATTGCTGCTAACACACTTGCTAGCCGTGGGGACGAAATAGAGTTGGCTGAGCAGGGTCAGCTTTCCTATGCGAACGACATTGCTCCAATCCTTGAGCAACGGTGTGTAGCTTGTCATCAGGAAGGTGGCATCGCTCCTTTTGCGATGAACAGCCATCAGATGGTAAAAGGCTGGTCTCCAATGATTCGTGAAACACTTATTACGAAGCGCATGCCTCCTGGCCAAATTGACAACGCGTTTGTAGATAGCTTTCACGGCGTAAATCACATTACTATTGAAGAAACGCAAAAGCTTGTTAGCTGGATTGATAGTGGTTCTGCAAACAACGACAGCACTGATCCACTGGCTGAGTTAAATCTTCAACCAACTAAGTGGCTAAATGGTGAACCTGATATCGTAATTCAGATTCCTGCTCAACAAATTCCAGCCACTGGTATTCAAGATTATCGCAACCTAACTGTCCCTCTAGATCTTGAAGAAGACATCTGGGTTAAGGCAGTTGAGTTTGAAGCTGGTGACCCAACTGTGCTTCATCACATTATTGCGTTTTCTTACGGACCAAATGGTATTAATCAATTTGAAATTGCGAATCAGGGTATTGGCCTAGGTGCTTATGCGCCAGGTAATGAACTAAACCTCTACCCTGAGGGTTCAGGTTATCCGCTAGAAGCCGGCAGCGGTTTGTTACTTCAAATGCACTACACAACTTCCGGAAAAGAAACTGTAGATGCCTCTGAGATTGGCCTTTACCTTTGGGATGAAGAGCCTGAGCGAGTAATTCTTGGTGGTTCAGCAGCAGAGTGGGATATAAATATTCCTCCTTTTGCTGCCGATCATGAAATGGTTGCAACTAAGACTTTCCGAACAGATTCCTACCTGACAATGCTTGGACCACACATGCATTACCGTGGTTTCGATGCAAACTTTAAGCTGAGATATCCAGATGGTCGCGTAGAAGAAATACTAAATGTACCTAACTATCAGTTTAACTGGCAAAAGACTTATGACTTTAAAGAGCCCCTACTTTTGCCCGCTGGCACTGAACTGGTATTCCGCGGTACTTTCGATAATTCCGATATGAATCCGTTCAATCCAGATCCTTCACAAACACTAACCTGGGGGGAACAAACCTGGCAAGAAATGTTCTTTGGCTTTTTTCGCTACGTAGAAGCAGAAGGAGGAGAATAAACTCTACCAGTTTTTGTTCACAGCCCGACTACTTTAAGGTAGTCGGGCTTTTTTTGTTTATTAATCTGCACACCACTTCGGCAATTTACTAATCTTCGGGAACCAGCTTTATGCTAGACTCGGGGCCTGACCTAAGCATCATGAAATACATAAATATGAAGAAGTCTGCTCTGACACTAGCACTATTGTGTCTGGATATAACCAGCTTTGCTGACACTACACTGATTACTAATCTAAACGGCTATACACTAAACAGCGACCGTGAAATTGTTCAATTCTCTGCCCTACAATTTACCGATGATAAAGTCGATCGCACCTATACGGACGACGATGAGTTACCGAGCAATATAGAAAACGTTATCAATGGGGGCGGCAGGACACTGATACCTGGACTTATCGATGCTCATGGTCATGTTGCTAGTTATGGATTCAGTTTGCTGCGTGTGGATTTAGTTGGAGCAAGTTCAGAAGAAGAAGCAGCACAAAGAGTATTGGATTTTGCGGAAGAAAACCCAGAGTTGGAATGGATTCAAGGCCGCGGCTGGAATCAGGTGCTTTGGGAGAGTAATGAATTTCCATCAGCAGCAAGTATCGATGTCTTAGTAGGAGACAAACCGGTATGGGTAACACGCATCGATGGTCATGCGGGTTGGGCAAACACTGCAGCAATGGAGCTCGCCGGTATAGATCGCAATACTGAAGATCCTACTGGCGGACAAATCATTCGAAATGAAAATGGCGATGCTACCGGTGTTCTCATCGACACAGCTATGCGTTATATAAGCTCGCAAATACCCAATCCTACTTTCGAAGAACAAAAGTTTGCACTACAAACGGCAATGGAAAGTTTGGCTACATACGGTATGACCAGCGTGCATGATGCAGGAATTGGCAGCCAATCTGTTGCTGCTTTTAAAGAGTTAGTGGATGAAGGGCCTTTACCAATTCGGGTAAATGCAATGTTGTCTGCATCTGATCCTCTTTATCAGGATCGACTCGATGAAGGGTTTTTTAGCAGTGACGATGATACCTTTGTCATTCACAGTGTGAAAGTTGTAGGCGATGGTGCATTAGGGAGTCGAGGAGCTGCACTAATAGAAGGCTATTCCGACGAACCAGGTAATCGCGGTTTACTGCGCTATGACGATGAGCGTCTTGAGTTTCTTATGCGAGTTGCCATGAACGCGGGATTTCAAGTTAATACTCATGCCATCGGTGACAACGCAAATTTAAAAGTAATGGATAACTACGAACGTCTTATTAATGAAACTGACACTAAGGCAATGCGACATCGAATCGAGCACGCCCAGATACTTCGCTACGAAGATATACTGCGATTTGCTGAGTTGGGAGTAATACCGTCAATGCAGGCTACCCATGCCACCAGTGATAAAAATATGGCGGAAGATCGAGTGGGGTCAGTTCGAATTCAAGGAGCCTATGCATGGCGCAAACTTCTTGAAGCAGGTGCCATAATAGCAAATGGTTCTGACTTCCCCGTGGAATCACCGAATCCGTTCTGGGGCTTACACGCTTCGGTAACTCGCCAAGATCAAGACAATGATCCCCCCGGCGGCTGGTATCCCGAAGAACGTATGACTCTGGTGGAAGCATTTGCGAGTTTCACTATCGACGCGGCCTATGCAGGACATCAAGAAGAAATCCTAGGAACTCTTGAAACTGGCAAGAAAGCGGATTTTGTTTTTCTCGACCGCGACATGTTTACCATTCCAGAAAATGAACTCTGGCAGATTCAAGCTACTGAAACTTGGGTTAACGGTGTACAAGTTACGGACTAACTGCCTTCTCCCATAATGAGGTTGTTATAAAACTATGCGATCTTACATTGTAATACTTTTAACTTTCGCCGCAGTGTCTTGTGGGCCCGAAAATAGTTCGGAAACTCCACTAACTTTAACCCCACAAACTTCATCACAGTTCAGCGCCGAGGAAATTTCTCGTTTCGAGCAGCGTGCCGCAAATGTAGAAATCTTGCGCGATCGCTGGGGCATCGCACATATCTATGGAGAGACTGATGCTGATACTGTATTCGGCACACTCTACGCTCAGGCCGAAGATGATTTTAATCGCGTGGAAACTAACTACATCAACTCCATGGGTCGATTGGCAGAAGCCGAAGGGGCTGGGCAGATATACCGCGATCTCCGTATGAAGTTGTTTATCGATCCTGTTGAGATTCGAGCCATGTATGAAGCCAGCCCAGACTGGCTGCAGGAATTAATGAATGCCTACGCGGACGGCCTCAATTACTACCTTTACACCCATCCGGAAGTTAAACCTAGAGTAATCGATAAATTCGAACCATGGATGGCTCTCACGTTTACCGAAGGAAGTATTGGAGGTGATATCGAACGAGTAAATATTCAGGATCTGCAAAACTTCTATGGAGGCGGTGATCAATTTGCACAAATAAGCCATCCAAGTGACAACGAGCCAAGAGGATCCAATGGTTTCTCTATCGCTCCTGAAAACACATCCAATGGCAATACGCTTTTCCTAATCAATCCCCATACGTCTTTCTTTTTTAGATCAGAGCTACATATGATCAGCGAAGAAGGTTTAAACGCCTATGGCGCTGTTACCTGGGGACAGTTTTTTATTTACCAGGGCTTCAATGAAAATACCGGTTGGATGCATACCTCTTCCCGCGCGGATGCTATAGACGAGTATCTTGAGACAATTGTGCAAAGAGATGATGGTGTTTACTACGTACATGGTAATGAAGAGAAAAAGCTAGAAGAAAAAGTTATTACCGTCTCTTATAAAGACGGCGATGAAATGCTATCCCGAGATTTTACGACTTACCGCAGTCACCACGGCCCAATTGTAAGAGGTGAAGATGACAAGTGGGTTGCCTTCAGTATCATGGAAGAACCTATAAAAGCATTGAGCCAATCTTATGGGCGCACAAAGTCTAATAACTATGAAGAGTTTGCAGCAACCATGGAACTGCGCACAAATTCATCGAACAACACGGTATATGCTGATAGCAAAGGCAATATTGCCTATTGGCACGGGAACTATATTCCAAGAAGGAATCAAAATTTTAACTGGAATGAGCCACTGGATGGCAGCAATCCTGCAACGGACTATCAAGGCTTACATAGTGTTGATGAAATAATCACTGTTTTTAATCCAGGTGTAGGCTGGATACAAAACACTAACAACACCCCATTTAATGCGTCCGGTCCGGATAGTCCGGTGGCGTCTGATTATCCTGTTTACATGGCGAACAATCCTGAGAATTATCGCGGCGTGCATGCAGTCCAAGTTTTAGAAAACAAAACTGACTTTACGCTTGATAGTTTAATCGAGGCTGCCTATGATCCCTTTCTACCTGCATTTGAAGATCTGATTCCTGATTTACTTCTAATTACAGCAGTAGATCAAATAAGTGGCATTAATAATGAAAACAGCAACAATCTCGCAATTGCTCCTGCCACCGCGAATCAGGTTTCGATTCAATCTGAATTATTAGAATACATAGATCTATTACGAACCTGGGACTACAACTGGTCCGTCGATTCAACAGAAACCTCCTTGGCAATTTATTACGCGCAGAACTTGATGGCAGCAGTAGCAGATGAAGCCACTGCATCTGATACAAATATTTATGAATACATGAGCGACCGCTCTACCCTCACACAGCAACTAATGGCTTTGCGAGCCGCAGCCGAAGAATTAACAAATGATTTTGGCGATTGGCGTGTCCCCTGGGGCGAGATAAACAGGTATCAACGACTGAATGGCGAGATCGTTCAAGATTTCAATGATGACGAGCCAAGTATTCCGGTTGGATTTGCATCCGGTCGTTGGGGATCTCTTGCTTCCTTTGGAGCAAGAACTTACCCAGGAACAAACCGCATGTACGGTACCAGCGGAAACAGCTTCGTCGCGGTTGTGGAGTTTGGAGAACATTTGACTGCCAAAGCAATTACTGCGGGTGGTTTACAAAGTGATCCCAGCTCTCCACACTTCGATGATCAAGCAGAAATGTATGCCAATGGCGAATTCCGAGACGTTCTATTTTACCGGCAAGATGTCGAAGCCAATCTGGAGAGAGCATATAATCCCGGTCGCTAGATTTTAATGTAAGCCAATTTCTAATCGAATACAGATTTGGTGAAATAAAAACAATCACAAGAAGAACATAATGAGTAGTTCTAAGCACCGAGCTGGACGGCATTTCCTGCAAATTCCAGGCCCTTCAAATGTACCGGACAGTATTTTACGAGCGATGTCCCAAGCTGTTGTTGATCATCGTGGACCAGACTTTCCTGATTTAACGCTTGGAATACTCGATCAATTGAAACCTATTTTTAATACGAGCTCTCCTATCATTATTTATCCATCTTCCGGCACTGGAGCCTGGGAAGCGGCGTTAGTGAATTGTTTGTCTCCCGGCGATAAAGTACTAGCCTTTGAAACTGGCTGGTTCGCCACTCTTTGGAAAACCATGGCTGAGAAACTGGGTATGGAGGTGGAGTGGGTAGAAGGAGATTGGCGCCACGGAGTTGATCCGGCGATCGTAGAGGATAGATTGAAGTTGGATGGATCACACTCAATCAAAGCTGTCTGCGTAGTCCACAACGAAACCTCTACCGGAGCCACTAGTCGCATTGGCGAAATTCGCCAGGCAATCGATACAGCGAATCATCCAGCACTGTATTTGGTAGACACTATATCTTCTCTTGCCTGCGTCGATTACCGCCATGATGAATGGAAAGTTGATGTGACGGTAAGTGGATCACAGAAAGGACTAATGTTACCTCCTGGTCTCGGCTTCAATGCGGTAAGCGAAAAAGCACTGAGAGCGGCTAAGACGGTTACTTCAAATGTATCTTATTGGTCTTGGCAGGAGATGATCGAAAACAATAAGAACGGTGTGTTTCCTTATACTCCTGCCACTAACTTACTTTACGGATTAAAAGAAGCATTGCGCCTGCTGCAGGCCGAGGGTCTAGATAACGTCTACGCGCGACATTCCCGACTTGCCAATGCAACTCGCATCGCAGTGGAAGCCTGGGACTTGAAAAATCTTTGTGTAGTTCCTGAAGAATTCAGTAATTCATTGACTGCTGTTGTTATGCCAGAAGGTCATGATGCAGATGCTCTGCGTAAAGTGATTCTCGAAAACTTTGATATGTCGCTGGGCACTGGACTTGGTAAAGTAAAAGGAAAAATTTTCCGTATAGGCCACCTAGGTGATTTCAACGAATTAATGCTAACAGGCACACTGAGTGGAGTGGAAATGGGACTAGAAATCGCTGGCGTTCCCTTTAGTAAAGGTGGAATTAACGCTGCTATGGATTTTCTGGCAAAAAACTAACTAGCTAAAATAAGAGTAATTCGATGGATCCTTCTACTGCTGTAAACACTAGTGCAGCTATCTCACTGATCGGTTTTGCTGTCGTCATCTTTCTTCTTTTATTCCTGATTGCAAAGTGGAAGTGGCATGTATTCTTTGCACTGCTGATTCCAATCTTGTTGTTTGGAATCTTGCCAGGCATTCAACAGAATAATTTTATCGAAGCGTTCGAGACTGGATTTGGCAATACACTGGG
>DFQD01000041.1:0-1694 GCA_002377605.1 Gammaproteobacteria bacterium UBA3498 | reverse complement strand
GGAGCGATACAAGTCATTACCAAATCCATGGTGAACCTGGTTGGTTCGCAACGCATGCCGCTAGCACTAACCTTGACTGGATTCATTATCGGTGTGGCCATCTTTTCCGATGTGGCCTATGTGATTCTGAACCCTTTAGTGCATTCAGCAGCGAAAACGATGCAGGTGGGTATAGCGGTAATGTCCACTGGATTAGTTGGAGCACTGCAGCTAACCCATGCCATTGTGCCGCCTACACCAGGGCCGTTGGCTGCAGCTGCTATCGTTGGCGCAGACATTGGCCAGACTATTATTTTTGGTGGCATCGCCTGCCTCTTTGGTTCACTGGCTTGTTGGGCCTGGGGGGTTTATTTCGCTGGCCCGCGTATTAAGACCATGGCCAGCGATGAATTCGAGGGTGTATCTATTGACGAATTAGATGAAGATGGCCCAAAAGAATTGCCCAGCACTCTCAGTTCATATATGCCTATAGTTATTCCCATTGTACTTATTGGCACTCAGAGCGTTATCGCCCTGGCTGCGCCGGAAGGTCATATTCTACGCACAATTTTTGGCTATCTAGGTTGGCCAGTTATCGCCCTATCTGTTGGAGTGTGGCTTGCGTATCGGAACATCAAAAGCAAAGACGACAAAGAAAAAGCCAAAGATGCCTGGGTTGAATCTGCATTAAAAACTTCGGCTATGATTCTGGTTGTTACTGGTTTGGGCGGCTCGCTTAGTGCAATTTTAAGAGGGACTCCGGCAGTAGATGCCATCGCCATGATATTTTCTGACTATGGGTTACCGGCAATTTTGCTGCCATTTGTGATTGGTATTATCGGTAACATGATCACAGGATCCACTACTGTTGGCGTGATTACAGCAGCAGCGTTAGTGCAACCAATGCTGAGTTCGCTAGCTTTATCACCTGAAGCTGCCATGTTGGCTGGCGCCAGTGGTTCAGTAATTATTAAGTACGTAAACAGTAGTTACTTCTGGGTATGTACTTCCTTAAGTAAGTTGAGTGTGCCGGATGCGGTGTTTAGTTATGGCGGGGCCACGCTGGTAGGAGGAATAGTTTCTTTCCTAACCGTATGTACTATGTGGTCACTGGGTCTGGTTTGAATTTATTCGACTGCACCTAAGCGGCGCAACACAGCAGCTACTTCGGGGCGCGTACCACGTAGTCCATTCGTTCCAGGGATTCCCTGAACGGTTTCGGCCAACTGCAAAGGTGTTAGTTCTCGATCATTAGGTACTGTAATTTCTGCGCCGCGCATCGCCAGGTACTCAACGACTGCAGGAAAATCTTTCAAGACTGCATGATGCATCGCAGTCCGACCACGACTATCTTTTGCATTTACATCCACGCCTTCATCGATAAGAATTTTTGCCAGCTCTAAAGTACGTCGTTCTTCATCTGCATGATCCGGCTCTTCGTTACCGATTCGATCTCTACGCCAATCAAGCGAAGATCCAGAATTGCCCATAGCCACTTGCAGTGACGTAACACCATTGTCATCAACCGCAAATGGATCGGCTCCTGCTGCTAACAATTTTTTTAATATTTCCACCTCACCATATTTGGCTGCCATCCAAAATGCATCGCGACCAATAAGTTGAGAACGTATAGAGTAATCAGCGCTGAATCGTCTGCCGGGAGTACCATGCTCTACCGCGGTATCAAATGGAGCACCTTGCTCCAGCAATTCTTC
>DFQD01000241.1 GCA_002377605.1 Gammaproteobacteria bacterium UBA3498 | reverse complement strand
ATCAACCATCTCGCTACCTTTATTAGGCGGTCCCAGCATCACCACTCTTCCCAATAATTCCAATTCATTCTCTTGCAAATAGTATCGAACCAAGATGCCACCTAGAGAATGAGTGACGAAATGAATTCGTTTAGGTGTTTGCATTAAGCACTGACTAATACCTCGCCCCACTGCGTCATCAGCTAATACGCCGATCTCGTAGCGAATAGAAGGGTAATTTATATTAACGACATCGTAACCACTGCGTTCAAGCTTTCTTTCAAGTTCAGACATTGAATTGGAAATACGGGCAAGCCCGTGTAGGAGAATTACACAATCATTCGCCAGGGCTGTACCGCTTACAAGTGAAAATAAAAGGATTTTAAGGAGTTTTTGCATTAGCTTCATTTAGTTAACTGAACTTTCGCAGTTCCAACAAATATCAAAACTTCCAAGATTGTCTTCACCACATGAAGAACAAATCCAGCCTTCTCCTTGGGGCTCATCAAGCCCAAACATTTCCTTGATAATTTCCTCTGCTCGGCTTACGTAAAGCGGCTTAACCCATACTTCTGGCATACTTTCTGTTATCGGAGTTTCACCGGCAATTGAAGCAAGTCTGTCATTTTTAACTTCAGCATAAATATCATGTTGTTCTAGCACATTGCGGATATGCCATGCCATCGCGATGCTGTCTGCTGTATAGATGCGTTTCATGGGACCGCCATTTGCTACTGTCTTAAAGAAAGCTTAGCGATAGATATGGCGCCAGCGCAAGCCGAAGGTGAACAAAACCACGCCATAGACACCCATGCCACCCACTACAAGTACAGCGAGGCGCAAGACTTGAGCAGAGATAGTCCATTCCAACCAGTCTTGCCATTCGCCAGCAAAGTAGATTAGAAATATAACCATTACCGCGTTTGCAAGAACTATTCGCAGAAGAAAGAAGGCCCAACCTGGTTGTAAATAAAAAACTTTGTCACTGAATAGTCCTCGCAGTAACAATCCAGCATTAAGAAATGCTGCCAAACTAGTGGCCAATGCTAACCCTACATGAGCGAGACCATTTAAATAAAAGATAATGTTCATTACCATGTTTGAAGTCATGGCAATAATACCAATGCGCACCGGTGTAGAAGTGTTTTGCCGAGCATAGAAACCTGACGAAAAAATCTTGATAGCCATGAAAGCTATTAAACCAAGAGAATAGGCTCGCAATGAGCCGGCAGAACCAATCACATCGGAAGCAGGAAAGTTTTCATTCTGAAAAAGTGTAACTAATAATGGTTCAGCAATTAGCATCAAGGCCACGGATGCAGGTATCGCAATCAGACAAACTAAACGAAATGCCCAATCTAAAGTTGCTGCAAATTCTGCAGTTGATGCTTCCGCGTGTTTGCGAGAAAGGCTAGGCAATACAACAATGGCGATAGCAATACCAAAGGTACCAAGGGGTAATTCCATTAAACGATCAGAATAATAGAGCCAGGAAATACTGCCAGTTGTTAATAGGGATGCTATAAACACATCCAGCATCAGATTAATTTGAGTTACAGAAACACCAAACAGCGCAGGCAGCATTAACTTTTTGATTCTCGCTACCCCTTCATGAGACTTATTTCTTTTCGGCTTTGGCAATAGATTAATACGTTGCAGAAAGGGCAATTGAAAAAACAACTGAGCAAATCCGGCGATTAATACTGCCCAAGCAAGAGCTAATTCTGGTTCGCGCATATAAGGCACAAGCAGAAATGAGGAACCAATAAGAGAAATATTAAGTAACGCTGGGGTAATTGCGGGAATAGCAAATTTTCCATATGAATTTAAGATTGCGCTGCACAAGGCAGTCATGGCGATAAGCAATAAATAAGGAAATGTTATCCTCATCATTTCGACAAACAGGTCAAATTTTTCCGGTTCGTCAGTAAATCCATAGGCAATAGGAACTGCTAACAACGGCGCTATGATGATCACAACACCCGTAACTAAGAGCAGAAATCCACCGAGACTTACACTTACTGCATTTATAAGTCCCTGGACCTCTGTATGTGATTTTTGCGTGCGGTATTCGGAAAGTACCGGCACAAATGCCTGATTAAACGCACCTTCTGCGAACAGGCGACGCATGAAATTAGGGATCTTATTGGCAAGAAAAAATGCGTCCGTTGCATCCGATATGCCAAACACGCGGGCGATAACGATATCCCGAATTAACCCAAGCACTCGGGAAACCATAGTCATGGAACCAGTTACACCACTGGCTTTTAAAAGACCGCTTTCCTGATCGGTTGTGCGGGACGCACTTGTATCGACTCTCTCAGAGTCCGTTTGCATATCAGACATATTATTCACTGCAAGGCTTGGTGGATTATCGCAGTTCCCGGGCGAATGGGATACGGTCTCAAAAGCACGAAACACTCTAAATGAAATATCGGATAAGCAGTTGAATTAGTTAAGTATTCGACGCCATAAAAGTAGGAATCAGAGACCATCCCATTCTATTGACATCGCTTAGTGAAAACGGCATAGTGTCGCACCTTTGACAGGCGGCAACTCGAAATTTGAGCCTCAATACAGATTACGATTAAGAAGACATAGGAGTTAGGTTTGGCAAATTCTCCACAAGCTCGCAAGCGTGCGAGGCAAGGTGAAACAAGACGTCGCCACAGCGCCTCTTTTCGATCAATGGTGCGTACATCTATAAAGAAGGTAGACGCCGCAATCGAAAGCGGCGATCACGCAGCGGCAACATTAGCCTATAGCAATGCTGTACCCGTTATTGACCGCATGGCTGATAAGGGCATTATTCACAAGAATAAAGCAGCTCGGCATAAGAGCCGACTGAACGCTGCAGTTAAAACATTGAAGTAGATTGACCAGAAAACAAAAACCGGCTTAGGCCGGTTTTTTATACATGTGCTTTTCTAGTAAGTGCGCCATGTTAGCTCAATATCATATTATCCCGATGAATAATCTCCTCTTCACCCGCATAACCTAAGAGTTCAGATATTTTTTCACTGCTTTGTCCCATTAAAGTCTGAACTTCCCCCATATCGTAGTTCGCCAATCCTCGCGCGATTTCGGATCCTGACTCATCTAGACAAGCAACCACGTCGCCACGGGAAAATTTACCCTCTACTTGTTTGATTCCCACTGCAAGCAAACTTTTTCCTGATTTAGTTAGAACTTTTACTGCACCGTCATCTAAAACCAGCGAGCCCTTTAACGTTAATTGCCCTGCTAACCACTGCTTTCTAGCAGCCATGGGTTCGCTATCAGCTTCAAGTAAAGTTCCCAGGTTTTCTCCATTAGCAACGCGAAGTAATACGTCGCTATCTGTACCTTTTGTAATAACAGTGCTAGTTCCTGATCGAGCAGCTAACTTTGCAGCAGATATTTTAGTAAACATACCACCGCGCCCAAGACTTGTTCCTTTTCCAGCGTACTCCATTAATTTGGCATCATTAGCAGAAGCCGACTCAATAAACTCCGCGGAACTATGGAAGCGCGGATCAGCGCTATAGAGCCCTTCCTGATCTGTGAGTACGATCATTACTTCAGCATTGATTAGATTTGCTACTAACGCTGCCAGCGTATCATTATCGCCAAAACATAATTCTGCTGTCGCTACCGTATCATTTTCATTAACCACAGGAATCACACCCATTTCGAGCAAGGTCGAAAGTGTGCTGCGAGCATTTAAGTATCGGGTACGATCCGAAAGGTCTTCGTGGCTTAAAAGTATCTGTGCTGTGTGAACGTTCTGTCGCATAAAGCAACTTGCATAGGCTTGTATTAACCCCATCTGTCCAACCGCGGCAGCGGCCTGCTGCAAATGAATTTCTTTTGGTCGTGCCTTCAAATTAAGACGAGAGACCCCTTCCGCCACCGCTCCGGATGAAACCAGCACGAACTTTATTCCCTGCTGTTGTAAATTTACTAGCTGCTCGGCCCAATGAGCGATGGCGCCTTTGTCCAGGCCCAGTCCACTGTTAGTAACCAAGGAACTACCGACCTTAACAACCCAACGCTTAGCAGTTTTTAGTTTTTCACGCATAACATTACCTAAACGTCCCAAGCCTCTTCCAAAGAATAGTCGTCAGCTACTTTGCTAGGTTTAGTGCTTCTAATTGTTCGACGAATTTCAAAAGCCATGTCCTTTTCAAGCTGCTGTAGTTCTTTCTTATACTCGTCATCTTTTACCAATTTACTGCGATGTGATTCGATCGATTCCATCAAGTACTTGCACAATTCATCGCAGCCTTGTTTATTAATAGCGGCAATTTTAAAGATTGGACCTTCCCGTTTAAGCTTTTCCTGAAGATTTACTTCAAATTCCTTTAATTTTTGTTCTGATATCAAGTCGATTTTATTCAAAACCAATATGCGTTCTTTTTTGGCTAGGGTAGGGCTGAACTTTTCCAGTTCTTGCTCAATCTGTTTCGCACTCTCTAGTGGATCGCTATTGTCCGCAGGCAGGACATCGATCAAATGTAAGAGTATTCGCGTACGGGAAAGATGCTTTAAAAAACGAAAACCCAAACCCGCGCCTTCCGAAGCACCTTCGATTAATCCTGGTATATCAGCGATCACGAATGAACGCTCCATCCCCAGGCTGACCACACCTAGATTTGGCGTAAGTGTAGTAAAGGGATAATCAGCTACCTTCGGTTTAGCGGCAGAAACTGCGCGAACCAATGTTGATTTACCCGCATTTGGAAATCCTAGCAGACCAACGTCTGCGACCAAGCGCAGCTGGAGTTGTAGTGTCCGTTTCTCGCCTGGTGTGCCATTAGTGGTCTTGCGTGGTGCCCGATTAGTGCTGGATTTAAACCGAGTGTTGCCCATGCCATGATGACCACCACGAGCCACCATAACAGGTTCATTTTTATTGTCTAAGTCGGCAATTAGTTCTTCGGTATTTACATCAATTACACTGGTTCCTACTGGCACTTTAATTAACAAATCAGCACCACTGCGTCCGGTACAATTTTTACCTTGACCAGTCTGACCGGCTTGAGCGCGATATCTTGGTTGAAAACGAAAATCTACAAGTGTATTTAGCGCTGCATCGGCCTGCATAAACACGTTGCCTCCATCGCCACCATCACCGCCATCAGGACCACCCTTCTCAACGTATTTTTCACGACGAAAACTCAAGCAACCATTGCCGCCCTTTCCAGCTTCTACTGTTATTTCTGCTTCGTCGACGAATTTCATGGTAAAACTCAGACTTACGCTTTCACAAATAAAAAAGCCCCGTCGACTGACGGGGCTTTTCTCAAATTCTCAATGAACTAGGCCGTTTCGACACTGACGAATTTTCGACTATGTGGGCCTTTTTCTGCAAACTTAACGACACCATCTGCTTTCGCGAAGAGAGTGTGGTCTTTGCCACAACCAACATTCTCTCCTGGGTGAAACTTGGTTCCCCGTTGCCTTACTATGATGTTTCCAGCTTTAACTTGCTGGCCACCAAACAATTTAACACCAAGGCGCTTAGATATGGAATCGCGACCGTTATTAGTACTACCGCCTGCTTTTTTATGTGCCATAAATGCCCCTGGTTAAGCCTTGATGCCAGTAATCTTCACTTCAGTAAACAACTGACGATGCCCCTGCTGCTTTTTATAGTGCTTACGGCGATTGAATTTGATGATCTTAATCTTGCCGCCTCGACCTTGTTTTAGCACTTCAGCCTCGACCTGACTATCTTTCAAATATGGAGTCCCAATCTTTACTGAATCGCCTTCGCCTACCAACAAGATCTTATCGAACTTCACTTTGTCACCAGCAGTAGCATCCAATTTCTCAAGCTGAAGAGTTTCCCCTTCTTCTACCCTATGCTGCTTACCACCGCTCTCGATTACCGCGTACATGTCCTTCTCCAAAAATTAAAGGAATGGGAACAATAAAGACCCACTCCTTCGAGGGGCGGCATTTTACGGGATCGCTCGTCCTGAAGCAAGCCGATTTCTGCTAGAAAAGCTTTACATCACACATCGGGGAAACACTCCACATCTATCGAATTTCTTGGGTTTTCCTCGACTTGACAGCCTGAATGCTGCTCCATAGCATGCACACACTAATGACGGGCTCGATAGTAATAAAAACCGCCCTCTTTCTTGATTATTTTGGGTCTACTTCAAAGATGCACCAAGATATCCACGCAGTCGTCGAATCAGACTTCCTTGCTGTAAATGATTTCATAGTAAAACAGCTGTATTCGGAAGTTACCC
>DFQD01000087.1 GCA_002377605.1 Gammaproteobacteria bacterium UBA3498 | reverse complement strand
CGCAACCTGTCAGTCATTAGCGCAATTTTAAAGTTGCCAATCCAAACAGAACTAACATGACGGTGATAATCCAGAAGCGCACAATTACGCGTGGCTCAGGCCATCCTTTTAATTCAAAATGATGATGCAGAGGAGCCATTCGGAAAATTCGTTTGCCGGTTAACTTAAACGATGCAACCTGCAAAATTACCGAGGCGGTCTCCATCACAAAAACGCCACCCATAATGAACAGTACAATTTCGTGGCGCGAAACAATAGCCATTACTCCCAGAGCAGCACCTAAAGCTAAAGCCCCTACATCGCCCATAAAAATCTGTGCGGGGTAAGTGTTAAACCATAGAAACCCCATACCAGCACCAACCAATGCACCAGCAAAAATTACAACTTCTCCCGAACCCGAAACAGTAGGAATATTTAGGTAGGCAGAAAATTCCGCGTGCCCGGCTAGATAAGCGATTATGCCCAATGCCCCGCCCACCATTACAGTTGGCAGAATGGCTAAGCCATCTAATCCATCCGTAAGATTTACCGCGTTACTAAAACCAACTATGACAAAGGCGCTAATTACGACGTATAGAACTCCCAAATTGATTGCCACGTCTTTAAAAAACGGAATAATGTATTCAATTTCAATCGGACTAATTGCGGTGTAATAAAGTACGATTGCGGCAGTAAGACCAATAATTGTCTGCCAAAAAAGTTTCCATCTAGCAGGTAGTCCGGCGGAATCTTGCTCGAAAACTTTGCGGTAATCATCAACCCAACCAACTGCACCGAACAACATAGTTACTAATAGAACAATCCAAACGTAGTGATTAGCTAAGTCCGACCAAAGCAAAGTACTCGCGGCAATACTAACTAAGATAAGCGCGCCACCCATTGTTGGCGTGCCCGCTTTACTAAAATGAGTCTCCGGGCCATCATCACGAACTACCTGGCCGATCTGGTGGTAGTTCAATCGACGAATCATATAGGGACCAATAATCAATGAAACAAATAAGGCAGTGAGCACACTAAAAATCCCACGCACAGTTATGTATTGCAGCACTGCAAAATTGTTATCGTATTGCATTAGGTAATCTGATAGCCAAACTAACATTAGTCGCCCCCACCTGCTGTTAATTCCACAACCACTTCTTCCATGTGCGCTCCTCGAGATCCTTTTATCAAAAACACTACGTCATGATCTGCCACAGATTTACATGCAGAAATTAATTCCTGCATGGAATCAAAAAGTTTGCTATTGGGCCCAAAGCCTTCGGCTGTATGTTTACTTAACTCACCAACTGCCCAAAGATCTTCGACACCCGCATCAGCAGCGTAGGCTCCAACTTGTCGATGAGAGTCTTCAGCCTCAGTTCCTAGCTCTTTCATGTCTCCGACCACTAAGACTTTTTTCTCCGGGAAAGAAATCAACACGTCAATTGCAGCCTTAAAGGAATTTGGACTAGCGTTATAGGTATCATCAATAACACAGCAATCTCGCAAACCAACAATAGGATTAAGTCGGTGCCGAACTGGATCAAGAGACTCAAGACCTTTTTTAATCGAGGCTAGACTTGCGCCACTTGTTTGTGCGGCAAGTGCCGCGGCCGTGGCGTTTATTACATTGTGTCGGCCCAAAACTTTTAAACCAATTCGTTCCTCACCTTGAGGAGTATGCAAAACAAAACTGGTATCCCCCTTTTCAGCGACTTCAATGTTTTTGGCATAGCAATCAGCACTTGAAGTCCCTTCGCTAAATAAAAGCACATTTCGATTGCCCGCTCTCTGTATCCATTGATCTACATAAGGGTCATCGGCATTGAGAATGATGCTGGCACCTTCGGGAGTTGGGTCAATTATTTCTCCTTTCGCCTGAACGATTCCTTGAAGACTTCCAAACCCTTCAATATGAGCAGCGCTAGCATTTGTTAGGAGTGCTACGTCAGGCATTGTTATAGTGGCGCTAAACTCGATCTCACCATGACAGTCTGCGCCCATCTCAATCACTGCATATTTATGACTTTCATTTATCTGCAAAAGGGTAAGAGGCACACCAATCGTATTATTTAGATTAGCCTGAGTAATGAGTGTTTCACCTTCGCAGTCTAGAATTGCACCAATCATTTCCTTGACCGTGGTTTTACCTTGACTACCAGTAAGGGCGATGACTTTTGCAATACTTTTTTGCCTAGATAGAGAAGCAATTTTTCCTAAGGCAATATGTGTATCTTTAACTTGAATCAATGGCTGGGAGTTTTCTAAGCCAGACTCGGAAATGATTGCGGCTACTGCTCCCTTGGAAAATGCATCATTGACAAATTTATTACCATTAAAATTCTCTCCGACCAAAGCCAGGTAAGCATCTCCCTTTTTGAGCGTTCGAGTATCAGTAGACAACATAGAAACTTCTACATCGACCCCAAATCTTTTGCCGCCCAATCGCTCGGCTAAAGTTGATAACATCATCGTTCCAATCAAAAGGCTTACTTACTCCGCTTACTTTCTCTTTCCTGTAATGCCAATCGAACTTGTTTGGCATCGCTAAAAATATTTTTCACGCCGGCGATATCCTGATATGTCTCATGGCCTTTGCCAGCTACCAAAACAACATCACTCGCATTTGCATTTTTAATAGCGAAACTAATTGCCTCGGCCCTGTCTCTAACCACAGTAACTGCTCCCGGATTAGTGATTCCACTTAATATATGCTCAACGATTTCGTCGCCTCGCTCATTGCGCGGATTGTCATCGGTAATAATGAGCCGATTTGCAAAAGTCTCTGCAATCTCGCCCATGAGTGGACGCTTGCCTTTATCGCGATTACCCCCGCAACCAAATACACACCAGATTTCTCCAGCGAAGTGATCTTTCAGCGCAATAAGAGCACTACGTAGCCCATCGGGAGTATGGGCATAGTCCACAACTACAGTAATTTCAGTGCTCCCATCAATGATTTCCATGCGGCCATCAACTGGTTGTAGTTTTGATACAGTTTCACAAATTGTTTCTATACTGATTTCTTTTTGTCGTGCCAGGTAATGCAATAAAGCTGCAATAACTGCCAGTACATTACTAAAATTGAAGTAACCAATTAGCTTTCCACTAAGATTGGCGTTACCTATTGGAGTAACTACTGATGCATTAAAGCCGCTTGGTGTGAGCGCGATTGAATCTGCAAATACTGTCGCAACCTTGTTTTTCAGACTGTAAGTTATTATTTCCACATCTGAAGAAATGTTATTGAGGATAGAAAAAGCAAACGGATCGTCGAGATTAATGATTGCTGCGGCTAAACCAGGCATAGTGAAAAGCTTTTTCTTGTTTTCACCATAAACTTCCATCGATTCATGATAATCAAGATGGTCGCGAGTAAGATTAGTAAAGATTGCTGAATTGAATTCCACAGATCGAACTCGCTTTTGATGCAACCCAACAGAAGAAACTTCCATAACAACCGGATCAATGCTTTGACTTGCCATTTCCGCTAATGCCATCTGGGTAAAGACAGCATCGGGAGTTGTTAACTGCGTTTCCTTTAACTCACCGCAGATTCCGTAACCCAAGGTTCCAATAACACCACATCTGAACCCAAGCTCGGTTAATGATTGCGCAATAAACTGACTGCAACTTGTTTTACCATTGGTTCCTGTAATTCCAATTACGGAAAGCTTCGTGCTTGGTTGGTTATAAAATCTTGCTGAAATTTCACTTATATGTGCTGAAAGGTTGTCAATCGCAATTACAGGGACATTTTCCCTAAATTCTATCCCTTGCCAGTTGTTATCAGATTCTGCGAATACCGCACTGCAACCATCTTTAATAGCCTGATCAATATAGTTTCGTGCATCGTGATTTCTTCCAAAGCAGGCAATAAATAGATCTCCCTTCTGCAGTAATCGACTATCCATTTGCACACCACTTACAACTACTTCGAGGGCGCTTTTTTCAGTGTCACTTAATTCTTTTATCCCTTCGATAAGATCCAATATTGATGCCTGTGAATTTAAATTCTCAGCCGTGTTCATCGTTACAAAGCAGAAAGTTCCAATGATTGTTCTTTAGGAATAGAGTCTGGAGAAATATTCAGAATGCGCAATGCACCTGCTGCTACTCGGGAAAAAACTGGAGCTGCAACCTGACCCCCATAGTGCTCTTCACCTTTTGGCTCATTAACTATTACTACGATTATAAATTCAGGATCTGATGCTGGCGCCATTCCGACGAATAGCGAATTGTGCAAGTTGTCTTCATATCCTTGTTCTCCAACAACATGAGCAGTTCCGGTTTTACCAGCAACTGAGTAGAACGGTACGTTTGCCTCTAAAGCCGATCCACCTCTGCTGGCATCAACAACTGTGCCCAACATGGAGCGAACTGCATTGGCTATGTCCGGGTTAACAGCCTGTTCTCTGGGTAAAGCACTGACTTGACCTTCATCCAGCTTCAGTAATGAAACTGGTTTACGGATACCACCGTCTGCCAGAACAGAATAAGCTTGTGCTAGCTGCAAGGCAGTAGCAGATAGCCCATATCCAAACGAAAAGGTTGCGGTAGGGTGCCGACCCCAGCGGCGAGGGTTAGGAAGAACTCCTGATCTTTCCCCCGGAAATCCCGTGCCTAACACTTCACCAAAACCCACCCGCTCAAGCACATCTCTAATAGGTTCGGCACCGATATCTAATGCGATTTTGCTCGATCCAATATTGCTGGATTTGGTTATCACACCAGTTGTAGTTAATGTTCCATAATTAAACAGGTCTTTTACTTCGTTCCCTCCAACCATCATCCAACCAGGACTAGTTTCGATGATCGTTCCCGGAGTATATAAACCAGACTCCAACGCTGCAGCAATAGTGAATGCTTTAACTGTAGACCCAGGCTCAATAACATCGGTTATCGCTCGATTACGAAGAACGCTAAAGTCAGTCATATTGGCTTTGTTATGAGGATTGTAAGAAGGCTGATTTGCTATCGCTAATACTTCTCCCGTATCGACATCTAAAACGACGATTGAAGCGGCTTTAGCTCGGCGAATAATGAATTCTTCTTTAAGCTCTCGATAAGCGATGTTTTGCAGGCGGAAATCAATACTGAGCTCTAAACTTTTCCCAGGTTGCGCAGTTTGAATGGTATTTAACTCTTCAATAATATGGCCACGACGATCTTTCATTACCTGACGTCGACCAGGTCTTCCTTGCAACCAGTCGTCGTAAGTTAGTTCCAGACCTTCCTGACCAACGTCGTCCACATTGCTAAAGCCAATCAGATGAGCAGTCACCTCGCCCTGAGGGTAGAACCTTTGGTATTCTTGCTGGGAGTAGACTCCATCGATCCCTAATTCAAGAATGCGATCAGCTTCTGCCGGTGGGAGACGACGTTTGACATAGAGAAACTCTCTCGAAGAGTTACTCTTGATGTTGCTAGCTAATGCTTCAGCATTTAATTCTAGCTCCTGCGCCAAGATTGCAATTGCTGCATCTTCTTCTGCCATCTCGCTTGGATTTACCCAAATAGATTGCACTGGAGTACTCACCGCAAGAGGTTCGCCGTTGCGATCCGTAATTAATCCCCGATTGGCAACCAGCGGAACTGTTCGAATTGTACGAGCATCTCCCTGATCCTGTAAGAAATCACGATCAGTGATATGCAATATACTAACCTTCCAGGCAATAGCCACTACACACAAGAACATGACAAACAGCACCAAATACAGGCGCCAATGTTTGAACATTGAATTCGCTCCAGATTCAGTCACGACTCACCATCACGATCTCAGACAACTCAGGAAGTTGCATTTGTAATTGCTCAATTGCTTTTTGTTCGATGCGGCCTTCTACACCGAACGTACTTTGCTCAATAAGTAATTGGCCCCACTCTGTTTCCAATTGGTTCGCATGATCTTTAAGCTCTTGCAGTTCATTAAAAGCGAACCTATTTTGATGGGTTGTGAGAACAACTGATAAACCTGCGCTAACTGTACAGGTAAGCAAAATTGTCAGCCCTAAAGTTACTGGTTTGTTAATGCCAGCCCATTGAATTATTGAAGGGATTTGAGGCCGACCTTTCTGCAAAGGAATACGAGATTTAGACTGAAGGCCTCTTGCTCTCATTTTTAATCACTTCGAACGGCGTCTATTTCCTATCTCTTTGCTTCTTAGCCTGAGACAATTCCTTGGCGAACTCATCTAGCTTCATTCTGATTTCGTCTTCCTGTTTCTTTTTTAGGTAGGGTTCAGCGCCGCCGCTTTGCGCTTCCTTCAACTTTTCGCTTGCAGTTTCACCGACTACTATTTGGGCGAGTTTACTCATTCGCTAGTGCTCCACTTATAGGTCTAAATCAGGCAGTTTTCTCCGCTACCCGCATAACTGCACTCCTTGCTCTTGGATTATTTAAAACTTCGATTCTGTTTGCTCTTATCGCTTTCCCGATTTTTTTTAATGTCGGATTCAATTTTTCCGCAGTAACTGGCAAATCTCGGGGAAAGTTGTCGCCTCTAGCTTTATTCGTTATAAAATTTTTAACAATTCTATCTTCCAACGAGTGGAAACTGATAACCACTAAACGGCCTTCAGCTCTCAGTAACCCGACCGCTTCACTTAATGCATTATCAATCTGCTCGAGTTCATTATTGATACGAATCCGAATAGCTTGAAAAGCCCGTGTTGCCGGATGCTTTTCTTTTTCCCAAGCTGGGTTAGCTGCTTTTACTAATTCTGCAAGTTGCCCGGTTGTCTCAATCGCTTTTTCTCGCCTGGCTTCGACAATGCGTTTAGCCATCCGACGCGAATGTCTTTCTTCACCAAATCTAAACAGCACATCTGCAATCTCCTTTTCATTTGCAGTGTTTATCCATTGAGCGGCACTTAACTCATCCATTTGATTCATACGCATATCCAATGGTCCGTCGTGCATAAAACTAAAGCCTCTAACTGGATTGTCTAACTGAGGAGAGGAAACTCCGAGATCAAACAATATCCCATCAATCTTTCCTCTCAGTTCTTCAGTTTCTTTGAGTTTCCCAATCTCTCCGAAAGTAGCCTGAACGACTTGCAACTTCGAATCCTGATCTTTCAACTTATTGGCATGTATTATCGCTTCAGGATCTCTATCGATAGCGATTAAACAGCCTTTTTCGCTGAGCGAACTTAAAATCGCCTTACTATGTCCACCCCGTCCAAATGTTGCATCTATGTAGTAGCCATCCTTTTTGATTGCTAGAGCTTCTATCGCTTCAGCTTGGAGCACAGTTTGATGAAGTGTTCCTTTTAGCATCCTTAGTATTCCTAGAGCGCTAGTGTTCTAAGTTTTTCTGGTAACTCTCCCTCTGTAGTCGATTCGGTTAACCACTGGTCGCGTTGTTCGTTCCAAACATTCTGGTTCCAAATCTCTAATTTCTTGCCCTGCCCGATCAGGCACACATGTTTCTCTAATTGGGCATAAAGTCTTAATTCTTGCGGCAACAAAATCCGTCCGCTGCTGTCTAATTCCAGGTCATTAGCATGACCAATGAGTAAATGTTTTACTCGGTTCGAGCTTGGGTCGAAGCGTGAAAGTGATTCGATTTCCCGTTCAATTTGCTCCCATTCGACAAGGGGATAGAGAAGAAGACACCGATGATCGGTATCAATCGTAACCACAAGATGGCCAGAACAATGTTTGATCAATTGCTCCCGATAGCGCGCAGGCATTGCCATACGCCCTTTCGCATCCAGATTGATGGTATTAATACCGCGAAACACCCGCTGTCCCCATTTATTATTGGATAGGTCTTATGGAGATTTTTCCACTCTTTCCCACAATAAAACAAAAATAACCACTTTTCTCCACTACGATACACTATAGGTGCACTTAAACCAGTGTGCAAGCACTATTTGGCTGATTTTTTAAAGAAAGAGCGGGATCTTGCCGCTAAATGTGGTGATCTTGACGAGATCTTGCAGGGTTGTTGAATCAATAAATCTAGAAGATACAACTCTCTAGGCGCTTTATTTAAAGTAAATTCTTAAGAAGTGTTTGAATTTACAGGACTTTTCCGGAAATTTGTAAAAACGAGTCAGCCTGTAAGCCGGGTTCTGTCGAGGACAATTATTCATCTCAAACCTGCGTCACCACAGGCCTCTAGCGGCCTACCCGAATCCAATGCGAGCAACATTTATGGATTCCTATTTGGCCTTGCTCCGAGTGGGGTTTACCTAGCCACGAACTGTTACCAGTCGTGCGGTGCGCTCTTACCGCACCATTTCACCCTTACTTTCTGTTAAACAGACAGCGGTATATTTTCTGTTGCACTAGCCGTGGGTTCGCACCCCCCAGGTGTTACCTGGCACTCTGCTCTATGGAGCCCGGACTTTCCTCTATCTACCACCTCGAAAATCGCCTAGCGAAATTCGAAGAAATGCAAACAGCAATTGTCCAGCTGACTCGAAGCCAGACTAATAGAGAAAGTATTTACAAACAATAGGGTACAACAATTATAAGATTAAGACTTGCTCGCTAGAGCTTTCTCATAAAGCTGATTCTTCCGCGCGCCACTGATTTCGCTGGCAATTGCAACCGCATCTTTGATAGATACGGAATCCCCTAGTAACTCTAAAATTTTAAGCGCAGCTACCTGTCTTGCGGCTTCAATCTCTGACTCGTTACTTCCTTGGACGACTAGTACAAATTCGCCTTTTTGTTGATTCTTGTCAGATTCAACCCATTGCAAACATTCCGATGCTGATCCAAGGAAATGAGTTTCAAACTTTTTGCTTAGTTCCCTGGCAACAAAAACTTGTTTACCAATAGGAAATATTTCCTCCATATCTCGTAAACAATCTAGGATACGGTGAGTTGACTCAAATAGTACAACAGTTCTTTTTTCTTTTTTTAAACCTTGAAGAAATTTTTGCCGAGCTCTAGTTTTCTTCGGCAAAAATCCTTCGAATGCGAATCGATCAGTCTCCAATCCAGAAACACTTAATGCAGCAGTTACAGAACTGGCACCAGGTATGGGCAATACTGATATGCCAGATTCTCTAGCCAAACGTACCAGTTTGTATCCGGGGTCTGAAATTAGAGGAGTGCCCGCATCCGATATCAAAGCAATCGAATTTCCCTGTAATAGCTCATCAATTATTGACGGAGCTACATCCCCATCAGAAAAATCATGGTAAGCAAAGAGCTCCGTATCGATACCTAATTTTTGTAAAAGCAGCTTACTGTGGCGAGTATTTTCAGCAGCAATCTTGTGGACATCTTGTAATACGTCCCGCGCCCGCACACTAATGTCACCTAGGTTACCTATCGGAGTGGCGACTATATAGAGAATTCCTTTGTTACTCATAGACAACTAACAATCATTAAAGAGTGAAATAGCTCGAAAAATTCGGCAAAAATTGCCGACATAGATTTCTTGTATTAGTCTAGTAATAGCAATGGTTATTGATCTTCCTAATGAATTCTTATTATTCCAATCTATTCCCGCGCGTTACTTTGCTAGGACTCATTCTACTAGGTACTGCTTGTATTTCGGCACCTGAACCTGTAAGAGCCCCGCCGCAACCGCAGTCTACAACAGAGTCTATAGACGAGCTATTGCGCCAGGCAGAATTAAAGAGCGGCGATAGCGCGGCTGAACTTCGCTTGCAGGCAATCAGTAACTTAATTACCGAAGGCCATATTGACCGCGCAACATCTGAGATTGAATCCATAGGTGAACCATCAGATCTAAATTCAAATTTACAACTACTATTTGCTCTGACCAAAGCCGAATTAGCACTCACTCAAGATAATATATCTGCAGCCTTGCGTTGGTTAACTGGCGCCCTGACCGAGTCCGCGACCACAAACACCGCGGCAGGACGCAACTTAATCTTTGTTCGAGCCCAACTTTTTTTAGAAAACTCCAGAGTGTTCGAAGCTGTAACTGATATGGCAGAACTTACTGAGTCTTGGCCGTTGGATGATGAAACAACGCTATTCGAAGATCTTTGGTACACACTTACCAGTCTTGACGACGATGAATTAAATTCCCTTGCAACCGACGCTGACAGCTATGAATTAAGGGGGTGGATTGAACTGGCAAGAATCTATCAGGATGATCAAAATAGTATTCGCAGCCAACTCGACTCAATTGTTCAGTGGCGTCGTATTTGGGCTCGCCATTCCGCTGCATCCCGATTACCGGCTCCACTCAAGGCTTTGCAGCAAACATGGGACAACCGCCCCTCCCATATAGCTTTGATTCTACCGATACAGGAACCCGCAGGTAATGCTATACAGGAAGGATTTCTAACTGCTTACTATCAAGCCCTTAGCGTATCGCGCGAACTACCTAGGGTTTCAATATTTGATAGCAGCAGAATAGAGACTATCTACTCAATCTACAATCAAGCCATAGATAGCGGCGCAGATTTAATTATTGGTCCTTTAGATAAAAACCTTGTCAATCAAATTCAGGCGCTGCCAGAAATTCCAGTACCGACTCTCGCACTCAATTATACAGACAACGAAGAAATAACCGGCAATTTATTTCAGTTTGGCCTGGCACCGGAAGACGAAATATCACAAATCGTGAATCTTGCTTGGGAGTCGGGGCATCGCAATGCCGCAGTGCTTATGCCCGACACATTCGACTATGGCCGATTACAGAAATTTTTTATTGAATCCTGGAAAGATAAAGGGGGTCAGGTAGTAGTAAGCACAAATTTCTTCGGGGATTCTGATTATGCGGATGTTATAAAACGTCTTATGGCTATCGATTCCAGTGAAGCAAGAGCTGAAAGACTATTAGACCTTTTACCTCGACGCAACATGGAGTTCACCCCTAGACGAAGGAGTGATATTGATTATATTTTTTTGGTAGCTAATCCAAGACAAGGGCGCCAAATCAAGCCAACACTGGCGTTTTACTTCGCAGAAAACATTCCCGTTTTCTCAATGCCCTCAATTTACAATGGGCGTGACAATCAACAAGAAAATCGCGATTTGGATGGCATCGTATTTACTGATGCGCCTTGGATATTGAATCCAGGTGGAGAATTAAATGACAAAATAAATTCAAATCTTCGCCAAGCTCAAGGACCATTGCAGCGATTACGTGCAATGGGTATAGACAGCTTCATGCTTTATCCGCGTTTATTTCAATTGGCCGAACGGCAAATCGGTTCTCTGCGCGGCACCACAGGCATTTTAACCATGTCAGAAAATCAAAGAATTCATCGAAATCTGGAGCCAGCTAGATTTGAAGATGGATTAGCGGTTCCATTTGATCCGCAATTAACGGAAACTCCAAAGTTAAAGTGAGTTAGTCGTTCTAGTTGGAGCAAGGAATGCTAGTAAACACAGAATCAGTTTCATTCACCACTTGCATAATCAGTGCCATACAAGAGCAATACGTACTAGAGTTTGTGCGCCATAATGGATTTCGTTTGCTAGAAAAACCTCGCGTGTACCTATTATGAATTGGATTTAATCATTTC